>NZ_CP047030.1:320000-640000 GCF_009796825.1 Algibacter sp. L3A6
AGATCTAATTTATTCTTAACCTGAATAAGAGGTGTGTTTTTTAGCTCAATTAGAATATCATATAATTCATTGGGTATAAAAAAAAGTTTATTTTCTTGTAAATCACTTATCACGGTTCTAGTTGCACCTATAGTTAGCGTACAGTTCGAAAAAATTAAAAAATATTTCATTAAAAAAAATTAAAGCTTTTACTTATTGGTTTTGGAGCACTGCCTGTAGGTGTTTTAACAGACTCATAAACCTCCATTTTTATAACTCGATTTGGGCGCCTTGGAACAACTGGTTGAATAGGTGTACCTCCTCCAATTTCTTTAGCTTCAGAAAGCTGATATAATAAAGACAAATTTTCTACCCCTTGTTTAATGTTTTTTTTCATTTAGTGTTTTTAAGTGTAATGCTACTTTTTTTTCTAAAAAGTAATTACAAGGTTCTGATACCATAGAAAATTGCCCAATCGGATTAACTTCCAGAAAATAGATAAGATTATCTTGCCCTAACATAAAATCTAGAGAGCCCGTTTCTAAATTTAAGGTTTCCATTAAAAGGTGAATTTTATCTTCAACTTCCTTTGTAAGTTGATATGGTACCTTCCGTAAATCTTTACTATACTCTCTATGATCTACCTCTGAATTAGGCGTCATTATAGCCATAGAAAAAATTTCCTTATTGAAATAAAATGTTCTAATTTCGAGTGTTTTGGGTATAAATTTTTGAATAAATGAACTTGGAAATTTAGAAGAAATAACCTCTATATTAGTAATTTCTTTTGTGTAAAACATAGTAAAGCACGCTCTACTCGATAAAGGAAATGTATTCCCCAAGCTTTTTGTTATTACTCTACCGTGTTCTTCTTTGAAATTTTGAAGTTGCTTTTTACTATTTATAATTTTATATTCAGGAATATTAAATCCCACTGCTTTTGCTTCATCTAAAACAATTAATTTATTAACATCGATAGAACTGGGGTGAGATAGCCAATTTTTAGATTTAAGCAAATACATAAAATATTGAGATAGCATTTTATTTTCATCTCTAATATTATCATTTAAAGTAATTATATTTTTTTCATTATCAACAACAGTGGTTTGAGGAAGCCCTTTAACGAAACCCCATCTCCAAAACCAAACGGTACTCACTTTTTCGATATTTTTAAGATCCCAATTAGAATAATTTTCTGCATGAAGCCTTTTAAAGTCCTGTTTATAATATGACAACCAATCTATTACACTTTCTGGTGTAGTATCATGTTGGCTATTTGTTAGTAGTAAAACCATAAGTAGAAATATGCCCAACCTTGTTAAGGGTTGAGCATATTTAATATTAACTAATTATTAATAAAATGATCCTTGACTAATATCTCCATGAACCAATGATTGAGTATTCCCTGCTGTAGAAGCTCCTCCAGGATGCTCCCAAACTACCCAACCTGATATTTTTGGAGAAGGATTACCATAAGAACCACCTTGAATTTCTTCTAAATATATTTTGCTGCTTTTAAAATCTGATAATTTTTTCATGTTTTTAGATATTTAATTATTAAACCTACTCTATTCTTATAAGCTTTTCGGCTACCGCTTTTAAGTATTATAATCCTAATTTCTTTCTTATTTCATCACCTATAGGATCTGGTGTACAATTCCCATTCATTATTCCGTTATCTCCAGTTCCTCCAAAAACGGTTTTTGTTGCTTTAGTTTGCAATTGAAAATCACGGTAATCATTTAATTTTTTCATCTTAAATTGTTTTACTTTATATATTCTCTATTTCTTATAGACCTATGCTTCTTAAATAAAGACACCCAAACCTCTAAAGATTAGAGTGTCTTTGATTAGTTTTAATTAACCCATCGTGGTTTAAATGTGTAATTTAATTCTAGATCAGTGTAACTATGTACTCCATTAATATCAGAAGTAAAAGCTGACACGTGGTTCCCTGGAGTAGAATCTCCTCCTGGATATGCGTTTATAGCTTGAACAGAAAACGTAGTTCCACCATTAACATTTTTCAACTCTACTTTGCTGTCTTTAAAATTTGATAATTTTTTCATTTTAAAAATTTATTTAAACACCTACTCTATTTGTATAAGCTTTTCGGCTACCGCTTTTTTTGAGAAACCATTTTTACAACACAACGCCCTTATTAAAAATAAGAAAAGGCTATTACCATGGCTTCCCACGTATATGATGTAGATTAAAAAAATAATAACAAGTTTTTTTTATTTCCCCTCAGAACTGAAAGAAATTCAGAAAGGCAGATATCTTTATTTTTAGTATCATTGTGGTTCCCTATGACAGAAATTAATATCAAAAAAATAATTGATAGCGCCGTTAATGGAAATGAATTTCCTTTTAATAGATTTTTTGAAGATACTTTCAAAAAACTATTACCCAAACTAACCGCTCTCACGAACTCAAGAGACGATGCGCAAGACGTTTTTATAACATCTATGCATAAATTTTGGGAACGCTTTGTTATTAAACAAGAAGAACTACCTCTTAATAGTATAGCCTATATTTATATGATGTGCCGAAACGCATGGCTACATAAAAAAAGACAGCCATGGAACTCTGTTATTTTAGTAGATAATAATGCACACAACCTCAATAAAGCTAAGAATGATATTTTGGTAACAGAGCAGGAAAAAATAGATTTAGAAAACGATATTTCACTAAAGCACAAGGCCTTATCTATTGCCATTAATGTGTTATGTGATAAATGCAAAAAACTTATTGAGGCAGAGCTCGATAACAATATAAAATTAAAAGATTTACAACAAGAAATGGGGTATAATAATTACCAAGCTTTAGTACAAGCAAAATATAATTGTAAAAAAAGACTAGTTAAAAAAGTTACTGAAGCTTTAATTAACTTGAAAAAAAATAATTCTTAATAATGATTCCAGAAAAAGATTTAGACTTAATTACACGTTTTTTCGACTTAGACCTTTCTTATGAAGAATTAAAGGAATTTGAAAAAAGAATATTGCTCGACATAAAATTTCGCGAAAGATGCGAAGCTTATAAGGCAGCCAACGATATAGTAAACACGACTTATCCAGATAAAGATAAACAGACAAGAACAGAAAAATGGAAGCCCCTATTGAACGATAAGGAAACAACAATAGCGACAAAAAAAACACCATGGAAATGGATTGCTGCTATTGCGGCAGGTTTTGTTATAACATTTTTTATTTGGCAACTTAATTCCACATTTCAAGAACCAGACTTAAATAAATTAATTGCTAGTTCTTGGAATAAAAAAATTGGTTTGAATTTTAATACCATTCGTAGTACTAAAAAAGACTCTTTAAAAAGCCTCGTTAGCAGTGCTTATAGCTCTTATAGCGACATGAATTACCAATCTACCATTAACTTACTTAGTGATTATAAAGCGGATACTATTTATTATGAAGATGTTTTACTGCTTAGAGCCTTATCTTTCTATAAAAAAGAGGATTCGGATACTGCTTTAAAAACATTAGACACGCTTTCTAAATACCCTACAGGTAAAAAATCTAAAGTAGCAAATTGGTATAAAGGCCTTATTTATCTTGAACAAGGCGATATAGAAACTGCCGAAAAATTTGTAGAATTACCTAGAAACAAAACTGAAGAATTGAAACTAAGAGAGTGAAAAGTAAAAATATCTAGTAACAAATATTTTTAACGTTTTCAATACTCAAGATAATGAATAAACATCTATTTTTCTTTTGGATCTTAGTTAGTTTTCTTTTTACACCTAGTTTGCATGCTCAAAAAAAAGCTGACACTTTAGCTGCTTCTATAAATTACAAAACAGCAGATTCACTCTTAAAAAAAAGAGATTTTAATACATCTGTTTTTTTATTTAATGAAGCTCTTAACGTATATGAAAAAACAGGTGCTTTCAAAAAAACAGCAGATTGCTATTATAAATTAGGCAATTGCTACGAGGAATCTTTAGATTATAATAAGGCAAAAAAATTTTACGAGAAAAGTTTAAAGCTTAAAAAGGAAAAACTATCAACAAACCATGAGAGTATCTCGATATCGCTTTCGGGTTTAGGACGTTTAAATTTTATTCAGTCTAACTACAAAACGGCTTTAAGTTTTTTTGAAGAAGCCTTAACGGTTTCTTTGAAGGCACATAAAGAGACCGATGAAGTTATAGGAAATAGGTACAATAATATAGGCCTCTGTTATTATAATTTAGGAGACTTACACACTTCATTAAAATACCTAGAGAAAAGCTTAAATATTGATATAAAATCATTAGAAAAAAACCATATAAATATTGGCTTTAGCTATATAAACATCGGACTTATTTATTTTGATCTTATGCAAGATGATAAGGCTATGATGTATTACCAAAAATCTTTACCCTATTTTGTTAAAAATGATTATTATAAAGGGATTTTAGGTGTTTACAACAATACCGGAAATATACTAAAATCTCAAGGAGAATTAAATAAGGCTCTAAATTACTACCAAAAAAGCTTAGCAATAACTCTTGAGCATTTTAAAGAAGAGGTTTCTTTACTGTCATTAATTTACATGAATATTGGCAATACTTACGGCATGTTGGGAGCCTATGATGACGCTCTAATATATTTAAACAAATCTTTGGAGTATTACAAAACCACTTTAGATAAAAACCAAGATAAAATAGCAAAACTGTATGACAATATTGGTTCTCTATATTCTTCTAAAGGAGAATATAATACAGCTCTAAAATATTCTAAAAAAGGATTAACTATTCAAGAAAAACTAGGTAATCATCTTGAAACAGCATATTCACTAAAGCTATTAGGAGAACTCAAATATAAATATGAGTTTTATAATGAAGCTTTAAATTATAATCAAAAAGGACTAAAATTAACTCAAAAAATATATGGAGCTACGCATTTACTAGCTTCAAATTTCCACTACAATATGGGTATTACCCATTATAAAAAAGAAAACTACAAAATTGCCTTAAAATATTTAGATAGCGCTCTTGTTTCCAACTCTAAAAATGCAGATGCGAATAATAGCGCGACCTTTAATCCTAATAATTATTTTGATCACCAATTATTATTAAAAACGACACATAAAAAGGCACAGACATTAGAACTTCAATCTATCCAAACTAAGGATAACGAGCTGCTAGAACAAAGTGCAACACTATATTATCAAGCGGATTATATTATAGATTATATCCGTGAATCAATAAATAATCATCAAGATAAATTAGTGTTAGCAGAACAAGCAAAAGCAATTTATGCAGATGCTATTGCTGCACATGTATTACAGTATAAAAATACAACAGAAAAAAAACATCTAATAAACGCATGGCACTTTACCGAAAAAAGCAGATCTAATACTTTAAAAGATTTACTCAATGATATTAATGCTAAAAACTTCTCAAACCTACCAAGTGAACTCTTGGATTTTGAAAAAAGTATCAAATCAGATATAGCCTACTATCAATCACAAATTGTTGCAGAACAATCTGAAAACATTTTAGATACAGATAAAATTAAGAGCTTTGAAAACGAATTATTTACTATTAATCAAAAGAAAGATTCTTTAATAAAAGTACTTAAAAAGGACTATCCCAAATATTATCAATTAAAGCATAAAACAGAGTCCTTTTCTGTTAAGGATATTCAAGATAAAATAAATAATAAAACGACGGTATTAGAGTTTTTCTCTACTGAAAGTAAAATCTACGCCTTTACAATTTCAAAAAATGATATTTCAATAAAAGAATTAACAATTTCTGAATTAGATAAAAAAATTGAACGCTTTAATGCATCAATAACTTCCGAAAATCTAAATGCTTATAAAAAAATAGCATCAATTTTATATCAAGAACTTATTAAACCCCTAGATGAAAAACTGATAGGTGATGAATTAATAATTATCCCAGATGATATATTATGGTATTTAAATTTTGATTTATTACTCACGAATAACAACAATAAAAATAGCAGAGAACTGCCATATTTACTGAAAAAGTATGCCATCTCTTATTCCAATTCAGCAGATTTATTATTCAATCCTATTGTAAAAAACACTTCAGAATCTAAAACCTTAAAAGAGTGTCTCGCCTTTTCATATTCAAACGTACCAAGTACTAAAAAACCGAATAAAAATAGCGTTTCTCCTGCTAATGATATTAAAGAAGATTTACCTGGTGCGAGAAAAGAAATTGACATGATATCTAAAATTATAGATGGTCAATATTATTATGGAGTTAACGCCGTAGAATCTACCTTTAAACAAAATGTAGAAAAATATAACATTCTACATTTAGCCTTACATGGAGAGGTTGATAATGAAAATCCAGAAAACTCAAAATTGTTCTTCACAAAAAGCAAAGACACCATAGAGGATGACATTTTATACAATCATGAACTTTTTGCTTTAAATATTCCCGCAAATCTTGTTGTATTAAGTGCTTGTAATACTGGTATAGGTGAAATTGCTAACGGGGAAGGTATAATGAGTTTAGGAAACGCTTTTCAATACGCAGGAGCCAAAAGCTTACTATTAAGCAAATGGGAAGTACATGACAAAAGCACTCCCGAATTAATGAAATGTTTTTATTCAAACCTAAAAAAAGGCATGAATAAACCCAAAGCACTCCAACAAGCTAAATTAAAATACCTGGCTAATACAGAAGCATTTTACACCAACCCATTTTATTGGGGAAGTTTTTATATTATAGGGAATACAGATGCTATAAGTTTTAAAAACAATTCAAATAACACCTATTATTGGATTATTGGAGCTCTTTTTCTCTTATCTATAGTATACTTATTTAAAAAATATAAGTTTAAAAATTAATTATTTGTATGGCTTTTTTCAAGTGAATAAAAAGTAGCTTGTACATAATCATCAGCATCTCCAGTATTATTCTGGTTGTAAACACCAGCTTTAAAATACATATATTGCCCGCCTTTATCGTAACCACTGCTCACCATATCAATAGTTTTTATAATATCGGCTTTACCTTCTCTAGAAATAGTAACGGTTAAAGCATTACCAACCACTTTAATTTTATACGAAAACTTTTCACCTAAAGCAATACCATCTTCTGGGTTAGAAGCAGAACTACTTCTAGAACCAATTAAATCGTACCATTGCTCGCTACCAAAACCATCCATAGGTTCGTGTGCAAAATAGATACCACCTAAAGCATTATCTTTCAGTTTTCTGTAATAAAGACGAATAGGCTCATCATCATTGGCATGTATTTGTCCAACAATAACACGACCAATTTGGCTATCATCTCCAGTTGTAGTTACATAATTTACAGCCAGAGTAGCACTCATTTCACCATCGAAACTAGCCGCTGCATTTATATCTGCGGTAGGTGCCGATCCAAAAACCCAATTGTTTTTATTCACACCTTGCGTTTTAATACTTGTATTAGTACCACGTAGCATTTCGCGTAATTCTACTCGAGTATAACTTGTATTTAGAGAGGTTTTAAAACCAGCCACAGAGCATTTAAAAACCATACCACCATCGGTATTAGTATAAAAATATTTACTGTTTTGATAATCTGCATTTATTTGAGCAACCGTTACGGTAACAGATGTACCATCACCCTCATCTTCTGGTATACTTAAATTCCAAGTCGATAAATCGAAATTTTTGGAAGGTGCCACATTAGCGTCTAAAACTCCTGTACTTTCAGCTTTTGCTGCCTGAGTAATTGTTATATTTTTAGAAATATCACCACCAATAACACTTACAGAACCCGTTCGCACAGTAGTATTTGGGTTTGCTGTTACAGAGATATTTATAGTACCATTATTAGTTCCATTTGTAGGAGACAAAGTAATCCAATCATTATTATTAGCTGTGTACCAATACAAATTAGCCGTTACTGTTATTGATTTTGTTTCTTCACTTGCTGAAAACTCAGAAACTGTAGATACATCTAAGATATCAACCTGCTCTTCCTCTCCAGAATCACTAGAATTACAGCTAAACCCAACAGTTAAAAACAAAACCGCACAAACAATATTTAATAATTTCATGATGTAAATAATTTTTATAAAAATAGCATGTTAAATCATGTGAAACTAAAAAAACAATAGCTATTCAGTAAACTAAATGTAAAATCTAAGCAAGAGCCTGCTCTATATCGGCAATAATATCATCAATATGTTCTAAACCTAAAGAACAACGCACCATACCATCAGTAATACCTGCAGCTGCTTTTACAGACGCTTCAACTTTAGCATGCGTAGTACTTGCCGGGTGTGTAACAATAGTTCTAGTATCTCCTAAATTAGCAGATAACGAACACATTTTTATACTATCAAAAAACGACTTCCCGCCTTCTATGCCACCTTCAACTTCAAAAGCCACAATACTTCCTCCCATTTTCATTTGCTTTTTAGCAATGTCATATTTAGGATGCGACTTTAAAAACGGATATTTCACCCATTTTACTTTAGGGTGTGCTTCTAAGAATGTAGCCAATTTTAATGCATTTTCACAATGTCTTTCAACTCTAATCGCTAGAGTTTCTAAAGATTTAGATAATACCCAAGCATTAAACGGACTCATAGACGGTCCTGTTAATCTCGAAAATAAGTAAATTTCTCTAATTAATTCCTTTTTACCAACAGTTACACCACCTAACACACGCCCTTGGCCATCCATTAATTTAGTTGCAGAATGAATTACTAAATCTGCTCCAAATTTTATAGGTTGCTGTAAATACGGCGTTGCAAAACAGTTATCAATAACAAGCAGTAAATTATGCTTTTTACAAATAGCACTTAAAAACTCTAAATCCAACACATCAACACCTGGGTTTGTAGGCGTTTCAGCATAAATAAATTTCGTGTTTGGCTGTATTAAACTTTCTATGGTTTCAACTTCATTGATATTGAAATATGAACATTCAATATTCCATTTCGGAAAATACTTAGTAAACAAACCATGCGTAGCACCAAAAACAGAACTGCAAGACACCACATGGTCTCCAGCATCCAACAACGTTGCAAATGTAGAAAACACAGCAGCCATACCACTTGCAAAAGCAAAACCAGCCTCTGCACCTTCCATTTTACAAACCTTATCTACAAATTCGTTTACATTAGGATTGCTATATCTACTATATAAATCGCGTTGTTTCTCCTCCGCAAAAGACGCGCGCATCTCCTCAGAATCCTCAAACACAAATCCAGACGTTAAGTACAAAGGTACCGAATGCTCCGAAAATTGTGTGTTTTCACTCTGTGTGCGTATCGCTTCTGTTTCAAAATGTTTTTTATTCTCGCTCATTTTATTTCCACTATTCAATAAAGGTTAAAAAACCTCAAAGATTTATTTTTAATATTTTTATTTGGGCATTCCCCTATCGGGTCGGGCTTTCCGCTATATCTTTTTTGAGAAAAACAAAAAAGGATGCCGCATCAATCCCTAATGCACTTACCTGCTATGGTTCGTTTCTAACCAACAGGATTTTTTGTTCTCTTCCAAAGACCTATTAGATTTTAAAAACCTGACAAATCTGAGATTTCCGCCTTCGCGGAAATAGAAAAACAATATTAATTGATATGCTTAGATAATCGTAAAATATCGCCAAACACACCACGCCCTGTAACCTCTGCTCCAGCACCTGCACCTTGAATCACGATAGGTTGCTCACCATAACTCTCAGTAAATATTTCAAAAATAGCATCCGAACCTTTTATTTGTCCTAAAGTACTATCGTTCGGTATAGATACGAGTTTAACCTCCAAAACTCCTTTATCTTGAGATAAATCTCCCGATAAATCACCAATATAACGCAATACATGTCCTGGCTCTTGCTTATCTTTTACAGCCTGGTATTGTTCATTTAAAACATCTAATTGTCCTAAAAATGATTCCACAGATATATTTTGATACGCTTCAGGAATTAAATTCTGTACCGAAACATCTTCAAACTCATTATGCAAATCTAACTCTCTCGCTAAAATTAATAGCTTTCTAGCTACATCATTTCCTGAAAAATCTTCTCTTGGGTCAGGTTCTGTAAATCCTTTGTCGATAGTTTCCTGAATAATTTCACTAAACGGTTTATTTTCAACAGAAAAATTATTGAATAAATAACTCAACGTTCCCGAGAACACCCCACGAATTCTAGTAATATTCTCACCAGATTCGTGCAATAACTTAATAGTATCAATTAACGGTAAACCTGCGCCAACCGTAGTTTCATATAAATATTGTTTCTTATTTTCTTTTAACTGAACACGTAAATCTTTATAAAATTTATGAGAAATGGTGTTTGCAATTTTATTAGAAGATACCAAATCGAAACCAGCCTCTATTAAAGGGATGTAGTTTTCATAAAAACTTGGACTCGCCGTATTATCCACTGCAATTAAATTTTCTAAATGATTTTCTCTTGCAAAAGCAATAATATCCTCAATAGAACTTTCTGTTTCTACCGTTTTAATAGCATCCTCCCAATTAGCATCAACACCATTTTTACTTAAAAGTTGTTTTTTAGAATTCGCAATAGCAAACACATTTAAGTTAATCGCTTTACGTTTTTCAATATCGCTTCTGGATTTTAAAATCTGATTAATCAAAGCGCCTCCAACACCTCCGTGTCCAAAAATGGCAATGTTTATCTTTTTAGAAATTCCGAAAATCTCACCATGAATCACGTTCATAGCTTTATGTAATTGCGATTTTTTAAGCACTAAACTTATATTTCTTCCGGTAACGGTATTGTTAAATAACAACGGCGTAATCTGGTTTTTGATAAGCGCATTAAATGGTTTGTGGAACGAACTTAACTCGATACCAATAATAGAAATAACAGACACATCGTCCACAACATCAATTTTATTAACATCTTGCGAATAGAAATCGTTTTCAAACTCACGTTCTAAAGCAATTACCGCTTGTGTAGCTTGGTTTGCATTAATTATCAACCCTATACCACGCTCTGATGAACCTTGAGAAATAATACTCACACTAATATCGTGGATACTTAGCGCTCTAAAAATTCGAGCATCTACACCACTTTTACCCAATAATCCACGCCCCTCAAGGTTTAAAAGTGCTACGTTATCTAGAACAGAAAGCGATGTCACTTCTTTAGCACTTGGTTTTGCTGTAATTAAGGTGCCTTCATCTTCTGGATTAAAGGTATTTAAAATACGTAAGTTAATATTTTTTTCAACTAAAGGAATGATGGTTTTGGCATGCAAAATAGTGGTTCCAAAGTTGGCCAACTCGTTCGCCTCACTAAACGACAATTCTCTAATCTTTTGAGCATCGGCAACCAAATCAGGGTTTGCCGTGTAAATACCGTTTACGTGTGTATAATTTTGTAACTCTTCAGCATCTAAATAATTTGCAATTAAGGCTGCTGTGTAATTACTTCCATTTCTACCTAAAGTCGTTGTTTCTTCTTTTAAGTTAGACGCAATAAAACCTGTAATTACATTTACAGCATCTTTATGTGCTTTGAAAAAAGCAGTGACATTATCTTTAGATAATTTAGCAATAGGAATTGCATTTCCGAAGTTCTCATCAGTTTTTATTAGTTTTCTAGAATCTACCGCATTAGACTTTATACCTTTTTCATTCAATAAAGCTGCAACCATTTTAATAGATAATAATTCGCCTTGTGCTAAAATAGTATCCTTAATCTTTCCGCTGTAATCTCCAAGTAAACTAACACCTTCAAATAATTTATCAAGCAATGTAAATTCTTCAGTAAAATCAATAGTTTTTAAAGGCTCTTTTTGATAGGTTTTAAACGTTTCAAGTTGCGCTTTGTAATCTATACCTTTTGCAGCTAGATTTAAAACGGCTTCTAACTCATCGGTAGCATTGCCACGCGCTGAAACCACAACCGAAATTTTATCGCCATTATTAACTTTATTTTCAATAATGGTAATTACATTATTCAATCCTTCGCCATTGCCTAAAGATTTGCCTCCAAACTTTAATACTTTCATTCTTTTCTTTTTTGAATCTGGCACAAAAATGCCTTCTATAATTTTTTCTAACTGCTCGTATTCCATTAAAAACGCATCGTGACCGTGTACCGAATGAATTTCGTTGTACGTAACATTCGGGTTGGTTAATGCTAATTGTTTGTGTGTTTCTCTATTTTCTTCTGCTGTGAAAAACAAATCGGAATCGACACCTACAATATGGATATTCGCTTTAATATTTTCTAAGACATTAAAATCTTCTGGTCTATTTTTGGTAACATCAATTGTTCTAAGCAACTGATTCATTAATTTATAAGCTGAAAGCTGAAAACGTTCTTGCAACTTTTTACCGTGATGTAACAACCAACTTTCTACATTAAAAATCTCTAAATCTACATTTTTAGAACGATGAAAACGCTCTTTAAAAGATTCTGGAGTGCGGTAACACAACATGGCGTGCATTCGCGCATCGTGCACCGGATTTTTTGAATTTATTAAAAACTGTTCTTGAATCTGGCAGTTTGCTATAAGCCAATCGGTAGATTTCCAATCGGTTGCAATAACCACCAAATTTTCGGTGAAATCGGGTTGTAAAACCGCCATTTCCCAAGCAATTCCACCTCCTAAAGAACCTCCAACAGCAGCAAAAAGCTTTCCTATTTTTAATTCCTTTAAACCTAGCAAAAATATTTTTGCGACATCGCGTGCTATAAAATCCTTGTAATTTTCAACAACAAAACCGTCGTAACTATTTCCAGGAATATTGAATGCTAAAACGCTGTATAGTTTTGTGTCGATTACTTTATCATCGCCAACTAAATCTAACCACCAGCCATCTTCGCCAGCAACATCACTGTTTCCGGTTAAGGCATGATTTATTAACACAATAGGTGCACTACCCAGTGGTTTTCCAAACACTTGATAACTTAAATTAAGTTCAGCATTAAGCACATCGCTTTCAGTGCGATAATTTTTAATAGTAATATGTTGCAATGGGTGCTTCAATTCTTTATGTTTTTAAAACCGACTAAGTTTTTATTTAACCGACACCATTTTTAAAATCGTGTCGGTTTATTTTGTTTCCTGCAAGATCGCAAAACCTTGCAGGATGTTGTATTATTTTACTAATTATATCGTTGCAAAAGCAGCTTGTAAATCTGCTTTTAAATCTTCAATATCTTCAAGACCAATAGATAAACGCACTAAATCGCTAGACACTCCTGCAGCTTCTTGCGCTGTTTCATCTAATTGTTGATGCGTTGTACTTGCTGGGTGAATAATTAAAGATTTTGTATCTCCAATATTAGCAAGTAAAGAAAACAACTTGGTATTATCGGCAATTTTCTTTGCCGCTTCAAAACCACCTTTATGCCCGAAAGTGACTAAACCACTTTGCCCTTTTGGTAAATATTTATCTGCTAAAGTTTTGTATTTACTGCTTTCTAAACCAGGATAGTTTACCCATGCAATCTCCTCTTGAGCCTCTAACCATTTAGCAATCTCTAATGCATTTGCACTGTGTTGTTTTATTCTTACTGGTAAAGTCTCTAAACCTTGAATAATTTGGAAGGAGTTAAACGGACTTAAAGCACCACCAAAATCACGTAAACCTTCTAATATTAATTTAAAAACATAAGAAGCCGCACCTAAAGTTTCGTAGTATTTCAATCCGTGGTAACCTGCAGAAGGTTCAGTAAATTCAGGGAATTTTCCGTTAGCCCAATTAAAGGTTCCTCCGTCAACAATAGCACCGCCTAAAGACGTTCCTTGCCCTCCAATATATTTAGTTAAAGAATGAATAACAATATCCGCTCCATGTTTTAGAGGGTTTAATAATACTGGCGTAGCCACTGTATTATCTACAATAAAAGGCACTCCGGCCGCTTTAGACTGTACTGCAATAGCTTCTAAATCTAAAACATCTAATTTTGGGTTCCCTAAAGATTCTACAAAAAATGCTCTAGTATTATCTTGCACTGCTGCTTTAAAATTTTCTGGGTTAGACGCATCTACAAACGTAGTTGTAATACCAAAACGAGGTAAGGTTACATTCAATAAATTATACGTACCACCATATAAACTACTAGACGCTACAATATGGTCTCCAGATTTTAAAAGTGTTAATAACCCCGTTGAAATTGCTGCTGTTCCTGAAGCAAAAACAACGGCTCCAACACCACCTTCTACAGCCGCTAAACGATCTTGTAAAATTTGATTGGTTGGGTTGTTTAAACGGGTATAAATAAAACCTAGTTCTTTTAATGAAAATAGGTTTGCTGCATGATCTGAATCGTTAAAAACATACGATGATGTTTGGTAAATTGGCACGGCTTGCGTTCCTCCGTTTGCTTTTACATCGTGTCCTGCGTGTAATGCGTTAGTTGATAATTTGTGATCGCTCATTTTTCTTATTTTTTTAGTTAATTGGTTGCCGCTTTTTGCGATTAAATAAAAAGTCAAATTCACTTTAAAAAAGTGTACTTAATAGAAAAATGTTATAAGAAGTTTTAAAATTGCAGAAAGCAATTCTTGTTAGTTATCTATCCAAACACCAATAAATGAATTGGTAATTTAAGTAGAATTTAGCACCTTCATTACTAAGTGTAAAGGGTTGCTAAGGCTTCAGCGGGTCTATCCCTCCACCTTTCTTGATAACATTTCAGTAAGTTTATTGAACTTTGTGAATGCAAATATTCAATTAATTAAGGTTAATATCCAAATTTTTAGCAGAAAATTTTAAAGTTTTATGATTATCATAACGTTTTGCTGTTTTAAAGGTTATGCCTCACAATATATCGACTTTCTATATTATTATTATTTCCTAACTAAACATCTCTTAGTATCTTGAAAATAAATAACTTCGCCTTGCGATTCGAAACAAAAATCTAGCTAAAATTTTAACTCCTTTCGCAATGTCGAAATAACAACAAATACTGCCATAACCTCATTAACCAAAAGATAAAATGAAAAACACCTTAATTATATTTTTACTTATAATCCCACGATTATTGTGTGCTGATGCATGGGATAATTTAACCTTACAACAAGCAGAACAAGTTTCTGAATTTTTAAATACAGATCCCTATATTTTGGATTATTGCGATTGCTGTAACTATGAAGGTGAATACGCTACAAAAATCTACTTGATGAAGGTGAAATCAACCGAAATTATTACGTGTGATTGGAACTCGGAATACTATAGCGTAAGAGCCGATGTTGATATTTTGGCCGAAATTCCATATATAAAAGAGGGACCTGACATTAATTATGCACACCGATACAAATCGAAAGAAGAGCTAGTAATAACCATGAATTATACATGGGCATATAACGAACAAAAGGAAAAGGCTGCGCCTATATACACAATTATCCCCTACAATATCTACGGAGAAACGAACCCCAATTTGGGTTCTTGCAAGGCGTTTACAAGTTTCCCTAAACCAAAACAGATAAAAAATAGAAAATATAAAAAGTGGTATAATAAAAGATTTCAAATCTAAGAAACGCGATTACTACCCTATTTAACAAAACAAACCATTAACGAACATCCTTAAACCAAGCAATAGCTCGCGTTAGGGATTGAACGGCATGTTTGAAATCCTGTTTGTTTTTCCTTAAAAAAAACAAACAGATTGAGTAGTGAAAGCCCGACCCTTTCGGGTAACACCCATATTTTAGTTGGCTACTTCGCTAATAAATTTTATACGGTATAATCGAAGTTCTTCGTCGTCGTAATCACCATCAAATTCTTCAATAGCATCAGATATACTATCAGTACTAGACTCCATAAAATAATCGTGAATTTCTTCTTGTTGATCTTCATCTAGAATATCGTCTACCCAGTACGTAATATTTAATTTAGTACCAGAATACACAATGGCTTCCATTTCTTTAATAAAATCGCTCATAGACATCCCTTTCGACGATGCAATATCATCTAGCGGAAGTTTACGGTCTACGTTTTGAATAATGTACAGCTTGTTTGCGGAGTTGCTCCCTGTAGATTTCACAACTAAATCGTCAGGACGTGTAATATCATTATCTTCTACATATTGCGCTATAAGTGCCACAAAATCTTTACCATACTTCTTAGCTTTTCCGTCGCCTACACCGTGTACATTACCAAGTTCAACAATGGTTACAGGATATTTAAGCGCCATATCTTCTAAAGATGGATCTTGAAAAACCACAAATGGTGGTACACCTAATTTTTTAGCATTCTTTTTACGTAAATCTTTTAGCATACGCATTAAAGTAGCGTCGGCAACGGCATTTGCACCTTTCGCTGCCGTAACTACAGAGCCATCTTCTTGTGCGCCATCAAAAATATGATCTTCCGTCATCATGAAAGATTCTGGATTTGCTATAAAATCGCGACCAGCATCTTTTAATTTTATAACACCATAGGTTTCAATATCTTTTTTAAGAAATCCTGATACTAATACTTGGCGCAAAAGGGCCATCCAGTATTTATTATCTCTAGCTTTCCCTTTTCCAAAAAAGTCTTGCTCGTTGGTTTTATGAGAATTTATAAGTGCGTTTTCTTTACCTATAATAACGTTTACCAAATCTTTAGATTTGTACTTCTCGTTGGTTTTAGAAATGGTATTTAGTAGAATTTTAACTTCGTCTTGGGCTTCCACTTTCTTTTTTGGATGCCTAACGTTGTCGTCCATATCTCCACCTTCGCCGGTTTCGGTATCAAATTCTTCTCCAAAATAATGGAGAATAAATTTACGTCGGGAAATAGAAGTTTCTGCGAAAGCAACAACTTCTTGCAGTAAGGCATGCCCAATTTCTTGCTCGGCCACTGGCTTACCAGACATAAATTTTTCTAATTTCTCTATATCTTTATAAGCATAGTAAGCTAAGCAGTGCCCCTCGCCACCATCGCGACCTGCACGACCGGTTTCTTGGTAATAACTTTCTATACTTTTTGGGATGTCGTGATGGATTACAAAGCGTACATCGGGTTTATCGATTCCCATACCAAAGGCTATGGTTGCTACAATAACATCACAATCTTCCATTAAGAATTTATCTTGATGGCTCGATCTTGTTTTTGCATCTAAACCTGCATGGTAAGGCAACGCGTTTATACCGTTTACTTGTAAAACTTGCGCCAACTCTTCTACCCGCTTACGACTTAAGCAATATATAATACCCGATTTACCATCGTTTTGCTTTACAAAGCGAATAATATCGGCATCTACATTTTTAGTTTTTGAGCGTACTTCGTAATATAAATTGGGTCTATTAAAGGAAGCCTTAAATGTTGTTGCTCCCGAAATGCCCAAGTTTTTAATAATATCTTCTTGTACTTTAGGTGTTGCCGTTGCAGTAAGGCCAATAATTGGAATATTATCGCCTATACGCCCGATAATATGTCTTAAATTTCTATATTCTGGTCTAAAATCGTGTCCCCATTCACTAATACAGTGCGCCTCATCGACGGCCATGAATGATATTTTTACAGTACGTAAAAATTCAACATTTTCCTCTTTTGTTAACGACTCCGGAGCCACATAAAGTAATTTGGTTACCCCATTTACAATATCTTCCTTTACCCGCTTAACTTCGGTTTTGTTTAGAGATGAATTTAATACATGCGCAACGCCTTCTTCATTCGAAATCCCTCGAATAGCATCAACTTGATTTTTCATTAAAGCAATTAGTGGCGATACCACAATTGCTGTACCTTCTTGCATTAACGCAGGTAGTTGGTAACATAGCGATTTACCACCACCTGTAGGCATGATCACGAATGTGTGATTGCCCGAAATAATACTTGTTACTACATCTTCTTGCAGTCCTTTGAATTGATTGAATCCAAAATATTTTTTTAAGGCACTGTGTATTTCTTTTTTAACTGTCAACATGAATTGTATAAATTATTTCTTACTTGCAAATTGTATACACACAAAAGCCTGTTAATTGCTTTCAATTTCATTGCGTATTTAGAGAGTCTCAATCTTTTTTTCGTTAGTTTTGCAACGAAAAAAACAAGTTAAAATAAAATTAATTTGGTTATCAAGTTTAAAGATAATAAAATCTTTAATGCTTCAACTATAAAAAATAATAAATTTTGAGTACAGAAAATTCTATTATTGAAACTGCTAAGCAAACAATTGAAATGGAAAGTAAAGCCATTTTAAACTTATCTAGCTTAGTAACAGAAGATTTTGCAGCTGCTGTAAATCTTATCTATAACTCCAAAGGTCGCGTTATTATTACAGGTATTGGCAAAAGTGCTATTATTGGTAATAAAATAGTGGCTACTTTAAACTCTACCGGAACGCCTGCTATTTTTATGCATGCTGCCGATGCCATACATGGCGATTTGGGTTTAATTTTAAACGATGATGTAGTAATCTGCTTATCGAAAAGCGGTAACACTCCAGAAATAAAAGTTATAATTCCGTTGATAAAACGAGCAAACAATAAAATGATTGCTATTACCGGAAACACAAATTCATTTTTAGCGCAACATGCTGATTATGTTTTAAATGCTTACGTGGAGAAAGAAGCTTGCCCAAATAATTTAGCACCAACAACAAGCACAACTGCACAGTTAGTAATTGGTGATGCACTTGCCGTTTGTTTGTTAAATTTACGTGGTTTTTCGAGTACAGATTTTGCTAAATACCATCCTGGTGGCGCATTAGGTAAAAAACTATATTTAAGGGTTGAAGACATCTCTTCCACCAACGAAAAACCTGCAGTTAATGGCGACGCGAGTATTAAAGAAGTAATTGTAGAAATTACTGCAAAAATGCTCGGTGTTACTGCTGTTGTAGAAAACAACGAAATTATAGGTATAATTACCGATGGTGATTTACGTAGAATGCTTACCAAAGTAGATGATTTTTCTAAACTTACCGCTAAAGATATTATGGGTGCCAACCCTAAACGTATCCAGGCAAATGCCATGGCTATTGAGGCTTTAGAAATTATGGAAGCCAACGATATTTCGCAACTTTTAGTTGAGCACGAAGGCAAATATGCAGGTGTTGTGCACTTACACGATTTAATAAAAGAAGGTATTATATAATGGCAAAAAAGGATATTAATGAGATGTCTTTTTTAGACCATCTTGAAGATTTACGCTGGCACTTAATTAGAATTTGCTCGGCTGTAATGATTGTGGCAACGTTGGCATATATTTTTAGTCGTTTTATTTTCGACGAAATTATTTTTGCGCCACTGCACATGGATTTTCCCACTTACGATTTCTTGTGTAAAGCGGCTCAATTTCTTGATGTTACCACCACATTTTGTGCCGACAAAATTCCGTTAATTTTACAAAACCGAACTATGGCAGGGCAATTTTCTGCCGATATTTGGACGGCCATTTTAGGCGGATTCATAATCTCATTTCCTTACGTAATCTACCAATTATGGAGTTTTATTAGTCCTGGTTTACATAAAGAAGAACGTAAGCATTCGCGTGGTTTTATCATTATTTGCTCACTCCTATTTTTTATAGGCGTACTTTTTGGCTACTATATTATCACACCGCTATCTATTAATTTCTTGGCAAACTATAGCATATCGTCTATGGTAGATAACCAAATAGATATTAGCTCTTATATTGCCTTAGTTCGTGCTTCAGCATTAGCTTCGGGATTAATTTTCGAGTTACCAATCATTATTTATTTTCTAACAAAAATAGGTTTGGTTACGCCAGAGTTCTTAAAAACTTATCGAAAATACGCAATGGTAATTGTATTAATTTTATCTGCAATTATTACGCCTCCAGATATTGCCAGTCAGGTTATTGTGGCAATTCCTATTATAATTTTGTACCAAGTAAGCATCACTATTTCTAAAATAGTGATTAGAAATCAAAAACGAAAAGAGAAAAAAAATGTCAGAGTCAGTTAAAGAATTCAACGATTACCGTTCTAAAATGAACGATAAAATTTTAGGGGATAACAATAAAATTATAAAGCGTATTTTTAATTTAGATACTAACGCTTTCGCGGAAGGAGCTCTAGATGTAAAAACTAAAGAGTTACTTGGTTTGGTAGCTTCTACTGTTTTACGCTGCGACGATTGTGTAAAATACCACTTAGAAACCAGTTATAAAATTGGACTAAAAAAAGAAGAAGTTGTAGAAGCTTTAGGTATTGCAACCTTAGTAGGCGGAACTATTGTAATTCCGCATTTACGTCGTGCTTATGAGTTTTGGGATGCTTTGGAAGAAGATAGCAAAACCCAATAAAAACATAAAAAACCAACAACTGTTAAAGAAGTGTATATGATTTCACTATTTTTAACGTTCATTATAAAGATATGATTTTAAAAGCCGAAAATTTAATGAAGTCCTATAGCGGACGAAAAGTTGTAAAAGATATTTCTCTTGAAGTTAACCAAGGTGAAATTGTTGGACTTTTAGGCCCTAATGGAGCCGGAAAAACAACATCTTTTTACATGATTGTTGGTTTAGTAAAACCTAACGGTGGCCATATCTTTCTTGATAACAAAGAGATTACCAACTACCCAATGTACAAGCGTGCACAAAACGGTATTGGTTACTTGGCGCAAGAAGCTTCGGTATTTAGAAAACTAAGTATTGAAGATAATATTTTAAGTGTATTACAACTTACCAAATTAAGCAAGAAAGAACAAGTCCATAAAATGGAATCTCTTATTGATGAGTTTGGTTTAGGACATATTAGAAAATCTCGTGGCGATTTATTGTCTGGTGGTGAGCGTCGTAGAACAGAAATTGCTCGTGCTTTAGCAACCGACCCTAGTTTTATTCTACTCGATGAACCTTTTGCCGGTGTAGACCCTGTGGCTGTAGAAGATATTCAACGTATTGTAGCACAACTCACTAAAAAGAATATTGGTATCTTAATTACCGATCATAACGTACAAGAAACACTAGCCATTACCGATAGAACATACTTAATGTTTGAAGGTAGTATTTTAAAAGCTGGTGAGCCAGAAGAATTGGCTAGTGATGAAATGGTGCGTAAAGTATATTTAGGCCAGAACTTTGAGTTGCGTAGAAAAAAGATTAGAGAGTAAAACATTACCTCACATAATACTATAAAAAAGCCGTTAGTGATAAACTTATTACTAACGGCTTTTATTATTTCTAGCTATTCTTAAAGGAATCGAAAAGCCAAACACCTCTCCAAAATTAAAAACAACATAGTAAATTAATTATCCTTTTCTTCTTTCTAACAATACCATCATCATTAAACCTAAAAGAATACGGTATTCATCGTCTTTATCAATTTCTTGTAATTTAGAAACACTAAACTTTCTTCCAAAAAACGATCCTTCTTTTTTAAGCTTAACCACAGCTTTATTATTTAAATCGATTACACTATAACTCGGATTGAAAAAATACCCTGTAAACATCCCTAGAATTGGTATTTCACCAAACATAGAATCGAATACTTTTACCCAAGCATTATCTTCACGAATGTGATACTGTAATTTTTGGTTTTGATCAATAAGTTCATATTGCGCTTTCCAAATGGACCTCCATCCCTTTCTTGCAATTTTACCAAGCTCATTACCAGCTTTATCTTTAAAACTGTAGGCCGCAGAAAAATCGATCCATCTATCTGCTTGTATTCTATAATTTACTTCAGTCTTGTTTTCATCATTATAGATAAGAATATCTTCTTTAAGCTTAAACATTTTTTGCCTAACGTAGGCAACGGTAGCTCCAGAAGCATCGGTTGCAACAAAATCGTTAGCAAAAGTTGAAATGTTAAACTTAAAATTTAATGGAAATGAAATATTTTGCATATCGGTAAACTATTTATTTTTAGCAGCTTGTTCTTTTAATAATTTCTTTTGGTAACGCCCTTGCACCACATCTACAATAACTAAAACCGCTAATACAAAATAGAACGTTGTTTTACTCATTGGTACAATATTTTCACCAAATATATTGATATGCGCTAAGTGACCACCTTCGGTAACTAGCATAATACCAACTATAAAAAGAATGAATAAACCAAGTACTTCGTACATTCTATTTTTAGCTAAGAATGAAGAAATTTTATCGGCTAACACCAACATTAATAATCCACTTGCAACAATAGCAATGGCCATAATTATAAACGCTGCGGTTGTGTTTTCTAAATGACTAGTAAGCCCAATTGCGGCCAGAATAGAATCAAAAGAGAATACTAAATTCATAATTACAATACTAGTAATAACGGCATTAGCAGATTTTAAACGCTTGCCATCACCACCTTCTACATTATGCTCTAAATCATGATTAGAAATCATGTGCCAGATTTCCTTAATGGCTGTGTAGATTATAAATCCGCCACCGACTAACACAATAATACTATGCCCATTGAATGCAAAATGAAGAATATCACCAATACCACCTGTTAAGAATGAAAACGGTTCTTTAAAAAACCCAATAATGGAAACTAAAACAAATAGAAGTACTATTCTTAAAACAATGGCGATTAAAATACCAACCTTACGCACCCGTTTTTGCTCGCTTTCCGGAGCTTTTTTACTTTCTAATGAAATGTATAATAAGTTATCGAATCCTAAAACAGCTTGTAAAAGAACTAGCATTAATAGCGTGAAAATGTTTTCTAACATTGGTAAATTATTTGGAGTTTAAATTATCTATAACAGATAAAAATATATAAAGAATTATTATTAAAGGTATGGCTGCAAACTGTAAAACAATTAAAAGTACAACGCACAAAATTAGAAAAATATAGCGCATTACATTATCCTTAAAACCATAATTTTTAAATTTTAAGGCGAATAATTTTATATTGGCATTTAATATGTAGCAACTTAGTAGCGTAAGGCCTATTAAAAACCATTTATTCAAAATAATAGAGTTTATAAGGTCACTATTTTGAAATTCTAGAATAAGAGGTAACGACAGTATTAAAAGTGCATTTGCAGGTGTTGGCAAGCCTTTAAAGTAGGTTTGTTGATCTTCATCAATATTAAATTTTGCTAATCGATATGCCGATCCTAAAGTGACCAACAATCCCATTAATGGCAAAATTTGCAATTCAGTACCAATCCAACTAGAATGCTCTTGCCAATGCGAAGCTTCAGAATAATCTACAAAACCACCCGTAGCTAACATTAATAGTTTATACATTATAATTCCAGGAACCAAACCACTGGTTACCATATCTGCCAGAGAATCTAACTGTAATCCCAATGGGCTAGATACATTTAGTTTTCTTGCTGCAAGACCATCAAAGAAATCGAAAAATATGCCTAAAAACACAAATAATGCTGCTGCAACAAAATCATCATTTACCGCTAAAATAACAGCAATACATCCGCTTAACAAATTTAAAAGCGTAATGGCATTAGGTATGTGTTTCTTCATATTTAGTCTTTTAAGTTTGTAAAAATAGCAAACAAATTTCGTCTAAAACAATATCTATCGTAAATTCAAGTTTATAGACTTAAATATTACGCCATTAGACAGCAAATAAGTTGAAGTTTCAATTTGAAATTTTATGATTAAATAGGTATTATGTGCATCTTTGTAAAAAATTTACGATTGAAACTTAACCTGACCACCTTATTCTTTATATTATCTATTTCGGTATTTAGCCAAACGGTTAGAAAATACTCGAACGAATTTATGAATATTGGTGTAGATGCGGCGGCATTAGGTATGAGTAGCGCCGTAACTTCGCATTCTGCCGATGTTAATTCTGGGTACTGGAATCCGGCAGGACTTTTAAAGCTAGAAGACAATCAACTTTCATTAATGCACTCGAGCTACTTTGCAAATATTGCGAATTACGATTATGCGGCTTATGCCATGCCTTTAGACGATAGAAGTGCCATTGGAATCTCGTTAATACGATTTGCTGTTGACGATATTTTGAACACCACACAATTAATTGACGATCAGGGCAATATTAACTACGACAGAATTAGCTTATTTTCTACAGCGGATTATGGATTAACATTTTCTTACGCTAGAGCATTGCCTGTACAAGGCTTAAATTATGGTATAAATGCTAAAGTGATCCGTCGTGTTATTGGTGATTTTGCATCTTCATGGGGTTTTGGATTCGATTTAGGTGTTCAGTTTGAAACCGAAAACGATTGGAAATTTGGTGTTATGGCTCGCGATATCACCACAACGTTTAATTCTTGGGCCATTGATGAAGAAGAATTTGCAACCGTGCAAGATGCTGTTGAAGGACAGAACCAAGAGTTACCTGAAACTACCGAAATTACCATTCCTAAATTACAAATAGGAATTTCTAAACTTGTAGATTTTAATTACGATTATACCTTATTAACAGCTGTAAACCTGAATGTGAGGTTTGAAGAAAATAATGATATTATTTCGTCTTCTGTAGCGAGTATCAATCCTGCATTAGGTTTTGAATTTGGCTATATCGATATGGTATATTTACGTGCCGGAATGGGGAATTTTCAGAATGAATTACAGCTCGATAATACGGAGCAACTTAGCTTTCAACCTAGTTTTGGTGTTGGTTTCAAATACAACGGCATTCAGGTAGATTATGCTTTTACCGATATTGGCGACCAAAGTGTTGCGCTTTACTCTAATGTGTTTTCGTTAAAAATTGACTTAAGCGTTTTTAGATAATTTCTATGTTATATGAAAAAAATATATTTTCTACTTATACTTTTATTTTCGTTTGAAGCTATACAAGCTCAAGAGCATTTGCTGTCTGAAAATGCCGAAATAAGTGTACTTACCGTTGGCCCAGGAAACGAATTAAATGATGCTTTTGGACATAGTGCCTTTAGAATAAAAGATGCTTCTCGCGGCTTAGATGTGGTTTACGGTTATGGCGAATACGACTTTGATTCTCCTAATTTTTATTTAAAATTTGCTCAAGGTCAGCTTAATTATTTAATTAGTAAAACAGACTTTAATAGGTTTTACCAGGTTTACATGTACTATAATCGAAGTATAAAAGCACAGGTTTTAAATTTATCTCAAGTTGAAAAACAAAAACTTTACGATTTTCTAATTAACAATTACAAACCAGAAAACCGTAGATATCTTTACGAATTCTTTTTTGATAATTGCGCTACAAAAATAAAAGAAGTCACTAATACCTCAGTAAACAATAGCATAACTTTTAACAAACCAAAAGATTTTGAAGATGCTACTTTTAGAACATTAATTTACCAAAATGTGAAGAAAAATTCATGGGGAAGTTTTGGTATAGATTTAGCCTTAGGTTCTGTAATTGATAGACAAGCCACTCCTGAAGAACACATGTTTTTACCAGAAAACATCTATCGTTTTTTTGAGGTTGCAACTATTGGAGATGGAAACAAACCTTTAGTGTCTCAAAACCATATTTTATTTAATAAGAAGGAAAAACATGTATCGACTTCATTTTTAACAAGTCCGTTATTTATAATTGGCCTTATTGGATGTTTTATAATTTTTATCACGTATAAAGATTATAAAAATGGAAAGCGTAGTAATTGGTTAGATGTTAGTTTATTTTCTATCACAGGTATTATTGGTGTCGTTATTTTACTACTTTGGTTTGCGACCGACCACACAGGAACACATCAAAACTACAACCTACTTTGGGCATTTGTTTTAAACATTTTTGTAATCGGACAACTTTTTAGAAAAACGCCAAGCGCTTGGTTTACTAAATACTTAAAATTCTTAGTGATTATGCTGTGCCTGCTCACCCTACATTGGTGTATTGGGGTGCAAGTATTTGCTATTGGATTAATCCCGCTATTAGTAGCCTTATTTATTCGCTACTTATACATAATAAAATACTATAACAGAAAGTAAAGATCGTTGTTTTGAGCTGAATTAAAAGCTTCGCTCTAAGATTGATTAAGGAATGTTAGGTTGTTCAGAATATCGAGTTAAAATCAGCTTATTGCCCTCTAAGGAATATCATAGTGCTTATTGTTTTTACTAGTATATTAATATCTAAGAAAAAACTACGATGCTTAATGTAGTAAAGATCGTATTGAAGTTTAAGCAAACTATCGTCTACCGAACTACCATATCTCGTTTTCACTTGTGCCCAACCTGTAAGTCCTGGTTTTACAATATGTCGAGTTTCATAAAACGGTAATAAATTAGATAACTCTGACACAAAACGAGGACGCTCAGGCCTTGGCCCAATTAAACTCATTTCTCCTTTTAAAATATTGATAAACTGAGGGATTTCATCTAATCTAGAATGCCTCAAAAACTTACCAAACGGTGTTATTCTGGCGTCGTTTTTTTGAGCCCAAACTGCACCATCCTTTTCAGCATCTTCTACCATACTTCTATATTTTATAATCTGAAAAGGCACTCCATTTTTACCAATTCGTTTTTGCGTATAAAAAAGTGAACCTCTATTTCCTATTAAATTCCCAATAAAAATTAAAGGCAGAAAAACCAAACTAACAATCAAACCGATTACCGAAATTGCAATATCGAATACTCTTCTAAAAAACAAATACAACTTATTGTGATTACTTCGGCTAAAAGGGAAATACTTGTAAAAATCCTTACCTACAAATTGAACAGGAACACGTTGAGTCATTTCCTCGTAAGCTTGTGTATATTCTTTTATAGGAAAACCGCGTTCTAATAAGGTAATTAAATCACGATAGATTTCTGGTGTTATAGAATCCGAATCATAACTAGCAATTACAATTTCTGATATATTTTCATCCTTAATAACCTGATGAATTTCAGTTGGACTAAATTCTCTTGCTCCTGTAAATTTTATATTATCAACTTGTTTTGTTTCACAATTAATAAAACCAATGATTTTGTAATTAGGATCGGAATTTTTAAAAGCTTCAACTATAGATTGAATACTTGAGATTTCGCCTACAATTAAAGCTTTTTTATGAAATCTAGGCGACGTTATAAAAGTAACATAAAACCATCTCCAGACAAACAATGCCGACACAATAGAAAAATAAAAATACAAAATCTGTAACCTATTATCTGGTAAAACTGGTGTAAAAAGTGGTGTTAGAAAATAAAACAACACGGTAGTCGATGCCGTAAAAACAATATTAGCAAATGTTTTATCTAGCTTACTAGACTTTTGTAAATCGTAGAGTTCAAAAATAGTCCCAAATATAGACATGTATAAAACGAGTACAAATACCCATTTCCAATTTTCTTTATTGATGATAAAATAATTAAAATCGAAAAAATTACCAACAGTATATAAAATAACAAGCACCGCAAAAACGTCTATGATTCGCAAAAGAACTTTACGCTCCGAAATATCGAAATGGATGCTACTTTTAAACATTTTTTGCACTAGTTAGAGAGATGTAAAGATATAAAAGTTAACAAGACTGCCCTTATTTAACTTAAGAGATTATACCATTGGTGCTTAACTTTACTCCAAGCATAGCCCTCTACTTTTTGTCTTGCCTGGTTTGCCATCTCTTGGGCTTTATTAACGTCGGAAATTAACACTTTTATAGCAGATACAAAAGCCTCAACGTTATTAGATTCGACAAGCACCCCGTCTTTATTACTATCTATTAAAAACGGCATCCCTCCCACATTTGTAGAAACTACAGGTAAGCCTAAAGCCATAGCTTCGATAACACTTACCGGTGTATTATCAATGGTAGTGGTGTTTATAAAAACATTAAAACCTTCTGCTTTTTTATGCCAATCATTTTTAGACAATAAGCCTGTAAACTCAACTTCTACATTCAAACTTTTTGCTAATGATTTTGTCGATTCTAAACTTCCATCTTTCTCAGGACCAATCATGCACAACTCAGCGTCTATATTTTCATTTTTTAGAGCTTTTAAAATATGAATTGCTAAAGTCGGGTTGTATATTTCCGAAAAAGAACGTACCCACAATAATTTTATTGATTCATAGGGTTTCTTTTGAAATTTATAATCTTCTATTTTTATTGAGTTCGGGATGTAAACTATATTATTATAATTATTGGCCTCAAAATGAGATTTTAAGTATAACGATGGCGCCACATTTTTAAATGCATGTTTAAATACGGCTTTCGATAATTTAGGTGATTTCAATAACCGTTTAGGCAATTCGCCTCCGTGTAATATGGGTATATAGCTTATTTTGAAACATCTACAAAGCTGACTAACAAAATAGGCATAATAAAAATTTAAGGTACTATAAGTATCGATTAATACATAATCGACTGTTTTCCTATGTTTAAAAACAGCCCAAAGCATATCGAGAAAACGAAGTATTATAGACCTATAGCTTGAAACAGAATTAACTTGAAAACCCAAACTTTTTAGGTCAGCTTCTAAAGTATCAATTGTAGATTCTGTTTTACCTTTTTCCGATAATTTGTTTCCTATGTAGAAGATTTTTTTCATCAACAATATGTAATAAACTTAAAGCATAAATAAATGCAGGCGCTGCAATACGCATAGCTGAATGATTTATAGTGAGTAGCCAAAATAGATAAAAAGAATAAAATAACACATTACTTCGGTCACCTATTCTAAAAAATAATGGTACCAATAGCAATACCAAAAATGCTAAAACTCCAAATAAACCGTGCTCTGCAACAATACGACTAACTTCGTTGTGTGATGCCGCATGAATGCCTGTTTTTTGAAATCTAATTTCTTTAGCTCTACCAACCCCAATACCAAAAAACGGGCTATCTATAAACTCTTCAAATTCTAATAAAAAGAGAGTACCTCTACCCGTAGTAACGTCGTTTTTTTCTTGTCCTGCTGCATTTTCATTAGCATAGCGTTTTTCGATCATACCATTTGTTTGACTAGCCGAAATACCCCATGTAACAATGCCTATTATTAAGAACAACATTATAGATAGACGCATTTTACTTTTATTTCTTTTATCCATCACTTTGTATAGAATGAATATAAACGCAACAATCATAAAAATCGCAGTAAATACACCTCCTCGACTAAACGTAACAATAGCCCTAAAAGCAAATAACAATACAAATATCAAATCTAAATATCGAAAAATTTTACTTTTACTAAAATAAAAAAAACGAACAGTCATTAAGAAAAAACCTAAACCTAAAACGGTCGCCATTTGATTAGGTCCAAATCCTCCAGAAGCCGCAAAGTTTGACCCCGTACCCGTTGATACTGCAGATACATCTGGATTATACATAAAAACATAAACAAGTGTACTTACTAAAGGAAATAAGATAAAATTAACTATGGACTCCAGTTGTTTTCTTGTAACTTTTAATCCAAAACAAAATAAGGATGAAACACCTAAAGTAACTGGACCACTTAAGTTAAAAGCAATTGCCTTTCTAATGTTCTGATCAACTTCCAAGAGATACAAAGAGACATAAATACTCGGAATCATAAGACATATATATAATAAATAAGGTGTCGCTTTTTTATTAAATCCATTATAAAACAAACCAAAAACAGAAAAAACTATAACCATATATTTACTAGCCTCATAAAAAGGCCCACTGTTAGTCATTCGTAAAATAACCTCAGCTCCCAAAACATAAGCACAAGCTCTAACAATCTCAAATGTTTTTAATTGCTTTTTGGCACTAATAATTCTAATTAAAAAATAAATAAAAATTCCATAAAAATAAAGATTACCCAAAGGTCTTAAGAGGTAAATCAAAGCACCTATTAAAACGTGTATCCCTAAAAGTTTTAAATAATTATTTTGCATTTATTTTATAATAACGCATAAGTGTTTGCAATTGCTTGTAGTGTTTTTGTCTCCGAAAAATCAGTGTTAATTAAACGGGTTAACTGTTTAGCGTGTACGCGTCTTAAATTAAGATCCTCTATACTAGACATAATAGCACTACCTAAAGCATTACTATCTTCAGCATTAACTAACAGACCCGTCTTTTCATTCTTAATAATTTGGTTACACTCACCTACATTGGTAGATACAACAGCCAAATTAGCCAAACCATATTCTAATAAAGCCAAAGGTAAGCCTTCTGACTGAGACGATAAAACACCTATATCGCAAGCTAAAAGTATTGCAGAAACATCTTCACAACTACCATAAAAAAAGACATGATCCTTCAATGCTCCGCTTTTAATATATTCAAACACTTGCCTAGAATAAGCATCTTCAAAATCTTTACCAATCAAATGCAGTGTCCAATCTGGATTATTTTTAGCTACTAATTTAAATGCTTTTAATAAATTTAAATGATCCTTTTGTGGTCTTAGATTAGCCAAACAAACAATACGCTTACCTTCCGTACCTTTTAATTCTGTTGACAATACAGTATCTCCAACCACAGCATAATTAGGTAAATAACTAACTGTTTTTGCTTTTAATTGTGATGAAGCCCACTCTTTTAATTTGGAATTGACACTAAATATGTGATCAAAATATTTAGAGCAGTATAGAAGAATACGTTTAGGACGTTGCTCTAAAAACTCACTTTTACCATAGTGATCATGCCACACCAATTTTAATTTTGGATTTAAAATAGTAATCAACGTAGCCAAAAAATAAGACGAAGAATGTGCATGTATTACTGTTATACCTTCTTTTTTTATAAAACGATATAACCTCCAAATCGCCTTAAAATCAATAGTCGTTTTTTTGTTTAAAAACAAATAACCAACCGCATTATTTACACTAGATTTTAAAAGACCTTCTGCCCTAGTCGCACACAAATAACTACCATCTACATAATCAAGCAAACCATTAACGTAATTGACAGCAACACGTTCTGCGCCTCCTGCTTCCAAACTATCTATAAGTTGCAATACTTTCATTCTAAGCCTTTAATAGTTTTTTAATTTCACTTTCAAATACATCTAAAGTATACTGTTGTGACCAGTCGGAAGCTAATTTAGATAACGTTACTAACCCTTGATTAGCTTCTAAAGCTAAGACTATTTTAGAAACTGCGTCCTCCACATTAGGCGCTATAAGTATACCACGGTTACCGTAGTCTAACATATTTGGCACACAAGATATGGACGTTGCGATTGGTATAACTCCAAAAAACATAGCTTCAGCCAAGGCTTTAGGCCAACCTTCGGACTTAGAAGCTAATATTGTAAAATGAGCAGATTGTAAAGCTGTTTTTACTGTTTCACTAGTTTTATTACCATGCAGAACAATAGAGCTTCCTAGTTGTTTATCATCAATATACTGTTGCAATTTCGGTTTTAAAACACCATCTCCAAATATTTGTAATTTACATTCAAAACCGCGACTTAGTAATTGCTCCACAATTTGAATAGCTAATAACGGACGTTTACCAGTTACCAAACTCCCTACAAACACAAACGCTAATGCTTTTGTATAGTCACGAGTAACAGGTACTGTGCGATCTTGGTCTTTATATGTTGCGGTAAAAAAGGATTTAATATTTTTAGTCTGATTGGGCCAATCCCCATACACTAAGGCAGTCATCTTTTTTGTCCATTTGGTGCTACTTAAAATTGTTTTTTGAAAACGATAACTCTTTGGTTGATCTGCATTAGGATCCCAATTGCCTGCATATTTTGCTGTTTTCACTTTATTTGGAAAAAAAACCTGTACAACACACCCCAGTAATCCAATATTACCAGGACACCTTAAATGAATATGATCTGCACGCTTACAAGCTTTCCAAAGTTTAAAAAAAATATATGGTAACGCCAATAATGACTTTATTCCACGACTAATATTAATAAAGGCTATTGCTGGTATTTGCGTTAATGTAATATGATCATGATTATAAGCTATGTCTATCTCAGAAATGGACATATCAGTTACTGGAGCAACAATCTCTACCTCATCTACATGTTTCAACCACAAATTCATCTCGCGCACATAGGGTGCATAAGCATACCATTTTGGACCCTTTGATTTATGCAAGACATGACTTATTATTAAAAAACGCATATAATATAGAAATTAAATAAAGATTATTATATGTTTTTAATAATGTAATTTATTTGTGCTTTTGGAGTACAATATTCTGAAAAATATCTTTTCCCTCCTTCTGAAATATCTGCATGATACTTAGAATCATTAAACACTCTGTCAAAAACATCAGGAAACTCATCAGTATTATTTACGAAACACATATTCTGATTATTCTCTAGTTTTATTGGTAGATCAATTTTAAAAGGAAAAGATAACACAAATAAACCTTGATTCAAGTATTCTGCCAAACGCCAACTTACAGCGCCGCATACCGCTGAATTATTAAGAACTATTTTTGAATTAGCACTTAGCTTCGAAAATGTTTTAGGATTATATTTACGTGCATTGAGTTCGTTATCAAAACCTTGATTATTACCATCTGAACGAGGAACAAATCCCCCTTCAAACACAATGCGACTATCTGCTTTGCAAAAGCTAATAAATTGAGCGCGTATAAAATTAGCTTCAGACTCTTTTTTCCAAATATTAGAAGAAAAAAAGACAAAATTACTAACGTGTTTTTGATAAGAATAATTTTTGTAATTCGGACGCCTTATTAAAGTATATAGTTGCTTTAAAGTTGGTTTAAATCCAATATATTTCAATAATTTAAAATTATAAAGACCTAAATATAATTTTACAATATTTACAGGATAATGAGGAAATAATGGCTTCACTTTATCTTGCCCAAAAGATTTATTATCGAATAATTTATTTGTTACAAAGTAAGTTGTACAAACATCATATAATTCCTGCCTAACTTTAACAGGATCATCATTATCAATAATCACAAGTTTATTCTGTATTTCAAAAATTAAAACAGGCTTATTGTTATACCTGATAAACCTATTGTCCATCTTAAATTTAAGCTTGTAAGACTGATTTAAACCAAATAAGTAATAGGAAGTATAAAAATTAGGTATATTTAATATATATATAGTTTCCATAAATTAAAATTTAGGTTTGTTAAAGATAAGCGAAATCAATCCAACCTTACGTCCTAAGGACTCTGTAAATGCTTTTAATTTTTCTTTTGAATTTATGATATTTGTAAATCTAATATTCATTAATAGCAATTCGGTGGCATAAAACTTAAATGTCGCTTTAAACAAAGGATTAGGATACTTCACTTTCCAAACATACCAGCTGTTTCTAACCACCATTTTACCATAATTATATTGATTAGGACGACCAGAACCATCATGATAATGGGCTAAATTAGCGTTAGTGTTAATATACAATTGCCCAATTTTAGCAAGTCTTAGCGAAAAATCTGCATCTTCGTACAACCCATAACCTTCAAAATAGGTTGAAAATTTAATTTTCTGAAACACTTCTTTTTTATAACTAGAAACGCCTCCCATAATTAGTTCTGTATCATAGATTTTTCCTGAAGGTGGTAAAAAGCTAACCGATCGACCATGTGCAAAGGTTGGTAAAAACCCTGGAGCTGTGTCTGGTTGTAAACCTAACTTTTTACGCATTTTAAATCGCGAAGGTTCATTACGCATCCAGCCATCATAATAAAATTTTGATGGGTTGTTTCTGTTATCTGACACTTCCCATTGAACTTCATTTGTAATATATCCACCAACCGCCAATGCTTCTGGATGTGTTTTATATGTAGATAATAATTTTTCAAAATAATCTGATTCCAAAATGACATCATCATCTAAAAAACAAATGACATCCATCGTATTTCCAGCATGACTAATTCCAAAATTACGTTGTTTTGTCAATCCTCTGTTGTCTTTATCAACTTTATAATAGCTTAGATTTTTAAATGTATTATTTTTTAAAGCAACTTCAGTCTCCGTATTAGTTGAACTATCAATAATTAAAATTTCATTTGGATACAGGGTCTGTAAAGCGACAGATTCTAATAATGTAACAATCGCTTTGGACCGCATGTATGTACAAATTACTAATGAAAATGATATACTCATTACTATGCTATTGTTTTAAATTGTTTTGCTATTTCCACAAAATACACGTCTCGTCTTAAAGTCGTTAACCACAACTCACGATTTGATTTTTGTATGTTTTCAAATTCTATATCCGATAAACTATTATGAAACTGTAATATTTGCTGTTCAATACTTTCAGCTTTAGTTTCATCTAAAATTAAAATATGCTTTGACCAATCAATGCTATTATGTAAAGGTAACCGACAATCTGTATTCAATAAAATCGGGATCCGTCCTACTGCCAATGCTTCATAAAAACGAACTGAAAAATTACCGACGCCTCTAACACAAAATGTATACGCCGTATTAAAAATGGTATCATAAAATTGCTGTGTACTTTCTTTTTGCGACAGCATTGTATGTGACCCCGCTCTGTATTTATTCCGAAATATAAACTGTGTCTTCAGAGTACCCTTTGACGCTAATTGACCTAAATAGTTAGCGCGTTTAATACTGGATGGGTAAAAGGATTGCTTATCACCTAGCACCCTACTTAAGCTTCTTTTTACTTTATGCTTTAAATGATTGGTATATTCTTTACAATATTTCAAAATGCCCGATTGTGCATGTCCTACAAAACCTATACTAGGCTTTTTATCTTTTTTTAAAGTTGAAAATTCATGAGGTAAATATACCGTATAAGGGTCATTAATAAAAGAAGGCATAATATTGGTAGCACTATCTAATTTACTATCAAAACCACCCAATCTAAAAGTATAACTATTGGCTATATAATTAGTAAAGCCATAGTCCCCTCCCGTATAAATCCATATTGGTTTTTGATGTTGTTTTGCTGATTGAAGCAAATTTATAAATGTGGTGTTTTGTTTTAAAAACACTGCATAATCAACAGGAAACACAACAACATCTGCATCTACAACAGAATCAACTAATATATAATGCTCTAAAAGAGTTTTATTATTCATAAACGCCAAATCAAATAACAACGGGAAGACTTGACGTCGATACGTTTCTGTTAGAAATTCTTTATTTGTGTATAGTTTAAGCATTAGATTTACCGAATAAACAAGGTATTAAACTTATCTCTATTATAACTTTTAATAGTTCTTATTTCTTTTGAAATTGGATTATATCTTATAGGCTTAAATCCGTTTTGAGTAATTAACTCAAAAACATCTTCATCTTTAAAATTAAATTTAGCTCCAGAATTATTAAATTCTACTAACAAAAATTTTAACTGAGGTTGTTGTAAAACATGACTAGCCCCTTTAAGCACTTTATACTCGTAACCTTCCACATCAATTTTTATAAAAGAAGGGGGTTGGTTTTCCAAAATAGAATCTAAAGTATCAACTTCGATCTTAACTGTGTTACTGTTTTCTGTCAAAGAAACGGTATTCATAACAGTAATATTCGTGGTAAAATTAAGAGTTTCCTTTACATCTCCCACTCCCATAGCCAATACAGTTACCTTTTTCTCTAAATTATTAAGTAGTATATTGCTTTTCAATTTAATTAATGTGGATACTATCGGCTCAATAGCGATTGTTTTGGATTGACAAATCCCACTGGCAAGTAAAGTATAATGCCCCAAATTAGCACCAACATCAACAAATAAGTCCTCTTTTTTTAAGTGATCCAATAAAAACATTGAATCTTCATAATCCATTAACTTATAATAAATATTACCAACAATACCTGCATCCCCTTTTTCAGCATAAAATTGTAATCCATTTATCCAATCATAAACTTGTGGCCTTTTTTTTATGGTTTGAGATAAATTAAAAATAAGATAACGATATAACCCTTTTAAAGAAGCATCTTTTGTTAAAGGGTGTGCTTTAATGGTGTTATACCTTAATACGATACGGCTAAAAGATTTTCTTATATTCATCTCCCTTTTAATTTAATTGACGACTCCAAAATTGACTACGCTTCCATTGTTTCTTAAAATGTTTAATATAAGTCATCGGATTTCTAATAGCACTATGTTTATAACTGCGTAAACCTAACAATAATTTATAACCTAATAATTGTTGATCTGTAAAATAGGTTTGATATAACAATTGTATTGTTGGTGATGGTTTAGGCTGAATAGCATCGTCAGCCCAACGTTGTTTCACTTTAGTACGATAACCTCCAATTGGTGCTTTTAAATGCGTGATTTTTATATCCGAAAAAAAAGCAACATCTTCTCCCGACAATCTAATTTGCATTCCAAAATCGGTATCCTCCCCATAGTTAAATTCATATTTCGGATTAAACGAAATAGTATTAAGCAAACTGCTTTTTATAATAGCATTTCCGCCTCCAAAAATAGGCGTTTGTCCTGTTTTAAAAAAAGTTTGTTTTTCGTGGGGTTGCAGGTATACAGTTAAGCCTGAAGCAACACCGTAACACAAAATTTGAGCAAGTAATTGTTCTATTAAAAACTGATTAAATCTATTATCATCATCTCCCAATAAAACCCATTCGCTTGTTACTTGAGATAAAGCGATATTACGAGCATTCACGACACCGGATTGATTAGTAAAGGTGTGTTTAATAGTAAATGGCCAAGCTTCAGTCTTTAAATAATGTAATTCAGATACGGATCCTAACAAAGTATTTTGTTCAACTATAATTACATTTTTAGGCAACAGCGTTTGTGAGGCTAAATCTTTTAAAACATCGTATAAATATTCTTTTCTCCCTATCGTTGGAATGATAACGTCTATCGTTTTCTTCTCAATAATTGATTTAGTGGATTCTACTACTATTCCATCCAAATTAAAACCTTGTGACAACCGTTTAAAAAAGAAACTTTTTAGTAAAGGAAATAGCACTATTTTCTTTTCATACACAAAATAACATATTGATAAAAAAAACACCCAAACCCATTTATAATGTTGCTTTACAAATAGAAACAAATCATTTTTTGAAGCTTGTTGCACTTCAACTATAACTGTTGTGTTTTCTTGTAATAATTTAGGTTCTGAATAACAAAACAAACCAGCAACTATAGCACGCTTAGCTAAGGAATTTAAAAAATAATCGAAGCTTACTTTAGTATTCAACTGATCTACTAGATAATTAATAACACTAGTATTTACACCTCCAATATTACTACTTGTTACCCAAGAAGGATAACTTTTTGTTTTATTTATTTTCAAATAAAACTCTCGATCAACATACCCTATTTGATTTGGTAAATAATTAACAACAGAAGGATTGTAGCTGGCCAATATCCGTTTATGATGAAAAATAGATTGTAAAGCTGTGGTATTTATACTCTGTACAAAAGCTTCGTGACACCAAATAATTAGAGTCTCTGGAAATTGTTTTGACAAATCAATCAAAGCAGTGGCTATATGTTTACTTAAAGACACGTCGATTGGCTCTAAATCAGTATTTAAAAGCTGTATTACTTTATTGTTATCATGGACTAAAATAATCATACAAGAATCGTTTTATAATATGCTATATTAGTCTCCACATTAGTATTAATATCAAAAGTAGTGTCTACTTTTTCTCTTGCCGCGCTTCCTATTTTCAAACACAGATTTTGGTCATTAAAAAGCTGTAAAATACGTTGACTGAACAGTTCAATATTCGAAGGGTGTACTAAATACCCATTAATACCATCATCAATTAACTCTTTGGCCCAACCAATACTAGTATTAACGACTGGTTTTTGTAATGCCATACTCTCTATAGTAACCATACCTAAAGTTTCGGCAAAACTAGGAAAAGTACACACGTGTGCTTTTTTTATATGATCTTGCACCTCTGTATATGGTATTTTACCTAAATAACTAACATTAGCTTTGGCTTGATCAGTAAATATGGCTTCCATTAATGCATATGTAGAAGTCGCTCCTGTTTTTATATCTCCAGCATCACCTCCAATTAAAGTTAATTTGGTTAAAGGCTCTGTCTCTATAATTTTATTGAAAATTTCTGCTAATTCTAACACCCCTTTTTTACGTATAATCGTCCCGATATAAAGCAATGTCTTGTCTTCATAACTCTCTGGAGTCTCATTATTAAACTGATCTAATTGCAAACCATTATGGATGGTTTTTATTTTCTTTCGGTTTAAACCGAAAATCTTTGCGGTCTCTTCTCCTGCAAATGTTGTTGGTGCGATATAAGCCGAAGCAGACTTCAACGCTTTTTTTTCAAAAACAAAATTTTTAAATTTTTGTCGCCTTTGATCCAATTTACAAAAATAAGCATCACTACCATGAAAGCGTATTACTAATGGCGCTTTCAGATTCATAAAGGCAGTAATACCTGTCCAATCCGGAGCCTCGATAAGGTCTATATTTTCTTTTTTAATGATAGTATTAATATATTTTTGAAGTTGTTTTCTATAAAAATACCATGTCAACAATTTATATTTTTTTTTCGCAATTAAATGAATTGTTACGCCTTGATCTTCTAGAACAGCATCTACTTTTTGATGATAAACAAAGACCGAAACAGCAGTTCCTTTTTTAACTAAGGTTACTGCTAAGTTTTTGATACTAGTAGCAATACCTGCGGCGTGACTAACTTGAGGGTGTGGATATTCGGATGTGATATAAGCTATGTGCATACTGATTAAAAAGCTATTTTATTTTTTATATAGTTAGCAATTTGTTTAGAAAATTCTGACGCGCCTGTGTAGTTTAAATGGGAATGATTATAAAAATTTGATTTATCATAGACCAAGTCATTAGTAGAAAAATTTATATAATCTAACTTATATTTAGTTGCTAAGCTATTGATTAAACTGTCCACAAATCGTCTTTGATTCTCTTTATATTTTTGAACTTCTATGTATTGAGGCGACCATACCAAAATCACTTTTATATTATTTTTTTTACTAAAATCTAAAATAGAAGATAACTTAGAAAATCCATCAGCATACAAACCATGAAACTTTTTAGAATCTACAGCTTCATGCAATCGCTTCTTTTTAAATATAGACCATTCATTATCATCCCAAATAGTATTATTGATACTAAATCCATTTATAAAATTATCACAATTTTGACTGAAAGCAGAACTGATTTTTGATATAATAGGTGCTGTCTGACCTTTATATTTAAAACAAGGTACATATTGGTCTAAAAACAAATCTTTATCAATAGGTGTTACTATTTTAGTGTACTCATTTGTATTGATATAAGGTATATATTGATACTTTTCATAAACCCCTTTGGCAGAACCTAAAAAATTATAATCAACATCTATTATTAATAGAGAAGGTAACTTATTACGATTAATAAAAGCCTTCCATCTTATATCAAAAATATTTATAGGTGTTCCACTTAATCCTAAATTATAGCAACTTACCCCAGTAATTTCACTAATAATTTTAGGGTTGTAATGAAATTGAGCTCTAGAGTTTCCAATGACAGCAATGTCCGTTTTTATCTCTCCTTTAAACACTTTAGACCAGGTAGGATCACATACTAATGAGCTTTTCAAAAAAGAATCTATACAATATTGGATACCATATAAAACCATGACAATTATTATGGAAAATTTTAATGCTTTAATTAGGAATCGCTTCAATGCTGTGTTTGCTATTTAGTAGTTAAAACAGCATGTAAAGCCTCCCAAATATGCTTAGACGCTTCCGTTGGTGTTTTACCAACAATAACCTCATACCATTTTTTGCCTTCTTCAACATTAGATAATTGTCCATCTAAAATTTGTTTGACTAGGCCTTCCAAGTCGTTCTTATCTTTACAAAACACAGCTGCTTCTGAGCTTGGCATACTCCTAAAGTGCACGTAGTTGTAATTTTGTCCTATATCTCTAATACCCTTTTTAAGTTGTGGTTGCTCATAGTTATAATAAATACATGCTTTATCGTGAGCTACGAAATCAAAAACAGTTGAAGAACAGACGTTGGTGACAAACTCCGAATGCTCGCAAACATTATACAACATTTTAAAATCTTCTTTTGCAGGTAATACTTGATTCCACTGACTCCCTACTTGTTTCCATATAGGGTTTAAAACTTCAATAATATCTTTATTATTTTCAATTACTGCATTGTATCTATCTGTAAAATCGACTGGACACTTTCTGTAAATAATGCCGAGATTTTCACCTTTTGCATTTAGACGTCTAACAGCATTTGCTAAATCTTCTAAATAATATTGATCTAAAGGCGACGTGGTTTCGTCATCTCCAGAATAACAAATATATTTTTTATTAACGTCTAAATTATAATGTTTAAAAAAATCTGCTCGACTTTGTTTTAAGCTAGTATCATAATGTGGTTCAAATTGTGGCGTCCCTGTGACAAATACTTGAGACTCTTTTACAAAAGGATAGTATTGCAGGACTTCACGCTTCATATGGTCACTCCAAACACAATAATAATCTGTATTAACGACCTGCATTGCCTTGGGAACATTATCCCAAGAATACACAAAAGTAACTGTAGGAATCCCTAAATCTTTAGCGGCTAATAAGGCACTAATAGATTGTGTGGCACGCTGTGTTGTACAGAAAATTAAATCTGGCTTATGTAATTCTAATTGTGCTTTACAATAGGCATATTTAGGATTTTCACGTTCTAAATCATCTATTTTATGTCGTAATTTTTCAATACCTTTTTCTGAAGAGTATAAGCCTATCAATAGCTTAGTATACAAACTTTTAAATGTGTTTTTAACCCCTTTATAGCTAAAAGGAAACTTATACGTTGGATAAACCTCATCATTAAACTTGTCTCTAGACACATTTAATTCGGCTCGCTTTCTAGCACGAGAATATATAGGCGTTAATGGATGTATCTGATGGTTATCAATTTTAACCTCCTTAAAGCCCAAATTGTCTTTTAAAGAAAAAACAGTATTGTTCCAATAAGTAATATCAAATCCCATGGCTTCACCTATCGATTTAAAATCGGTAAAGGCGAAGTTCCGTAATCCAACACCATCAGGAAAAAACACAAATACTTTTTTTTTATCTATTTTCAATAGTTAACTTTTATCTATTTTTTTATTCTATATATTTATTTCTCTAATATTCCTCTCCTATCGCAACTAATCTTTCTGGTTCTTCAACTTATCCCGTTGAACTTGCTCAATAGGTAAAATATCTTGAGATTTAAACGTTAAAGCTCTATGCACGGCATTAAGATCTCTTGATAATTTACGTAACCCCATAGGTTCTAATGATGCGGCGTGATCTGTCCCTTTCCAAGTTCTATCTAATGTATAATGACGCTCAATAACTGGAGCGCCTAAAGTATACGCTGCAACATCTACGGCAATACCTAAATGATGTCCAGAAAAACCAATATGCTTAACATCTTTGCTATACTTTTCTAATAAGAAATTAATATCTAATAAGCAAACATCTTCAAAAGGCACAGGATATCCCGAAGTACAATTATATAATACTAAATCTTTATTTCTCTTGTGTGTTTTAAATAGCTGTACTAAATCTTCAATCTCATCTTTAGTCGTCATACCAGTTGAGATATGAATGTCTCCTTGATAATGTTGACACAACCACTCTAACATTTTTACATTGTTATTACAGGCTGATGGTATTTTTATAAACTTTGGATCTAACGAAGCTATTTCTTTAGCAGAGGTGACATCCCAAACAGAGGTTGAATAATCAATACCTATAGATTCGCAAAAATCTTTTAACTCTTGGTGTTGGTTAACATCAAACTCTAAATACTCACGATGTGCGCCATAGGTATTTCCATAAGAGTTCGTAGGATTTGGATGCGGACTATTATATTGTGCTTCTGTTAATAATTCTTTATTGTGACGCTTTTGAAACTTCACAGCATCCACGTTACAAAAGATTTTAGCCATTTGAATTAACTCTTTAGCGATTTGCATATCACCTTTATGGTTACAACCAATTTCGGCTATGATGTAGGGTTTATTGTATGTATTCATTATGTATCCTTAATATCTTTTGTTATAATTTTTAATAAAATAGCAAGCTTCTCTAATAGCACCTGCGCCTGATGGTTTTGACAATACAACATCAGCATTGGTTTTAATTTCTGTCATCGCATTTTGAGGAGCAAAAGACCAGCCTACACTGCAAATATTGGCCATATCATTAACATCGTCTCCAACATAAGCAACATTATTTAAAGAGAAATTCTGCTGTATAGATAGGGTTTTAAGTAACGTATATTTGTCCTTAACACCTAAAAACACTTGTTTAATTTGAAGTTTTTCCATCCGTTTAGCAACCAGTTCGGATTGTTCACTTGTCATGATCATAACTTCTATCCCAAACTGTCTTAAAATCTCTAATCCCATACCATCTCGCATATCAAAGCTTTTAGTATGTTCTCCATCTTTAGTGTAAGTTATCGTTCCATCTGTAAAGACACCATCGACATCAAGCACTAAATGCGTGATCTTCTCAGCTTTTTTTAATTGCTTTTGACGTTCGATCAATAAGTTTTCTACAACAATCCAATCGGACTCGCTATCAATTTCTTGCAAACTATCTTCGGGCATTTTTACAATGCCTATATTTTGACCTAATCGGTTTTTATTATTTTGCAATACTTGTTTGGTACACGTATAAACGGCTCCGTTTTCTATTAATAACCCTTCAAAATCTTGACGTCTTGGGCGGTTATTATAATCATAATTAATGGGAGTTCCGTTTGCATTCCATAAAAAACGATGCGTATTAACAACGGTTAATGCAGAGTCTTTACCGTTTTCAACTTGAGTTAAACACGCGTTAATATCTATTGCTGTAGTAAATGGCGACGTTGCTTGTAATAAGCAAAATACATCAAAATCGTAATCTATTTGTGTTGCAAATTCTAACATTGCACTTTCTGTAGAGGCTGTATCTGTTGCACTTGCGTCACTACGTAAAACCGCTTTTACTTTGTTTGTGTAATGGTATTCCTTAGCGATAAAATTAATAATTGACTGGTCGTCTGTATAAATATAGACTAAATCTAAATCAGACTGTAGCGCCGCTCCCAAAACCCAAGTATACAATGGTCTTCCAACCATTTTACGTTTATTTTTACCGACGATACCTTTGGAGCCTTTTCGCAAAGGAATGAAGCCTATTTTTTTCATAAATTAAAACTCTATTTTTCTGTAAATCATCGCTAAAATACACTTTTTTAAGGATGAAAATATCCTAATCACGAATAAAATATGTAATCATTGTTATTTGGTTGCGTTAATAAAAACACTTAGTTCTGAGGTAAAAATCTCAGCGCCTCCTTTTGTTAAATGTGAAGCATCATAAAAATAGTTTTTATCCTTATAAACCGTATTTAATGTATCATACACAAAAATCTTATTTTCTGGACTCACCAATTTATTGAAACGGTCGTAAAAACTACTATTAAAAACCTGAAAATTAGGAGGAAAAACAAAAATAAGATCTATTCCATTCTCTTTACAAATTAACTGAATGTTTTTAAAAGCATCTAAATAATTTTGCGCTTCAACAGTCTTTGAATAAACAACCTGTTCATTATCATAAACCAAACCTTCTTTAGGTTTTAAGATTATGGGTCTAGAACCACAAGCCTCAAAAGGATTTAAACTTGGGGGACCTACAGTCTTCATCCTAAACATTGAACCGCTCACTCTTGCAAAATAAAGACCTTTAGACAAAAGACTCCTTTCTCCTAACCTTATCAATTGATTATTTATATAATTATACTTTGATAATGGATATAAACGATCGTTTCTAAACTGAAGTGTCGTTTTATCATTAAATTCGTAGGGATTATCAATTGCTATAATAATTTTTTTAGGTGTATTATTAAATTTTAAAAGTGTTTTTAAAATAAATTCTTGATATAAAATATTCGCACCTTGATATGATAAATTATAACTAGAATATCCAGTCTCCTTTTGTAACTGAGAGGCAATAATATTACCGCTCCCTCTTGAAGATCCAAATACAAAAAGCGCTTTATTCATTTTACCTTCTAGAAGGTTTTCTAACCGTTTATCATACTCTAATTCTGACGTTTTATTTAAAATAAAATAAGCACCTTTATCTACTATAAATAAAATAGCACCAAACAGTATTATATGTTTTAAAAACTGTTTCATTATTAAAATTGAAAGTAAATAAATGCTTGATCTTTTCCTCCTAAAATAAAAACACAAGCAATTACAAATAAATAAAACGCCCAACGTACTGACCTACTATTATTTAATAATAAAACTTCTAAAGTATGTTTTTGGCGTCTTCCTAACCATTCTATCAATACAAATAAAAGTAATAAAACAATTAAATACGTTGGCCTTACAGTAGGCAATTTAAATAGTGCTTTTGTGAAAATATTAGAAATATAAGACATTGCATGAGATACAGAATCTGCTCTAAAAAATATCCATGCAAAAACAGTTAAGCTAAAAGTCAGCATCATATTTAAAAATGCTCTAAAGCTGGGTAATCTAGACGCTTCTGCTACAATATCCAAATAAGTTCTATTCCGTTTAGCTAATAATAGTGGTAAAAAATACAAAGCGTTTAAAAAGCCCCAAATAACAAAAGTCCAATTAGCGCCATGCCAAAAACCACTAACTAAAAAAATAATAAAAGTATTACGCACCTTCATCCAAGTGCCTCCGCGACTTCCACCCAATGGAATGTATAAATAATCTCTAAACCAAGTGGACAAGGACATATGCCAACGTCTCCAAAACTCAGCAATATCTCGCGAAAAGTAAGGAAATGCAAAATTTTGTTTTAAATCAAAACCAAATAATCTAGAGATACCAATGGCAATATCTGAATACCCAGAAAAATCACCATAAATCTGAAACGTAAAAAATAAGGCCCCTATTACTAATGTGCTTCCAGAATATTCTGAAGAATTATTAAAAATCTGATTAGCAAATTCCGCACAATTATCTGCAATGACTACCTTTTTAAAAAAGCCCCACAATATTTGTCGGCAACCATCCACTGCTTTACTATAATGAAATGTTCGTTTTGTATAAAACTGTGGTAACAAATTAGTCGCACGTTCTATTGGTCCTGCCACTAACTGTGGAAAGAAGCTGACAAACGCTAAAAACGACACGATATCTTCCGTTGGTTCTAACTTTCGTTTATAAACATCAATAGTATAACTTAAAGTTTGAAAGGTGTAGAAACTAATTCCAATAGGTAGGATAATATTTAAAGTATTAGGCTGGATTGGATGTCCTAATAATGAAAAAGCCTCGACAAAACTTTCTACAAAAAAATTATAATATTTAAAAAAGCCTAAAAAACCCAAGTTTATAATAATGCTAACCCAAAGCAGACCCTTCCGCTTAGAAAGACTATTTTCTTTTTTTAAAGCTAAACCAATACTGTAATCGACTAAAGAACTAAAGATTATTAAAGATAAAAACCGCCAGTCCCACCACCCATAAAACACGTAACTAGACACTACTAACAAAGCGTTTTGTAGTTTTAAATTTTTATCAGTTACAAACCAATAAAGTATAAATACAATTGGTAAAAAAACAGCAAAGTCTATAGAGTTGAAATACATCTAAGCAGAGTAATTTAAAGGTTTCAAATTTAATTTGTTTTTAATTGTTTCTGCTTTAACAGGCTGTCTATATTTTAAAATCGATGGTAATTTAAAAAGGGTTGAGAAAAAGACTTTAATAAAAGCTTTAAAATATGTCCAATCCTTTAAAGCATACTTTTTAAAATTATGCCATAAAGTTTTGACCACCTTTCTAACTGGTTTTGGGTAATAAACCAAGTAGTAACGCAAGGTGTTTTTTAATTGATGCTCAAATCTAAAATAGTTTCTACCTTGTAACTTTCGCTGTACAACATCTACACGATGGTTTACTTTAATACTGGGCTGATATAAAATTGTACACCCTAAATCTAACACTTCTAAGGCGACTGCAGGTTCTTCTCCATAAATATCAATCCAAATAGGAAAACCATTAGTGGCTTCATAAACCTCTTTTTTTATCGCAAAGCCACAACCTACAAAATCACTGGTAAAATAAGCTTCTAAGTCTTTGGAATGTTGCAAAGCATTCTGATCCGAAGTAAATAGCCCTCTAACCTCCTGAAAAGCAATAATTCCTAAATGCGCATTGTTATTAAAAGTCGTTTCTACCGTTAGTATAAAATCAGAACTTAAAGGATGTGCATCATCATCCAGTCCAATAAAAATATGTCCTTTTGCTTTTTTGTATAACGTTGCTCTTGCTGGTGACGCGCTAAGACTTTCTCTTGACTTGGTCCAATTAACCCAATTAAAATCAGATATAATAGCTTCGGTTTTAGAACAACCATCAATAAACACTAATACTTCATGTATAGATAAATCAATTAACAACTTCAACTTATTTAAAGTTAAAGCCAAATCTTCTGGTCTATTTTTAGTAACTATTAAAAATGAAATCTGCATTTATTTAATTGCCGTATAAAGGTTTTGTATTGGGAGTTGCAAGGTAGCACGATTATAGTGCATTTTTATAAAATCAGTATTAAAATCTTGTGCTTGCTGCCGTAAAGCATTATTATTCAATGCGTTTTTAATATGAGTTGCTATTTCAGTTTCATCTAATGGATTGGTTATTAAAAATCCATTTTCAGTGTGTGTAATCACTTCTTCTGTAACTTGGCCCGGATTAGATTGGATTGGAAATGCGCCCATGGACATTGCTTCTAACAGCGCGTTTGGCATCCCGTCGGAAAGACTATTAGCGATATGTATACAACTTTGTCCCATAACGGCTAATAAGGCTTCGTTTTGGATAAATGAATATCTGGAATACACGGTTATTCCTAATGTTAAAAGTGCTTTTGATTGTTTAATTTGTTCTTGAATAGTATCGTCGGCACTATAAATAACAATATGTTTATGTAACAATAATTCTTTTGGAACTAATTGTAATGCTTCTAATACTTTTGACGCTTTCCCAACCCCATCATCATACCCTTTTATTAGTATAAGATAACGATTATCAAATGATTTAATTTTTGAATCGTCTATAGTTAAGCCGCCATTACCAGGAAAAACACCTAAAAACTGATTAGCATAACCGTTTTTTGTAGCTAAATTATAGTCGCGTTTACAATCTGTAATTAAATAATTAGCGCGCTTATAAAAACAGGTTAACTGATCTTTTAAAACACCCAGTTGTTTAAAATAATACACATCGCTACCCCAAGAGGAATAGATTAAAGGAATGGAGTTTTGTGCCATAATTGGCAAAATAGGTAACCCTGATAATTGCATTTCAAAACAATGCACAACATCTGGCTGTATGGTATCTATTGCTTTTTGAAAAGCATTGGATACGCTATTGGTGTTAATCTTTTGAATACTTTTATATAATTTTGGCGACTTTTTTTTAATAGTACTTCTAAACGGAAAATCCCATTTAAGTTTCCAACCTTTTATTTGGGTAACCCATTCTATTTTGGAAGACTTTGGTCCACCATCAGTCACATCAAACCAATAGACGTCATGTCCAGCATTTTCCAATTGGTTAACCCATTGGAAGAAGTGATGATTTGGAATGGCGACCATTAATAGTTTCATTGTTCTTTTAGAAAAAGGTTTTGATAAGATGTATTAAATTTTTCAATATTAAAATTTTCAACCGCATACGTTTTTGCAGCTTTTGCCATTTTTTTTGTTAGTAATTGATCTTCGATTAAAAGCGTAATACTGGTTATAAACTCTTCAACCAATTTATCGTTAGATATCCCCTCTATTAACAACCCATTCTCCATATGAGTTATATGTTGACTAATACCTCCTACATTTGTAGAAACGGGAACCACATTAAACGGCATAGACTCCATAAACACCATTGGAAAACCTTCAGAAACCGAAGTAATAACGACACCTGTTAAACTCTTATATAAATTATTCATTTTGGTTGCATCTGTAATTTCACCTAAAAATTCAACGCCACTTTCATTGATTTGATTTAGGTTGGATTTCATGCCTGTTCCTGCCATTACAAACTTAACTTCAGGAAATTTTGTTTTAATCTGTTTTGCTACTGTTAAGAAAATTTCTGGTCGTTTTTCTTCAGACCAACGACCAATAAAACCAAATTTTACATCACTTTTATATTCTGATATATTTGTTCTAAAATCAGCTATGCTTACTCCATTTTCAATTATTTTAATCTTGTTATTAAAGTCTGGATTAATATTATTTTGTTTATAAATTGAAATTAAATCCTGTTTTGCTTTTTGATTTATACAGACTCTAAAATCTATTATACTTGCTGTATTTGTTAAAGATAGTGCTCTGTCATCATTATGACTTAAAGCATGTAATAAATCGATCTTCTTTAAACCCTTTTTAAAATCAGGAACAAGTTTATAAAAATAATCTGTATTGCATCCAAAAACAGTATGTATGGTTTTACTATTATTTATCGTTTTAATAATTATTTTTTTTAAAAGTATATTAACCCTATTAGATTTTTTGTTTTTAATATGATTTAACTCTATAACTTGAGCATGTTTTTTAAAGTCTTCATAGTGATTCTGAGTGGCTGACAAATGCGTAAATATAACGCAACACTTTTGGTCCTTTAATGCCTTTACAATGTTAAGATGTACTTTTTCTGCGCCTCCTGTATGGTAAAATGGCAGAATAAAAACAACCTCTGCCTTTTTAATTTTTTTAGTTTCAACTAGATTGAAATTTAAATAATTAAAATAACCTTGAATACTTTTAATGGTCTGCTTTATAAACTTAATCATTTTTAAATAAGCGCTTTTTTGACTAGTAAAAACTAAGTAAGATTTATAATTAAATCTTTAAACTTTCTTTTAAAGTAATAAAATACATTGTGACCAAATAATAACATTTTTAGTTTAAGCTTTTTAAATATTGATATTATTTTATGTTTATAAAACAAATTGATTAAAGTGTTATTCTGATAGACTAAATTTAATTGGCTTGGAAACATAAAATCTCTAAACCAGACTTTTAAATAACTGCTTAAATATTTTTTTAAATCTGCTTTATTTACATCCTCTAAGCTTCGACTAACTTCTGGAATAAACAGCAGTAAACTTTGATAGTATTTATCTTTTAATGTCACCCAATTTATAACATTCATATTATAAATGGTGTCATAATTAACATCCGTAAAAACCTTAAACTTAACATTTGGGACTAACAAAGCTCTAATCATTAATTCTGGATCATTTAGTCTGGGATAACCTGCTTTAAAGCCTTTTAACTTTTGTATAAATTCTCTTTTCCAAATAGGGCACATGGTCTGCCAATAAAACTTGTAACTAAGAAAATCTTTCAAATAAGATTCGCTTTCGGGTATTTTATTAATTATTAGTTCACCATTAACCTTAACTCCCATTGGAAAAACCAGAAAATCTTTATCATCATGCAATTTAAATTCTAAAATTCTATTTTCTAAGCAACCTTCTAATAAATAATCATCCGAATCTAAAAAAACAATATAATCTCCTTTTGCTTTAAATAAGCCTATATTTCTGCAAGATGAAGCTCCTTTAACAGAGTTAACTGCTCTTTTTATAATTCGAAACCTTTTATCTCTCTCTATGTATTTAGATACTTTTTCAAAAGAACTATCAGTAGATCTATCATCCACAATTATGCATTCCCAATTTTGATAAGATTGTTCTAACACACTTCTTAAAGCAACCTCAATACTATTTAATCTATTATAAGTTGGAATTATTATGGATACTAAACTATGCATAGTTACAATGATGTTGCATATTTATATTTATCAGTTGCAAAAACAATTAAACTTTTCACACCAATATACACCTCTTTATTCACCTTCATATTTTTAACCTTAAACAAAGCTTCTAAATCATCTCCTGTTTGCTTTTCACCTAAACGATGATAATCGTCCAAAATAATAATAAAATCATCTTTCTCACTTAAATTTTCGGCAAACTTCAAAATATCATGACGCGAGTAATTTGGACTACCAAATGGGCCGTCAACAACATATAAATCAAATTTAGATGCTGTAAATTTCTCGATTTCATTATATCCATTTACATCAAAACCTTTAACCTGCTTTGTTATTAAATCACAGACCTCAATCTTTGAATTCTCAAATAATGTAAAATTAGAATTAAAAGCATCACGCCAAAGTGCATTTTCTTCAATAATTAAATGCTGACTTTCTTTTGAATAATTCTCAATAAAAACAGATATAAATTTACTAGATTCACCTAGCCCGAATTCAATAATAGATTTTGGTTTATAATCATTAAGTATTCTATTTAATATATAAAAAAAAGTATAATTCCCAGCCCATCGTCCTATATTTAATGGTAAGTTCTGTAAAGCATTTTTACCTCTAATACTATCATGGTAAGTATTAGCCCATTCAAGCTCTTTTAAATGTAAATTATTTTGTTGATGCCTACCATTATTATCTTTTAGAATTGCATTTATAAAATTTTTTATTTTTTTAAACATATGTAATTATTAAATTTTATTTTTTTATTATTTATACCTCAATGCGCTCTTCTCCACTAAGTGCCAAGACAAATAAGCCAATACCACTGAAATCAACAATGAGTAAACCGCTAAATTTATAGTATTCAATTTAAAAAACCACATTAAAAGTTGTTGAATAAAAAAGCTGTAAATATAAATACCATAAGATAAGTCTCCAATTTTCCCAAAGTCTTTAATTCCTTTAATTGGAGTATATCCTAAAATGATAATAAACATAGAAAATATCAAATGTTTTATCCCGTCATAAAAATCAAAATATAATGATAAAATTAGTATTAAAATTAAGACGAATAGCAATGACTTACTTTTATATTTTTCAAATTTTAGAGATGCCAATAAGCTACCTGCTATAAAAAAGTTACCTAGATTTAAAATATGATACCCTTGCATGCCTAAAATTGAAGAGCCTGAAAAGCGTCCCATAAAAAACAGATACAACACACTAAACAAGATAAATACTAATGCTAATAAAACCACCAATAATTTTTGTTTTGTTCTAATAAAAAATAAAAATGAAATAACAATATATAATGTAAACTCATACCTAATAGTCCATAAAGAGCCATTTATTGCTTTATAATGATTTGTATCAAAAACACCATCTATAACACCCTGAAAACCAAACAAACTGATATTATTAGGCAAATAACTTAAATACGTTGAATTCGAAAAAACAGATCCAACTCCTGTGTAAACAAAAGGAACAACGACCACAGTAATTAATAATAACACTAATAATGCTGGAAATAATCTTAGCATTCTTTTTTTATAATATTGCAAAAGACTTTTACTTCTCTCCATACTTTGAAAAATAAAAAAGCCACTAATTACAAAAAAAACACTTAAACCAATTTGGGCTAATACTATTTGTCCATTGGTCATTTTATAAATCCATTGTTCCTTCTCATCAATTCCGGATAATGGATAGGCATGGGAAAGCACAACAAAAACGGCAAATAGAAATCTTAAAAAGTCAAAATTATTGTCTTTACGCATTAATACTAAAAGTTAAAACTAATCACCATTAAAATTGTTTAGGCTTATTGAGCATAAACTTAAGTAAATAAAAGTATCGCTTGAACGCATAATAACTATCTACAAATACCGCCTTTACGATCTTAAAAAGAGACATTACCAGTCCTTTATTAGCATTGGATAAAGTCACTTCTTCATGCCACAATTGATAATTACCTACAACGTCATTTTTAAATCTAAAATGCAATTGCTTTTTAGTTCTACTAATTTCATAACTAAAAATTGAAGGCACAAAATCTATCTCAAATCCTGCTTTTAACACCCGTGTTGTCCACTCTTTATCTTCAAAAGTAGCTACGTCTTCTTTAAAATTATGTTGTTGCCAAACCGTTTTATTAAAAGTGGAACCAGAAAAAATAAGACCAGATTTATTGGGGTCTTCTTTTGCAGAAATATTATTTATATAATTTCTGTAATCGTTTTTACTATGCAAACATCTTAAACCAGCAAGGTTTGAATTTGCATCAAATTTTTGTTGAATTAATTTAAAAAAATCATGACTGACCGGATATGAATGTGCACTAAACAAAACGATTATTGGTCCTTTCGCTTCTTTTGCACAGACATTTGCACTACCACCAAAACTAAAGTTTTTAATGGTTACTAATCGTGCATCATAGTGTTTAACAATGTCAGCAGTATTATCTGAGGATAGATTATCCAATACAATAACCTCTGTAATATCTTTACTGTAACGTTCCTTTAGGTTTTTTAATGAAAACGCTAAAGCTTTGGCTTGATTTTTTGTTCTAATGACTACCGAAATCATGTGCTACTAATTTTTAAAAGCTTTTTGATAACACGGATAGGTTTAGTTATCGTTCTAGCAATTTTATACGCTGTCGACTTTTTTATTTTTGCCAAACTTATTCGTGTTGCATTTTGCTCATGAAACATAACTGTCATACAATTATCAAAATCGTCTATATATAGTTCTTTATGCTTTTTTACAATGTACGCTTTGTTAGCTTCAAAATGATTGTTAATAGTATCTACTAACATGGATTGCTTTGCTTTTCTGTAATAAAACAAAAACTCTTCTTTTATTTTATAGTTCCATCCTAACTTAGTAATAGCTAACCAAAACTCCCAATCTTCAAACCCTTTTTTCATGTTCTCATCATAACCTCCAACGGTTTCCCAACAAGATTTTCTGTACAAAGACGTTGCTACTAATTGATTGACATATAATAGCCATTTATAATTGTCACCTTTAGGTCTTAACTTATAGGTCACATTATCAATATTATTTATAAAAAAATTACTGTAACACGACACTATTGCTAACTTTTTATTTTGATTTAAAACAGGAACTAAATTTTCTAGGTAGTCCTGATGTATTAAATCGTCTGCATCTAAAGGTAAAATAAATTCTCCTTTAGCTATTTGTATTCCCGCATTTCTAGCACTAGATAAACCTCCATTTTGTTTTTCTAAATAAACAAACCTATCGTCTTTTGCACACCACTGACTTGCTATTATTTTCGTATTATCAGGACTACCATCATTAACAATAATACATTCCCAATTGGTAAAGGTTTGACACAAAACAGACCCCAAAGCATCCTTCAAGTAATGCGCATGATTATAACAAGGAACTATTATAGAAACCTTTTTTGTCATTCTTTATTTTTTAAAAATGGATTTAATTACTCTAAAAGGTAAAAGAATAGCTTTACCAATTTTAACTTCTGTTGCGTTTAGTAATTTTGTTTTATCATTTCGCAATCTACTATTTTGATATAACATGTGCTTTGCAAATGATTCAAAATTTTGAAGATATACATTTTTGTGTTTATTAAAAATATATTCCCTCAACTCATAATCATGATATTTAATCGCGTTTTTATCTCTTGAATTCTTTTTAGTTCTATACTTAAATAAAGGTTCTTCGATGATATACATGGACTGTCCCTCTTTTAAAATATTAATCCAAAATTCCCAATCTTCGTAACCGTATAGCATGTTTTCGTCATAACCAGACACTAATTTCCATGATTTTTTTCTAAATAGAGAACAACCTAAACCATTGTTTTTTACTAAAAAATCAGACAGTTTCCCTCCTAATGGTTTTTCTATTTTAGCATCTATTGTATTACCGATAAATCCTCTGTAATAACAGCCGACTACAGCAATGTTATTATCACTCTCCATAATCTGCAATGCCTTTTCCATAAAAGTGGGTTCAAAAAGATCATCAGCATCTAAGGTTAAAATATAATCTGTTTCAGCTTGACTTATGCCAACATTTCTAGCTGAGCTAACCCCAGTGTTACTTTGGAACATTACCGTAACAGTATCTTCTTTTATAGCTTTTAAGACAGCTTTTGTGTCATCTTCAGATCCATCATCAACAACAATAATTTGATCTGGTTTTAAGGTTTGATTCAAAATAGACTGTATAGCCTCATTTATAAACGCCCCATCATTAAAACAAGGTATTACTACAGTGACGTTGCTACTAGTTTTCATTACCATTAGTTCTTATAAATAAAAGGAAAAAGTGTTTTGCGTAATCGTACGATTGGAAAATATTTAATACTTAACATAGAAAACAATAATTTAGGAAATTTAAACATCAACTTAAACCAATAATCAATATGGCTAATCAGTCCTTCTTTTTGTTTAAACTTAAAAACCCAAATAGCGTCTACTAAAGCTTCTATTTTACAAATTTCAATGTTATTTTTAAAACTCCAATCGATTACAGATTCAAAACATTTTTGCGTGTATTTTTTATAAATCTCATCTTTATTAAAAATATTATCGTCATGTATTCCTCTTAAGGCTATTGGATTTGTAATATTACTTGGCAACATACAACATTGCAAAGCCATTTTAAAAATAATATCTGTGTCTTGTGTTACAATTAGCTCAGGATTCATTAATCCAATTGTACTAAATGCTTTGCGCTTGATTGTAATTCCGTTTAAATGTAAAAACCCATATTTACTTTTAACAATACCATCAAATAAATCTTCTGGTTTTAATGTTTTAGTAATGGTATTGAGCTTAAAATATTTTTGCTCGTTTGGCTTAATGTTTCTATAAAAATGAAAACCAACAGCATTATAAACACCGTCTATTGCTTGGTCTTTTAATATTGTTTTATCTAAACTAAACCTATTTTCTAAATAAAAATCGTCTGCATCTAAAAAAGCGATATAATTTGACGTTGCTTTTAGGATTCCTAAATTCCGAGTTGCTCCTCTTCCTTTATTAACACCCTTTTCATGCTGAAAAACCTTAATACTTTTATGCTCCTTTTGAAGCGCTTGCAACACCTTTAAACTTTCATCTTTACTTCCATCATCAACCACTACAATTTCAGACACTTCTGTCTGCATCAAAACCGACTGAATTGTTTTATCAATAAAGTCTTGTGCATTATACGTTGGTATGATTACAGATACAGTAAAATCCATTATTTATCTAGTTTGTACATAAATGAAAATAGTATTTTTCTATATCTTACTAATGGAAAATACTTTACAGTTAGATACGTAAATAATGTACTAGTCATATTTGTTGTTAAATAAAACCAGTAGCTAATCTTTTTCAAAACTGAATGGGTTTGTCTGCTTTTTAAGATCCAAATTTTTTCAATAATACGTTCTATTTTTTTTATGTCAATGTTATTTTTAGCACTCCAGAAGGCAATAGATTCAAATAACTTTAGATTGTATTCTTTATATAAATCTTCATTATTAAATACATTACCATCGTGTACGCCTCTCATAGCAACCGGCTCATCTATTACACCAGACACAAGTTTACATTTTAAGGCCATTTTCCAGATTAAATCTGTATCTTCTGCAACTTTCAATGTATTGTTAAATACACCTGTTTTATTAAACACAGCCTTTTTAACGGTCAATCCGTCAATAGAAAAATAGCCTAGTCGTCCAGATAACAAGATATTAAATAATTGTTTTGCTTCTATAACTTCTGTAACCGATGTTAAATTTAACCTTTGTCTTTCCTGACTTGACACTTCTTTATAAAAATGAGCTCCAATTGCATTGTACACACCTTCCGTTATCTGGTCCTCTTTAAATAAGAAATGATCGTTTTTAAATCTATTTCCTAAATAGAAATCGTCTGCATCTAAAAAAGCAATATATTCTGAAGTTGCTTTACTAATTCCTAAATTTCTAGTTTCTGAACGTCCTTTATTTATTTTATTTTTATGATGAAATAATTTAATTCTTGAATCAGATTTTTGAAGATCTTCAATAATTTCTACTGATTGATCCGTGCTTCCATCATTGATAACAATAACCTCTCTAACTTCTGATTGCTGCAAAGCAGAACCTATTGCTTTAGCCACATAAGATTCAGCATTAAAAACAGGAATTATGACAGAAACTTCAAAATTCATTATAATTTATTTTGATGCTGTTATAATACCAGAAATCGGTCCTAAATCTCTAGAAAAGACGTTAAAACCAAATTTCAATAAAGTATTCTCTATTGATTTAGCCCCTTTGTCATGCCATTCTATAATCAATACATCAATTTTATCTAGTAAGTTTGATTCCGATAAATTTTCAAAAATCTCATACTCTGCGCCTTCGCAATCCATTTTGATCATTATTTTTTGACCAACGGAAGTAGTAATTATTTTTTCGATTTCTTTTGAAGTTTCTACAATTTTTAACGCCCTAATTTCATTTTGTGCATTACTAGCGTACGTAGGACTTAATAATCCTCTGACACCTGTATTTCCTTTTGATGATTTATTAAATAAAACCGTTTCCGTCCTATTGCTTTTCCCTAAACCAATATTCTTAATAGCAATCACTTTATGTCGTGTTTTATTCAATTCTAAATTATATTGGGCTTGGTTGAAGGTATCAATAATAGGCTCAAAAGCATAAATTTTATCTACACAATCTAATGTTGAAAAATATAGAGAACTGATTCCTATATTAGCTCCAATGTCAATGACTGTAGTCTTATGGTTTGAAATAAAATTGTAATCCTTGGTTACAAAAACTTCATTTAAAATTAAAAACTCTTCAATACTTTCAACATAAATATTAAAGTCTAAAAAACTAACCAAAAACCCATCTTTATGCGATTGTAATGCAAAATTACTATAGATCGCATCTAAACTTTTCACAAAGATTTTTGAATTAAAAAGCAACTCAAAATTTTCTGTGATGTTATACTTTTTTAGTTCAGGAAAGAAGTATTCTTTAGGTCGTTTTTTTTCGATCTTATAACCTAATCTATTGATGAATTTGTATATCGTTTTTTTCATTTTTGAATTTTAGATAACTACTCAAAACTACACATATTCTATACCTACTCTAGGTACGATTTGAGACTTAATTTTTGTGGTAGTAATCATTTGATTATCCATATTAGAAATCTGAAAACTTGAGCTATTTTCTACCCAATACAACACATTTTTCATTCTATTATAGATGTATATTATTATAGAATACTCGCCTAATATTAAACCAGGATTATCTATGTTTAGACGCAAATTACTAACTCCTGTTTTAATTCTGACTGGTTCTTTATCAAAATCCATCCTATAATGTAATACAAAATCTTCCATTTGATTGACAACAGCAAAATCTATAAACACCTCTTGCTCTTCGTTTAATAAATTTTCAAAATCCAAATTAACTTTAAAAGCTTCAGAAAAAGTATAGTTATTTTTTTGATTAACCTTTACATTAAAATTAGGTGTCTTTTTTTTTATGATTTCGTCTTTTTTATTATCTAAAAGATATTTTTCTACTGCAACATCAGCATCATAACCTTCTGGATTTGCAATTACTCCATTTTGGATTAATAACACGCGTGTACACAAGCTTTGGATGGCTGCCATATTATGACTTACAAACAACACCGTACGTCCCTCTCCTCTCGAGATATCCTGCATTTTACCAATTGCTTTTTTCTGAAACTCTGCATCTCCAACCGCCAACACTTCATCTATCACCAAAATTTCAGGCTCTAAAAAAGCAGCAACTGCAAAAGCCAAGCGCACAGTCATACCAGAACTATAGCGTTTTACTGGTGTATCGATGTAACGTTGACAACCTGAAAACTCGATAATTTCATCAATTTTCGAGCTAATTTCTTTTTTAGTCATCCCAAGGATAGCACCATTTAAAAAAACATTTTCTCGTCCAGTCATTTCGCCATGAAAACCTGTCCCCACTTCTAGTAAAGAGGCGATACGTCCTCTGGTTTTAATTTCGCCTGTTGTTGGTCCTGTAACCTTAGATAAAATTTTAAGCAATGTAGATTTACCTGCGCCATTTTTTCCAATAATACCTAAAACCTCACCACGTTTAACTTCAAAATTTATGTCTTGTAATGCCCAAACGTAATCAGATTGTCCTTTGGTACTACGATCATTGCTTTCTCCAATTTTTAAATAAGGATCACCTTTGCCACGTATTTTATGCCACCATCTATTTAAATCATGACTTATGGTACCTGTACCAACCAATCCTAAACGGTATTGCTTAGAGATGTGTTCTGCTTTTAAAATAATGTCTTGATCTGTCATATTAAACGGTGTCTATAAAAGATTTTTCAGTTTTATTAAAAATGACTAACCCTATTAAAAAACATATTATACTTACAACTCCAGCATAAATAAAATTACTAATTGAAAATGCCCCAATGCCTAATGTCATTTGTCTAAACAACTCAATAATAGTGGTCATTGGATTATAGGCTACTATCCATGCATACTCTGGCACTTTTTCTTTAAAATAAGATAACGGATACATGACTGCGGATCCGTACATTAGTAGTTGGACACCAAAACCTACTAGAAAACTTAAGTCGCGATATTTTGTAGTTAAGGAAGAAATAATCATTCCTAATCCTAACCCTAATAAACCCATAAATAAAATTAATATAGGTAATAGTATAATTGTTATTTGTGGTAATGCATTACTAGCCTTATCTGTGAAAAACACAAAAAATATGTAAAAAGAAATAAATACTAGAAGCTGAATACCAAATTTAATAATATTTGAAAATACCACTGACAATGGGGTGATCACTCTAGGAAAATACACCTTTCCAAATATTCCTTGATTAGATTTAAAGGTATCACTAGTCCCTGTCAAACAGGTGCTAAAATAGTTCCAAGAAGTAATACCCGCTAAATTGAATAAAAAGGCAGGAATACCATTACCGGTAGGTATTGCTGCAAGATTATTAAATATTAGGGTAAAAATTACTGACGTAAATAAGGGTTGTATAAAATACCACAATGGTCCTAAAATAGTTTGCTTATATTGTGTTATAATGTCACGCTTGACAAACAAAAGCAATAAATCACGATACCTCCAAATTTCTTTAAAATTAAGATTAATCAATTTTTTTTTAGGTGATATGGTGTATAACCAATCATTATTTTTTACAGTCGAGTTCAAATTAATATATTAAAAGTTTAAATTATAATTTTAAACACACTCACTTAATAATAAAGTAAATATCAATCTATTTTTTAATGACAGAAAGTAGCTTATTAAAAAAAGACTTTTTCTCGGCTACATCGTGATATCCGTTAGCATAATCCCCATAACCGTAACCGTATCCGTAACCATATTTTCCTTTTAAATTATAAAAGTTATAAATGAAACTAATATTTTTAACGACACCATTTTTATGCTTTTCATTTATCAAGGTAAGCATCTCTTTTTGAGTATAATCTTGACGGACTACATAAAGTGACGCATCGGCATATTCTAAAAGCTCCAAAGCATCAGCTACTAAACCAACAGGAGGTGTATCTAAAATGATATAATCATATTTTTCTTTTAACTCAGCTATGAGCGCATCCATTATTTCACTAATCAAAAGCTCCGAAGGGTTTGGAGGTATTGGACCAGAAGTAATTATATCCAAGTTTTCAACTTTTGTTTGTTGTACAATATCGCCTAGTGAATTTTGTCCTATTAAATAATTTACAACACCAATGTCATTCTTCAATTCAAAATCATCAAAAATTCTAGGCTTTCTTAAATCTAACCCTACCAATACCGTTCTCTTTCCACTTAAAGCAAAAACAGAAGCAATATTTATAGCCGTAAAAGTCTTTCCTTCTCCACTTATGGAAGATGTAATTAAAACAGTTTTACTCCCTTCCAAATCATGCTTTTTATACATAAATTGCAAACTCGACCGTATAGCCCTAAAGGCCTCAGCCATTGCAGATTGAGACTTATTGAAAACAGCCAAATTATTAGCTGTATCATTTTGACCAATAACACCTAATAATGGTATACTGCTTAAATCCTCCAAATCCCCTGGAGCATGAAGTTTATTATCAAAAAAGGTAACAACAAATGCAACTAAAAACAGAGGAATTAGCACTGCGAAAAAAGCAAAAACATATCTTATGTTAAGATTAACAGCGTTTCTTCCTTGTCCAGTATCTTTTGCTGGTTCTATTAAAACAATATCAGAAACATTAGAAGCTTTTATTAAATCGGCCTCACCTCGTTTTGCCAAATACAAATCGTATGTACTCTGACTTAACAAATATTCCCGCTCTATAGCTCTTAGTCTTTGTTGACTTTCTGGAATGGTAGAAAACTCACTCTCTGAATTATAAATCTTAGAATTGACAGACTTTAATTGAGATTGAATATTAAATTTTTCTGAAGCAATATTCTCAAGAACAACCAGCTTTAATGCTCCTATTTGCCTATTTAAATCATCAAAAACAGACACATTGTCCCTTACTGAATAGGCTAGTTTAGATTTTTCGGCAGATAACAAAATAATTTTAGAAACATTTGCTCCAATATTAGCTTCTGAAACTCCTGTGGTCGATGGAACTTGCAAAGCACTATAGTCATTATTAGTAACTAAATAATTTTTCAATAAATCTAGAGCCAATAGCTGCTCTGTTAATAGGTCTTTTTGGCTCTTATATTCTTCAATTTTAGATGTCAGTAAGGCACTTTCACTTTCTAAATCAAATATTTTATTAACCTTCATAAAATCATTAAGTGAATCGGCTTTTTTTGTCAGCTCCCCTTTCACTCTAGATAATTGCTTATCAATAAATTCAATGGTATTTATTGCATACTGATTTTTACGTTGCAATTGATCGCGATCTAAAATAAAAACAGATGTATTAATATAATCAACTATTTTAGATTTGTTCTTATTAGTTAACCTTATAGTTAAAAGAGGTGAGTTCATTTCATTTCTAACAGCATAAGATTGCATAAAACTAGAAACCGTGCTATCAAAATTATTAAACTGAATATAATATTCCGATTGAGGCACTAACGCTATTTCACTCCTTTTTAATAAGCGACCTTTCAAAAAAGGTAAATCTATATAATCTCCAAAATTATATTCTTCGGAAAAGACACTCTCCTTTAAGTTTATATATTGAACTTTTTTATTTCGATAATTTTGAGCTGCCACAACATTCAATTCACCAAAATCGTATGTAACTTGAAATCTATTTTCTGATAGTAGCGTAATTTTTAAGGGGTGACCAATAACCTGATAACTATCAGCTTTACCTTGAAACATAAAAGGCGCTTCTTTATAAATATCCGTTTTATAAAAACGTCCTTGTTGTAAATATGTTAGATAAAGCTTTAGACTATCTACAACTTTCTCGTGGTGTTTTCTAGATGTTAAATTTAATAACACCTCTTGCACCTTCCCAGATATACCCCCGTAGTTAAATACTAAACTTGTGTTGGCAGTAAATAAAGGGTTTTTATCATCTTGGACGGTTACAGAAGCACCCAGAGTATAAGGAAACTCACGTCTAATATTTTGATGGTAAACGACATAAAAAGCAATACAAAGACCAAGTAGCAACCATTTCCAATAGCTTATAGCCCTAAAAACAAACTCTTTAAAATTGAAGTTCTGTCCGTTTTGAAAATCAAATCCATCATCCATAGCTTACAAATTCTTTACTAAAAAATAAGTACTAATAACCACTGAAAACAAACTAGCAATTGTAGTAAGTGTTTGCGTAGCCGTTTCACCAGCCCCTAAAGATTTACGTTTTAATGGTTTTACCATAATAATATCATTAGGTTGTATATAATAAAACTCAGATTTCATTGCTGCTATATCTGTCAAATCTATATGATGTATTTTTTGACCATCAGGATATTGCCTCACAATTAAAACATCTGTTCTATCTCCTGTTTGTTGAATGTCTCCAGCATTTGCAATAGCTTCAATAATATTAACACGATCTTGGTAAATTACTTGCACACCTTTACTAGCAACCTCTCCAACCGTTGTGTATTTCAAACCAGCAAGTTTTACAGTAACAAATATTTGAGCCGTTTCTTTAAAATACTGCTGTAATAACTCATGCTTTACCTTATCTTCAATTTCCTCAACTGTAAAACCGAGTACATTTATTTCTCCTAAAATAGGAAATTCTATATTTCCATGTAAATCTACCGTAAATCCAGTAAAATAAAGCGCTTGTTGTGTATTACCAATATCATTAGTTGTTGGATTAAAAATTTCAACCAATTCTTTATCTAAAGCCTTTACGTCGATACTCAAAATATCATTAATCTGTACCCTGTAAGGCTTAGCCAACGCCTGTATTTGCAACGAATCACTAATTACAGTTCCTTTATCTTGCAAATAGACAACATCTTTATTTGTGATACAGGAAGTATTAATTAACGTAATTGCAACAAGAATAAAAAAGGCAAATTGTTTTAACATATAGGCTAATAGATTAACCACAAATATAACTTTTCACCGTGAAGAATAAAACTTATACCCTTTTTTTTGGTTTTTTAGACGTTCTTTGTAAAAAAACAAATAGACTTGAATTATTTAACAGTAGAAAACATATCGAAATCTTACGGAGAACTTACACTTTTTGAAAACGTTTCTTTTAGTGTCCACAAAGATCAAAAAATAGCTTTCGTGGCTAAAAATGGTACGGGTAAAACCTCTATTTTAAATATTCTTTCAGGAGATGACGAACCAGGTTCTGGTAGCGTAACTTTCCGAAAAGGTATTGCCGTTTCTTTTTTATCTCAAGATCCTAAGTTTGATAAAAACTTAACAATCGAAGAAACTATTTTTGCCAGTGAAAACCCAATTTTAAAAGTGATTTCAAATTATGAAAAAGCACTTCTAAACCCGGACGACACAGACGCTTACCAAGTCGCTTTTGATGCCATGGAACGTCATGAAGCATGGGATTTCGAAACCCTATACAAGCAAATACTTTTTAAACTTAAATTAGAAGATTTATCTCAAAAAGTAAGCGTGCTTTCTGGTGGACAAATAAAACGTTTAGCACTAGCAAATGCATTAATAAATAAACCAGATTTACTAATTTTAGATGAGCCAACAAACCATTTAGATTTAGAAATGATTGAGTGGCTAGAATCCTTTTTTGCCAAGGAAAACATTACACTTTTTATGGTAACACACGACCGTTACTTTTTAGAACGTGTATGCAATGAAATTATAGAATTAGACGAAGGTCAAATTTTTAATTACAAAGGAACCTACTCATATTACCTAGAAAAAAGAGAAGCTCGTATAGAAAATGATGCCATAGAAACCAACAAAGCTAAGCAACTTTTCAAAAAAGAGCTTACTTGGATGCGTCGTCAACCAAAAGCACGTACTACAAAATCAAAATCTAGAATTAATGATTTTGCCGATATAAAACACCGTGCGCACCAACGCCGTAACGATCACGAAGTTCAATTAGAACTAAATATGGAACGTTTGGGTAGTAAAATTTTAGAATTTCATAAAGTATCAAAAAGCTTTAAAGACAAAACAATTCTAGATAACTTTAACTACATGTTTCAAAAAGGAGAACGTGTTGGTATCATTGGTAAAAATGGAACAGGAAAAACAACATTTCTAAATATATTAACCCAAACTGCTCAGCCTGATTCTGGTAAAGTTACCAAAGGTGAAACTGTAAAATTTGGTTATTATACTCAAAGCGGAATTACCATAAAACCAGAACAAAAGGTTATAGACGTTATTCGTGAGTTTGGAGATTATATTCCGTTGAAAAAAGGAAAGCAAATTTCTGCACAACAACTTTTAGAACGCTTTTTATTCAGTAGAAAGAAACAATACGATTTTGTTGAAAAACTAAGTGGTGGCGAGCGTAAACGCTTGTATTTATGTACAATTTTAATACAAAACCCCAACTTTTTAATCCTCGATGAGCCAACCAACGATTTAGATATTGTAACACTAAATGTATTAGAAAGTTTCCTTTTAGATTTCCCAGGTTGCGTAATTGTTGTAACGCACGACAGGTACTTTATGGACAAAGTAATCGATCACTTATTTGTTTTTAAAGGTGAAGGTGAAATTGAAGATTTCCCAGGTAACTACACCGATTACCGTATTTACGAAGACAGCCAAGATGTTATTGCAGCAGCTGATACCGAGGATAAAAAAGAGAAAAATGCTTGGAAAAAAACGGATGCAAAAAAACTTTCTTACAACGAAGAAAAGGAATTAAATAACATTGAAAGTAAAATAAAATCTTTAACGTTTGATAAAAAAGAACTAGAAGCAAAATTTAACAATCCAGATTTAACACCCGACGAAATAAATGCACTTTCCGACAAGCTTCAAGTTATTATTGATACCATAGAAGAAAAAGAAGAACGTTGGTTAGAGCTTTCAGCAAAGCTTGACGATTAACAACCATATTCACTTATATATTCCCATAAGCTCAACAAACTTATGGGAATTAAAATATTAGTGTTTTTTAAACGCTTTAACACCAGCCTCTACTCGGGTTTTTAAATAATTAACACGAGGTACAACCGGGCAAGAAAACCGCTCGTTATAAGCGCAATATGGATTGTAGGAGCTATTAAAATCTATAACTATGGTATTAGATTCTGGGATTTTCATATCGAGATAGCGACCACCACCATAACTTTCCAAACCATTAGTTTCATCTAAAAAAGGAAGAAACAGATAATCTTCAAAACCTTCTTTGTTCATTAATTCTTGTCCTTGGTAAACATTTAAATTAAACGTTTTACCTTTCAATTTAAAAATCAAAACACCGTAAATACGTTCTTTAGAAACGCGATCTGTTGTGGTTTTCATGTTAAACCATCTGGCATTTTCAACACGTTTAAATTGCGCTGTAACAACATAAGTAGAATCAAATTTAAAAAACTCCAAACCTTCAAATGCCTTTCTGTCTTTATCTTTTAATGGCGATGTAGAAGCATCTTTATACTCTGCATTTATTGTTTTTTGAAACTCTGTTTCCCCAAGAATAGGTCGTTTATTTTGTCCGCAACTAAAAACAGAAACTAAAACTACAGCTATTAACACTAATTTCTTCATTATTTTTCTGGATTAAAAGATGGGTTTATATTGGTATTATAAGATTGCATTAAACTATTAGAAAATTCGCCAAAAGCATCTTCATCTGCTAAAGATTTAATTTTTTCAGGGTCAAAATTTCCTTGTAAATAATAAGCTGTTGTTTCGTTTTCTGTACTATTAAAGATAATAGCATCGGTTACCACTACGCCTAATTCTTTTACTGAAATTATACGCGTATTAACCACATCATTCTTTCTAAAAACATCAGTATAACCACTATTAGTTACGGCATTCATTTCAGCAATTAAACTCTCACGTTTAAACTTACTAAGCGCATCAAACTTTATAAATTTCAAGTCTGATATATTACCGATAGCATGTTTTACTTCAGGTGAAATTTGACTTAAAACTGCTTTCATAAAATTAGGAACTTGAAAAGATGTAGTTCCCACATCTGCTTTATGATTGTTATAAAACCCCTGAAAACTACTACCACAAGATACCAGTAAAAAGCACAAACTTAAACCTATGTATATTTTCTTCATTTTTAAATTATTTCATTTCAAAAATACAACTTAAGAAAATTTTAAATACATTTGACCAATATAAATTATCAATAATGCAAAGTAACGTCACTATTTATAGAAAGTTATGGACCTCTCGCTATAAGAGAATAGGTTGGGCTTGCTCTATGTTGTGATGATATAAACATATATTATTTTCAGTATTTTAAAAGTCCGACTTCGCAGTCGGACTTTTTTATTTTCCAAAATTTCAAATTCCATCAAAATTATATTTTTCAAAAAGTTGCTCTAACTAAGCAATAAAAATCTATTAAAATGAAAACGCTATTTAACAACTACATCAACACATTTAAAGGCTTATCGCACGAAGTATGGTGGCTCGCTCTTATTACTTTAATAAATAGAGCTGGCACAATGGTTATACCGTTTTTATCACTTTATCTCACCGAAAATCTAGATTTCACTTTAAAAGATGTTGGATGGATTATGAGTGCCTTTGGTCTTGGCTCTGTGGTCGGTTCTTGGCTTGGTGGCCGATTAACCGATAAAATTGGCTACTACAAAGTAATGGTTAGAAGTTTAATTTCAACCGGCGTTTTATTTATTGCGCTTCAATTTCTAAACACCTTTGCAAGCTTTTGCTTTGGTATATTTTTAGTGATGCTCGTTGCCGATATGTTTCGTCCGGCCATGTTTGTCGCACTTAGCGCATACAGCAAACCTGAGAACAAAACGCGATCGGTAACCTTAATTAGACTTGCTATAAACCTTGGTTTTTCTGTAGGTCCAGCAGTTGGCGGTATTATAATTACAACTCTAAGTTATGGTGGTTTATTTTGGGTCGATGGTATAACTTGTATTTTAGCAACAGGTTTACTTATTAAAGTTTTACACCCTAAAAAAGCTAGAGTCTTAGATACAGTAAAAAATGAAAACCCAAGCTCTGCATATCATGATAAAGCATTTTTAATATTCTTAGTTGCTATGGTATTATTTGGCATTGTATTTTTACAGTATTTTTCTACTATGCCCTTATACTACAAAGATATCCATCGCTTAACAGAATTTGATATTGGAATTCTTTTGGGTATGAATGGTTTTGCTATTTTCCTATTGGAAATGCCATTAATAAAATGGTTAGAGAGTACCAATTTTACAAAATCGGGTCTCATGATTTTCGGCACCATATTGCTTGGTATAAGCATCTTGGTTTTAAACCTAACCTCATGGACTGGCGTATTAATAATTGGTATGTTATTTATGAGTTTAGGTGAAATGATCACGTTTCCTTTCTCGAATGCTTTTGCCCTAGATCGTGCAAAAAAAGGAAATCAAGGTGAATATATGGCACTCTATTCCATAGCATTTTCAATTGCCCATATTTTTGCACACAATGCAGGTATGCACATGGTTGACGATCTAGGTTTTAATAATACTTGGTACATTTTTACAATGTTAGCAGGCTTTTGCGTACTTTTATTATTCTCTTTAAGTCGATATTTAAATACACAGAAAAAGAAAAGACTAGCATGAACTTAAACCAAATAACGATACCTTCTACTAATGTTGAAAAAGCAGTAGAGTTTTACACTATTTTGGGATTGAAGCTTATTGTAGATTCAATTCCAAGATATGTACGTTTTGAATGTCCAGATGGTGATGCGACGTTTTCAATACATCGAGTAGAAAAATTACCTAAAGGAAACGGTATCACTGTTTATTTTGAAGATGAAAATCTAGATGATTGGGTTGAACAACTTATGACGAAAGGCATTATTTTCACTGAATTACCAAACGATAAACCTTGGCTTTGGCGTGAAGCACATTTGAAAGATCCTGATGACAATAATATTATTTTATTCTATGCTGGAGAAAACAGAAAAAATCCGGCTTGGCGCATACCTTCCTAAATGTAAATTGAAAGGCTTAAATCGGTTTAATTTCTTTTTGCTTAATAACGCGAGACAGTACAATTTGTGTTTTCGTTTCTCCGTAACTTATCAATTGATCAATAAAAACTTCTAAGTGTTTATTATTTTTTAGAACCACTTCCATTACAATGTTTTCCTCGCCTGTAATACGGTAACAATTCACCACTTCATCATACGTTTTAACCTTTTCTAAGAAAGGCTTTAATTTCCCCATAAAAGCGCGAAGCGTAATGATGGCTTTTAATTGATATCCCATTTCAAAAGGAGATACTATGGCTTTATATCCTTCTATAACACCAAGGTCTTCCATTTTCTTAATACGCTCGGAAACTGCTGGCGAAGTTATACCAACTTGTCTGCCAATTTCGGCGTTAGACATACGTGCATTTTGCTGTAAACACTTTAAAATCTTACTATTAAGTGCATCAAACTTCATTTAAAAGAATTTTAACTATAATAAATTAATATTTAAAGCAAATATACGTTTTTACTTTAAAATCTAAAGAGAAATGTAATTTCTTGTCGCTAAATTTGATAAAATTGCTAGAGGTAAAAATAATGACATCTAATACCCCATCAAATCTATCGGAATTACCGGTTTATAAAAAAGCCATTGAGATTTTATCTTTATCTCAACGTATTTCTATGTATTTAAATCACGATTTATCGGGTTTAAAAGCCGATGGAACAGAAGATGCAAATATTTATTTTTCTGGAGATATTATTCAGCAATCGGTATCACTTGTTCCCGAGATTGTAAATGCTGAGTTAGAACGTTATTCTGAAAGAAAACACAAGCATATTGCATCTTTAAGACGATTAACAAATATGCTTTATAAAAACTCGTACCGTTTAGAAAAATCTGACAGTAATGGTAAAGACTTTTTGCCTATTTTACGTAGCGAATTAAAGAAATTCAAAAAACTTCAACGCAGTTGGTTACTTACTTTGTAATTATTTGCTTTTTATATTTTTAGTTCACAAAGACATCATTATATTTACGCCCGATTTAAAACCTCAAATGCGCACGTGGCGGAATTGGTAGACGCGCTGGCTTGAGGGGCCAGTATCCGTTTTAGGATGTGGAAGTTCGAATCTTCTCGTGCGCACTTTATTATTTCTACCTAAATATTCAACTCACTACATGAGTTGGTTTTCCTTCTAAAAAAGCTTCAATATTATCTGCCATTGTTTGCATTAATCGTGCTCTAGCCTCTTTTGATGCCCAAGCAATATGTGGCGTAATAATACAATTTTCAGCATTTAACAAAGGGTTATCTGCTTTTATAGGCTCGCTAGAAACAACATCTACAGCCGCTCCGGCTAGTTTATTGTTATTAAGAGCATTTTTTAAATCTTCTTCTACAATTAAACCACCTCGAGATGTATTTATCAAGAACGCGCTATCCTTCATTTTTGAAATAGAATCCGAATTTATTAATCCTTCTGTGCTTTCAGTTAACGGGCAATGCAAACTCACAAAGTCCGATTGTTTAAGCAGCTCATCTAATTCAACATATTTTAAAGTTTCCGATTCCAATCGTAAATCCTGACTTCGGTTATAAGCCAAAATATTTAATCCAAAAGCTTGCGCCATTTTTGCTGTAGCCTGCCCTATTCTTCCAAAACCTATTATACCTAAGGTTTTACCTGAAAGTTCTATAAGTGGTGAATTCCAAAAACAAAAATCTTTAGACTTAGTCCAATCGCCATTTTTAACGGCTTTATTATGGTCGCCAACATGATGGCACAATTCTAAAATAAGTGCCATAGTAAACTGCCCTACGGCCTGTGTACCATAAACCGGCACATTAGATACCAGAACACCTAAATCTTTAGCAGCTGCAATATCAATAACATTATATCCTGTTGCCAAAACACCAATATATTTAAGGTTTGGAGCTTTCTCTAAAACCGCTTTTGGCAAAGGTGTTTTATTGGTGAGTACCATTTCAGCTTCACCTATATGTTTAATAATAATATCGTGATCAAAAGTTGTTCTATCATGCACTTCTAAATCGCCAAAGGCTTCAACTGCTTTCCAACTTAAATCTCCTGGGTTTAATGTGTAACCGTCTAGAACTACTATTTTCATATCTTTTGCTGTTAATTCCTTTCAAAAATCATTCAACTATAAAACTATAAGAAAATTATAATAACAGCAACTATTTCAAAATATATCACAAAAAAAAAGAGTAACGCCTAAACGTTACTCTTTTTAATATATAATGTAGTAAAAGCTTAAGCCAATACTTCTTGTACTTTATCTGCAGCTTCTTGAAATTCTGTAGCACTCATTACTGCTAAACCAGAGTTATCAATTAATTCTTTTGCAATATCAGCATTGGTACCTTGTAAACGTACAATAATTGGCACGTTAATAGTTCCCATGTTTTTATAAGCATCAATAACACCTTGAGCAACACGATCACAACGAACAATACCTCCAAAAATGTTAATTAAAATAGCTTTTACAGCTGGATCTTTTAATATAATTTTAAATGCAGCTTCAACACGTGCAGCATCTGCAGTACCACCAACATCTAAAAAGTTAGCTGGCTCACCACCTGCTTGCTTAATTAAATCCATAGTTGCCATTGCTAAACCAGCACCATTTACCATACAACCAACGTTACCGTCTAGGTCTACATAGTTAAGGCCAAGTTCTCCTGCTTCTACTTCAATAGCACTTTCTTCACGTACATCACGTAAAGCTAAGTAATCTTTATGTCTGTAAAGTGCATTATCATCGATAGTCACTTTAGCATCAACTGCCATTATTAAGTTATCACTTGTTTTTAAAACAGGATTAATTTCAAATAATGAAGAATCAGATTTTACGTAAGCTGTATAAAGATTAGTAACAAATTTTGTCATTTCTTTAAACGCTAAACCAGATAACCCTAAGTTAAATGCTACGCGTCTTGCTTGAAATGGTAATAAACCTGTATTTGGATCTATTTCTTCAGTAAAAATTAAATGTGGAGTTTCTTCTGCAACAGTTTCGATATCCATTCCACCTTCAGTAGAATACATAATCATGTTACGACCTGTACCTCTATTTAATAAAACAGATACATAAAATTCGCTAGTTTCAGTTTCACCTGGATAGTAAACATCTTCAGCAACTAAAACCTGGTGTACTCTTTTACCAGCAGCAGACGTTTGAGGTGTTACTAAGTCCATCCCAATAATTTGTCCTGCAATTTCTTCAACTTCTTTAAGGTTTTTGGCTAATTTTACTCCGCCACCTTTTCCACGACCACCTGCATGTACCTGTGCTTTAATCACGTGCCAGCTTGTTCCCGTTTCCTCAGTTAATTGTTTTGCGGCAGCAACTGCCTCCTGTGCATTTTGAGCAACCATACCACGTTGGATACGTACACCAAAACTGCTTAATATTTCTTTACCTTGATATTCGTGTAAATTCATAATCTGCTTGATAATTTTAAGTGCAACAAATGTAAATAATCGTTGGTAATTACACTAATTATTTTATGCGGAAATTATCATTTATCCGTTTTTCAGTGTTAAATAATTAACAAAATGTTTAATTTGTATAATTTTTACTTTATTTATTTTTTATTGAAGCAAAAAAAATATCTTTGACAAAAATTATAAAAACCATGCAAGAGAGTCAATTGCTTAAAATTGCCAACGAATTTGGCAGCCCTGTATATGTTTATGATGGTCATAAAATTGAGAACCAGTATAAACGCTTAACTAGTGCTTTTAAAAATGTTAAGAAGTTAAAACTTAATTATGCGGTAAAAGCATTATCAAACATTTCTGTTTTAAAGCTTTTACATAGTTTAGGTTCTGGTATTGATACCGTTTCTATACAAGAGGTGCAATTAGGTTTAGCTGCTGGTTTTAAGCCTGAGCAAATTATTTTTACACCAAACGGAGTTTCTTTAAACGAAATTGAAGAAGCTGCTAAATTAGGTGTTAAAATAAACATTGATAACCTTTCTATTTTAGAACAGTTTGGTGCAAAACACCCAAACACACCGGTTTGTATTAGAATAAACCCGCATGTTATGGCTGGTGGAAATGCAAATATTTCTGTTGGACATATTGATTCTAAATTCGGAATTTCAATCCATCAAATACCGCACATTTTACGTATTGTTGAAAATACTAAAATGAATATTAACGGTATCCATATGCACACCGGAAGTGACATTTTAGATATTGAAGTGTTTCTTTATGCAAGTGAAATTTTGTTTGAAACGGCAAAACAATTTGATAATTTAGAGTTTATCGATTTTGGTTCTGGTTTTAAAGTGCCTTACAAACCAGGCGATATAGAAACGAATATCGAAGAGTTAGGAAAAAAACTTTCAGAAAGATTTAACGATTTCTGTAAAGATTACGGTAAAGAATTAACCCTAGCCTTTGAGCCAGGTAAATTTTTAGTTAGCGAATCGGGTTACTTTTTAGCGCAAGTAAATGCGGTAAAACAAACTACATCAACTGTTTTTGCACAGGTAGATTCTGGATTCAATCATTTAATTCGTCCAATGTTTTACGGATCACATCATGAAATTAGTAACATTTCTAACTTAAAAGGTCGTGAACGTTTTTACACCGTTGTAGGTTACATTTGTGAAACAGATACTTTTGGAAATAACAGAAGAATAAACGAAATAAATGAAGGTGATATTTTAGCCTTTAAAAATGCAGGCGCTTATTGCTTCTCTATGGCAAGTAACTATAACTCACGTTTACGCCCTGCAGAAGTTTTATGGTATAATGAAAAAGCACATTTAATTAGAAAAAGAGAAACTTTTGATGATATTTTACACAATCAAATAGCTGTCGATTTTTCTGAACAAAAAGAAACTGTAGCCGCTAAATAAGTTACTGTTTATAAAATTTTAAATCCGTTTTGAGGTAAATTTATCTTAAAACGGATTTTTTTATTCAAAAAAACTATTTTTATTAAGGTTTTCGAACAAAATCACGCTATTTTTGGAGACAAACAAATATTTTTCAATGGATTTTACAAACCCTTTAGTATATGGAGTTCCTTGTTTTTTAGGACTCATATTATTAGAACTCTCATACAGTAAGCATCGTAAAGAAGAACGAAGTCAAAAACTATACAACTGGAAAGATCTAGGTGCCAGCCTTACCATGGGTATTGGTTCTGCGGTATTAGCTCCACTTACAAAAACTATTGCGGCTATTGTACTTTTTAATTATGTATACGAAGTTTTTAACCCTTTAGTAGAAGGTGTACGCACCAATATTATGGGATACGAATCTTTTGGTTATGCTTGGTATATTTGGATAATTTGCCAATTATTAGACGATTTTAGTTATTATTGGTTCCACCGCCAAAACCATAATGTTCGTTTTTTATGGGCGGCTCACATTGTGCATCACTCATCAGATAATTTTAATTTAGGTACAGCCGTAAGAAACGGTTGGTTTACTATTTTATACAAACCATTTTTCTACATGTGGATTGTTGCTATTGGCTTTCCGCCAGAAATGCTTGTGGTTTGTTTAGGTATTGAAGCGCTTTGGCAGTTTCAATTACACTCTGTTTACATTCCTAAAATGGGAATTATAGAAAAATTTATGAACACACATACCATGCACCAGGTACATCATGCTCAAAACTTTGAGTACATGGATAAAAACCACGGTGGATTCTTAAATATTTTTGATAAAATATTTGGAACTTGGAAAGAACTAGATGAAAATATAGAAATAAAATACGGTGTTACACATGCACCAAACTCATACAATCCTTTGGTGATTTTAACGCACGAATACAAAGATATCTGGAACGATATGAAAAAGTCGAGCAACTGGTACCATAAATTTATGTATGCATTTGCTGCTCCTGGCTGGAGTCATGATGGAAGTTCGCTTACCATTAAGCAACAAAGAAAACTATTAGAAAAACAAAACCTGAAAATTTAATTTTCAGGTTTTGTTTTTTTGTGTAAAATGTAAATACGAATATTTTATTATTGCTTCACAAATTTTTGAGAGAACACACCTTTATCTGTAGCGACACTTGCTATATATAAACCAGATTTCAATTGATCTACAACTAATTTTCTTTCGTTAGTTTTTACGTTTAAAACTTGACGACCAGAAAGATCTACTATTGAAATAGACTCTACTTCTGCTTTAACATTAATGTTTAACTCTTCCTTTACAGGATTAGGTAAAATAGAAAATTCTACTTGACTTAAAGTTTGATCGTTTAAACCAAGGGTACTAGTTGTTAAGCTTTCAGCTGTTTCAAAAGTTTCATTATCAAAGAAATCACTCGAAATATCTATACGAGTTGTTCTAAAAACTAAATCTCCATTATCCTTATAATAATAATAAGATGTTTGCACTAAATCTGCAACCTTAATCGGGAATGGCACCCCATCAGGAATCATATACAAATCTAAATCTTGTACAAGATTCAGTCGAGTAACTCCTCCTGTAAAATTCTCGCCTGTTAAACCACTTATATTTACATTTAATGTTCCTTGAGCATCTACACTTCTACTCATAGTACCTATAAATGTTCCATTGTTACCGCTAAAAGAAAAACTTCCTGCTATATCGTCAGCATTAGGATTATAGGCATAAGCTAAAGGAAAACTTCCTATTTCTCCTTTATCTGTATAGACAAGATTTACTCCGTTGCTCTCAGCACCAGTAAATGAAATAACTGCACCACTTTTTTCTAAAAAGATTTTACTTACTTGGGTAGTACCAGCATTAGTATTTATAACAGCTGTAGAACCTGGATAGCTAGCTATTGCTGCATCTGTTGTTGAATACTCATCAGATGTATTTTGATTGTCATAAGTAACATTAAAAGTCCAAGTAGCATTTGCTCCTGCCGCACTTTGGTCTGTTGGAGCGCTAACAACAGCAAACTCAGAGCCTGCCGCACTCTCAAACGTAGGTATCGAATTTTGAGAATATCCCAAACTCGTAACGAGGAGTAATTAAAGTAATTTTAATTTCATAGTAATTTGTAATTTATAGGATTAATTGTAGCACAAACTTACAAAAAACGCCCTCCCCTAAATCGATGAAAAACAGCGTTTCATAGAAATTACAGATTATTTTTTTACTTTTAAAAAAAACTATATTATTATCATTTTTAAAGCGAATAATTAAATAATCTCGCTAAAAAACGCCTTCTAATCACGAATTTTTCCACTAAACAAATTAATATTAGAATTAAATGAATTCCCCGAAGCCCGGCGCAGTGTTACCAATTGCCCACAATGCCAAATAGCATCGGAAATTGGTCCGTTTATCATGTTCCAAAAAGGATGTCTTGCTGTATCAAATTCTGATAAATCTTTACTCGACCTCAAAATATTAGAGGCTTTCTTTAAATTGAATAAAGTTTGCTTTCTTTGATCTTCAAATAACATCTTTTTGTCAACCGTTTTTTTACTTTCTTCTGAAATTGAACTTAGAATAAAATGAGATAAACCCAATATATGCTCGATAGTTTTTGCACTAGTGCGTCCCGATTCACTTGCTTTATAATCCAAATCTACATCACGTAAACCTTCACTAGCCCAATAATAACGGAATCCAAGAGCATCTATCATTCTTGCTGCTACACTACCTGCTGTGTAATTTTCGGTTGGCTCTTCTAGCTCATAATATGGTAACTCCTGTTCTTGCGCCATGGCTCCTAAATTGATTATTAAAAATGAAATAAGAATTTTAAACTTCATAATTTATTTATTGTGTTTAATATCATCACTTGTATCTAATTCACCATCACTTCCTAAAGATTGTAGTTTAAATTCGGTTCCGTAATTAAGAGATTTATAGTGAAACTCTTGTTTCCATGAATCGAATATTACATTTTGTCTCAACGGATTATTCCTAACAACATCACCAATTTTTTTGGGATATCGACCTATATCTTGTTTTTCTTTTTCTAGTATTTTTGCTAATTCAACTATTTTACTACGTGTAGAATCTTGATTAGAATCTTTAAATAGTAATACCCCTGAAATGAATAATATTAAGGAAATAGGAAAAACGATTAGCATTATTTTTTGAGAAGGATAAAGCATGAACTTTTTAGGAAGTCCATGCTCTTTTTCAAATTTTCGCCGTTTTCTTTTTTTAAACCAAAATTTAATATCTTGAAACCAGAGTAATAAATCGGCTATTAATTCTGCTAGAAGTAGCCACATTTATTTTTTAATATTCCCTGAAGTATTTATTGGGTTAATGCCGTATTTATCGAACAAATAAACCAAAGATGTCATAGTTGCTGCTCCTAATTCTAGTTCGCGTTTGTTAATAGCATCGAAAGTATCGTTACTAGCGTGATGATGATCGAAATAACGTTGAGAATCTGGACGTAAACCTGCCAATACATTAGTTTCGGTTTTTAACGGACCAACATCTGCTCCACTTCCACCCTTTTCAAAATAATGAATTAAGTAAGGTTTAAATAGTGGCTCCCAGCTTAAAACTTGACTAAAACTAGCATCACTACAATCGAAATTAAAACCTCTAGGTGTAAATCCACCAGAATCACTTTCTAAAGCAAATACATGATTTTCATTTTTTTGTTTAGCAACTTCAGCATATTTTTTTCCACCACGTAAGCCATTCTCTTCATTCATAAAAAGCACCACTCTTATGCTACGTTTTGGTGTTATTCCAGATTCTTTTAATAATCGTAAAACATCCATAGATTGTACAACGCCTGCGCCATCATCGTGAGATCCATCGCCTAAATCCCAAGAATCTAAATGACCACCAACGACCATATATTCATCTGGAAATTCACTCCCAGTAATTTGCCCGATAACGTTATAAGATTGCACGTCTTTTAACTGTTTACAACTTTGCTTAAAATAGAATTTAATGTCTTTATTAAGCTGTAACATGGTGCTTAATAAATTAGCATCGTTAGTACTAATGGCTGCTGAAGGAATACGTTCATCGACTGGTAAGTTACCATAAGTCATGCTTCCTGTGTGTGGTAAGTCGTCTTGTCTTAAATTCATAGAACGCACAATTACTGCTACTGCTCCATATTTTGCAGCTTCCACAGCACCACTGTAACGTTGATTTACACAACCACCATAAGCTTCGAAAGTGCTAATTAAATCGGCCTGCATTGGGCGATTGTAAAACACTATTTTACCTTCGACCTCAGCCTTCCCTAAAGCTTCTAATTCTTCAAAGTTTTTAACCTCAACGATATTAGCTTTTAAACCTAAACCTGGCGTAGCTACTGAACCTCCCAAGGCACATATATTTACCGTGTTTGTTTTACCGCGTTCGGTTTCTATAAAAGCATATTCTTTTGCTCCACGTACCCAACGTGGTACCATTACAGGTTGTAACCAAACTTTATCTAATCCTAATTTATCGAGTTCTTCTTTGGTGTAAGCCACTGCTTTCTCTGCTCCTAAAGACCCTGATAAACGACTCCCTATTTGATTTGAAAGGTGATTTAACCACTGGTAACTTTGTCCGTTTGTTAAAGATTGCTTGTAGATGGTTTTAAGTACATCTTCATCACTTTGGGCAACTAAAACAACAGAACTTAAAGCCATTGCAATTGTTAAAACTCTTTTTAATTTTATCATTAGTAATATACTTTGGTTATTAATATGGGTTAGTTTTTTTTTGTTAAAGATAATATTTCATCAAAACCGAGCTTGATTGAAAATTATAACTTTTTGTTAATTAACCAGCCGAAATTGCGTTAACGATTGAACGGCCTGTTTAAGCTCCCCGACCAGCGGAAGGGAGCGAGTAGTGAAAGCGTGTTAAAACGCCCAAAACCTTTTACTCATTAGCTAACTGAGCTTTATAACTCTCTAAATTAGCCTTAATTTTATCGTTTAATTCTGGCTCTGTGATATCGGTATATTTAATTAAATTATCGTGTAAAATTTTCGCGACCAATAAGCGCGCTGTTGGTTTATCGTCGGCAGGAATAGTGTACCAAGGCGCGTGTGACTTAGAGGTTCTATTTATGGCATCTTGATAGCAGTCTTGGTATTTGTCCCACAACTTACGTTCTTTAAGATCATCGGGCGAGAATTTCCAGTTTTTTTCAGGCTTATCTAAACGGCGCAATAATCGGCTTTTTTGCTCTTCTTTAGATAAGTTTAAAAAGAACTTAAATATTATGGTACCGTTATCGGCTAGGTGTTTTTCGAAGTTATTAATTTGCTCGAAACGCTTATCCCAAAAGGCTTCATTTACATCGTCTACGGTTTCTATTCCAGGAATATTTTCACCCAAAATATATTCGGGATGCACTCGAGTTACTAATACATTTTCGTAATGTGTACGGTTGAAAACGCCAAATTTACCACGTTGCGGAAGCACTAAATAATGACGCCATAAATAATCGTGACCACGCTCCAAATCTGTTGGCACTTTAAAACTATGGCACTCGATACCGCGCACATTAAATTCCTTAAAAACTTCGCGCACCAAACTATCTTTCCCAGAGGTATCCATCCCTTGTAAACACACTAAAACAGCATGTTTATCGTGAGCATACATAATGTTTTGCCACTCACCTAATTTTTTACGAATGCTTTTTAATTCACTTTTAGCATCGTCTATTACCAATTTTGTTTCGGAGTTTTTAAGGGAAATATTTGATGTTACTTTGAATTTATCTATTTCAATATTTTTCATATGATAGTATTGCGGAAATTAATTTGTATAAATATAATAAAGAATTTATAAAACCACTTACTAACCTAAATTAGAAATGGTGAACTGCTCGAATTTTAAGGACAAAACCAAGTATTATCTGTGTTTTCGACAAACTACACCCTCGAGCAAATTGTTTTTAATACTTTAGCCCATCCAAATCCCTATTAATACCTACTTATTATGAAAACCTTTTTACTCCTACCTATTTTATTTTTAACCTACGCCATGCAGGGCCAAGGAAATTGCGAAGATGCAAGTGCTTACCTAATTAATTCTTACTCGCATGTTAAGGATGCTTACGACTCTAACAATATTAGCCATTTACAATACTATTCGAACCGCTCGGTAGAATCTATAAAACTATCTAAGCAAAATTTAGCAGATTGTAATTGTAAAAAAGCCCTTGATTTGGCTAATCAGGTTTCAGATTTATTAGTTCAGGTAGAATCTGCAACGACTAATGAAGATGGCCGGTTTTATGTAAAACGCGCCAGAGATTTAAGTAAACAGAGTGTTATTGAAATTGACAAATGTGCCTACAACAATGCTAATAATATTGAAGTTGAAGAAACCCCAACCGAAAATAATGCCTTAGCCAATTTACAAAAAGAACAAGAGCAATTAAAGCAACAACAAGCGGCTTTAAAACTTAAAGAACAAGAAATAAAACAGAAGTTAGCCGAACAACAAACGGAAGCTTTGGCTTTAGAAAAGAAACAACTTATAGGCAAATACAAACTAGCAATTAGCTCTACAGTTAAAACTTATAATGAAAGTTTAAAACTGTGTAACAACAGTAATACGTTAACAGCTACAGATACAGATGTATCTCAAGAAAGCTTGGAAACTATTAAGGCGCACTATATTTCGAGCTTAAAAAAATTAGCTTCAGATTATGTTACGCAGTTAGATTTGTGCGTCAACTAAACCGGTTACTCCAAACTTAAAAACACAGCGCTTCGAATTTATTTTTGAAGCGTTTTTTTATAGTATGAATTAAAATATTTTAGAACTAAATAGATTTAATATATTCTAATCAGTTATAGAATATATTTGGTTCGAGCCGTAAAAAATAATACTATTGTATAAGCGCAAAACATATTAACCAACAAATACCCCAAAAGCATGTTTACTCAGAAATTTAAATGGCCTGTTTGCATCTTAATGTTTCTATTTTCTATATCGTTGTTTTCACAAGGATTAATGCAAGAAAAACACAATTTCACACGACAAGACACACTACGCGGAAGCATAACTCCTGAGCGCGAATGGTGGGATTTAACCTATTATCACTTAGACATAAAAGTAGACCCAGACAATAAATTTATCTCTGGAAAAAACACCATTCAATACAAAGTATTGAAAGCCGATTCTGTAATGCAAATTGATTTACAATCGCCTTTAAAAATAACGAAAGTTGTTCAAGATAACATTGAACTCGATGTTAAACATGATGGCAATGCGCACTTTATTAAACTTCAAGAAAACCAAGCTTTAAATACTGTGAAAAGTTTAGATGTATATTATGAAGGTAACCCAAAAGAAGCGGTTAACGCACCTTGGGATGGCGGAATTTCTTGGAAAAAAGACTCGAATGGAAATGATTTTATTGCATCATCTTGTCAAGGTTTAGGCGCTAGCGTTTGGTGGCCATGTAAAGATCATATGTATGATGAAGTAGACAGTATGCTTATTAGCGTTAACGTGCCAAAATATTTAATGAATGTATCGAACGGAAGGCTGAGACTTGTAGAACGTATTGGAGATACCCAAACTTATAGTTGGTTTGTAAAAAACCCTATTAATAACTACGGTGTAAATATCAACATTGGCGATTATGCTCATTTTTCTGAAGTTTATGATGGTCAAGGTGGAAATTTAGACATGGATTATTATGTTTTAAAAGATAACCTAGAAAAAGCCAAAGAACAATTTAAAGACGCTCCAAAAATGATGAAAGCGTTTGAACATTGGTTTGGACAATATCCTTTTTATGTGGACGGCTACAAACTAGTAGAAGTACCTTATTTAGGTATGGAACACCAAAGCTCGGTTACTTATGGCAACCAATACAAACCAGGATATTTAGGTCGTGATTTATCGGGAACAGGTTGGGGCTTAAAATTCGATTATATAATTATCCACGAATCTGGTCATGAATGGTTTGCTAATAACATCACTAACGTAGACATTGCGGACATGTGGATTCATGAGAGTTTTACAACTTATTCTGAAAATCTATTTTTAGACTATTACTATGGAAAACAAGCTTCTTCGGAATATGTAATTGGCACAAGAAAAAGCATTAAAAATGACCGCCCAATTATTGGAAATTACTATGTTAACCACGAAGGTTCTAGCGATATGTATTTTAAAGGCGCTAATATTTTACACACTTTACGTCAACTTATTGAAGACGATGAAAAATGGAGACAAATATTACGTAAAATGAACGTAACATTCTATCACCAAACAGTAACTACCAAGCAAATTGAAGATTATTTATCTGAAGAATCAGGCATTAATTTAACAGCATTTTTCAATCAATATTTAAGATCTGTAAAAATCCCTACTTTAGAATATTCCATTAACAAGAAAGCACTAAAGTATAGATGGACAAACATTGTTACTGATTTTGATATGCCTCTTGAAGTTAAAATAAATGATGAAAATGTTTGGTTAAAACCAACTTCTGAATGGAAAACATTAGACTTTAACTCAAACATTTCAACCTTAGATGTTGATATTGATTTTTATGTTGAATCAAAGAAAATATAATGCCTTTGGAAACTCCGGAATTTTATTTTAAAACAGACACCACTTGGCGCGAATGGCTACATGAAAACCATAAAGATTTTAAAGGCGTTTATTTGATTTTTTATAAAGTTGAAAATGAAGAAGCCTCCATGCGTTGGGAAGAAGCCGTAAAAGTTGCCATTTGCTATGGCTGGATAGATTCTACAGTAAAAAGCTTGGGAGATGGAAAACGCAGGCAATATTACTCTCCAAGAAACCAAAAAAGCGTTTGGAGCGCCTTAAATAAAAAGTATATTAAAACGCTTACTACAGAAGGTTTAATGCACCAATCTGGTTTAGATATTATAAATATTGGTAAACAAAACGGCAGCTGGACAGCACTTGATTCTGTTGAAAAAGGCATAATACCAGACGCTTTAAAAAAGGCCTTTGATGAAAACCCTGAAGCTTTTAAAAATTACCAAAACTTTGCACCTTCATATAAAAAGCATTATTTATTTTGGTTAAACAGTGCTAAACGGGAGGCTACAAAAACAAAGCGCATAACCGAAATTATTCGATTATGCGCTAATAATATCAAAAGTAGAGATACCTGGTAAATAAAGAATTTCTATTAATAAAACAGATTGGATTCCATGGTGTTTTGACTGATAGAACTTGTAAATACTTGCAACATACGCTTTGCAATACCTGTCCATCCAAAATTACGTCTAGCAAAACGAGCACCTTCCACAGATAGCTCATTTCGCATTTTAGGATACAATAAAGGCATGGCCATCATAGCTCCAAATTCTGTAGGTCTATGTGGATCTGCAAATAATGCTTGATTTCCAAAATCTATTAAATCGTATAAGCCACCATGCACAGTTACCACACTTGGTGTTCCACAAGCCATAGCCTCAATGGCTACCATTCCAAAAGGTTCATAACGTGAAGGCATTACAAAAATATTAGCTGCGCGATAAACGTTAGCTAAGTCTTCATCAGCGATATAATTTTTCCATGTTATTCTATCTAAAACCCCTAATTCCTTTGCTAGTTTTTTTAAACCTGCAACACCTTTATCATCCTGCTCAGACTGGTCACCACCAATGGCTGCGACTAATCGTGCTTCCGGACAAAGCTCAAAAACTGTTGGGAGTGCTCTAATTAATAAATCGTAACCCTTATTATGCGCCATTCTACCTAAAGCAAGAATATCTGTAGGTTGTATATCGTATTTTGCCCTAATTTTATCATTCTCTTTGGAAGGCACTGGATAAAAACGATTTTCGTCAATACCAGGAGGAATCATGGTGCAATTTTTAGACAGCACATCGTATTGTTGAGTCAATAAATCGACTTGAGGCAAAGTAGTTGCCACAATATGGTTGCACATTTGGTAAACAAAATATTCCTTTCTAATACGCTCTTTAAAACGGTAGGTCTTTTCCATTTCCTTTTCTTCCATATCACTCCCCATGCTGTGCTGTTTCCACCAACCTAAAGAATGTGGCGTATGCACGTGAGATATACCTAATTCTTCAGCTATTTTTTGGCCTGCCCAACCGGCATCCCAGTAATGGGAATAAACCACATCATATTTTTTATTCTCTTTTTTTATTGCCGCTAAAGTATTTGTTACAAAAGCTTTAAGATGGTCGTGCATATCTTCTTTCCTAATGAATTTTTTACCTCCAAAAGGAATTCGCCAAACACTATAATTTTCATGAACATTATCGTACTCTGGTTGATCTTCGAATTGACGTGTTACCAAATCTACTCGCTTACCTAAACGACTAAAACGTTCTGCAAGTTCTAAAACATAAACTACTTGCCCTCCTGTATCAGGCTTACCAAGTTCTGGATTTGCTCCTACATATCCATGTAAAGAGATCATTAATATTGATTTCATAGTTTTATAGTTTGTTAAATTATTTCTTAATTATTTTTAAATCATGACAAGCTGAAATGTACTGAGCAGCAGACCAAGCTTGATAGGCTTTCCCCATGGCTTTTCCGGTAATACCGTGTGCCCATTCATTAAACTCCCACTCATCATTTAAACCTTCCTTATTTATTAAGGCCAGTTTATGCAACTCAGAAATAGCCATATCTCTAAAACCAAGCTTCCCAATAAATTTCACCCAAAAACCACCTACAAAAGGCCAAATACCGCCGTTGTGATAGTGGTTTGGTAAATTCAATAAATTAACGGTATAATAAGGTTTCCAATCGGGATCTCCTGGAGTTACAACCGGATACACATTAGATACCGGAAAAGGATCGTTAACACCTACGCCTAACATAAATTTAAAGGTTTGATGTGCTTTTTCGGCATCGACTGTACCAAACAAAAAGGCGAGCACATTTCCGAAAACATCACAACGCCAACTAAAATCGAATGGTGTGGTTTGCTGAATTAAATAAGGCGTATCACCTAGTGTAAATTGACGCTCTGCGAATGATACCGTTTGAAATAATTTTTGCTGTGTAGATGGCCAGAAATTCTGTAAAATTTCCTTTTTAATAACCTGAGACCATCGAATGTATTCTCCAGCTTCATCATAATCGCCGAGCATTTCTAACATTCTACCAAAGCACACATTAGAACGGTACCAAAGAATTTCATCATATAAAATATTATAACTTCCACCGAATAAATCCGTCCAATCTCCAGCTTCAGGAATTTCTAATAAAGCATCATTATTACTATCGTGCGCACCAAGCCAGCGCATGGTTTCCTTAATATCCCCAATATATTTACGTAAAAACTTAATATCTTTTGTAACGTTTACATATTCGTAAAATGCAATTACAACCCATATGCCGCTATCTATAGAGCAAATCCCACCTACTCCAGAATAATCGGGTTGATTGTCTTTTAAACGTACGTTAGAAGGGATTTGCCCGTTTCTCGAGCTATTCTCTATTAATGTTACTAAAGTCTGCCGCTGACATTTATGTATCTCTTCATCATCAACTAAAGACAATGAACCAATTACTGTAATAGCGCCATCTCTGGCCCAAACACTATGGTAGTTTTCATCGGTTCCATGGGTAATATTATCTTCAATAGAGCATGCTGAAAACCCGAGAGGTGTTATATTTTTCTTTAAAGCAATAATAGCTTTCTCGTAACCTTCTAAAATAAGGTCTAGCTTTTCTTTATCATCTTCCGAAGCAATACTATTTAATTCCTGTTGAATAATATAATCTTCAGTATGGTCTGTATTGCTTGATACAATAGCCTCTTCTGGCAGAATACCATAATACACTAAACCTTCTATAACACCATCACCACAATCTTTTTCTGCATGGTAGATTTGACGGTATTTGGTATATTTATAAAGTTCTTCGTGAGCATTCGCTACTACAATCCCTTTAATATCTTCCATATCGAACATGGCAGAATCGTTACCGCTATCTCCTGCAACCAAAGCATTCGAAGCTTTTAAATTCAGTTTTCGTAGAAGCCATTGCAAAGCATTTCCTTTATTGGCCCACTTAGGAAGAATATCTAGAAATTGCTCTTGAGAATACACCACGTTAATATCCATATTGGCTCTAACAAAAGTATTTTCAATCTCGGTAATAACAGCTTCTGTAGCATTGTGAAAATAATAACTACGCTTATAATCATGCTGATATTTACTTGGCTGTTCGTTTATTGGGCCATCGATATTTTGTATAATATCTTCTACCAATTTTAAATCCCAACCATCGTCTAAAACGTCATTAAATTCCTTAACAACACATTTTTTATTGTAATCATAAATATGAGTACCTACACCAGAAATAATATAATCGGGCTCTGGCAATGTCCCTTTCTCTATTAAATGAATAACATCATCAACTAAACGCCCCGTATTGTATGCAAGCAAAACATCTTGTTTTGGCTTATGTTTTTTCCATACTTTCCGAAAGTTACTTTTATGAGTATTAAAATCTATAAGCGTGTTGTCTATATCAAAAGATAATAGATTGATATCATGTTGAATTTCACTATTAGGTTTTTCCATAAAATCTTTAAAATTTATCCATTATTGTCAATTTTCACTCTATTTTGAGTATAAAATAAGGGTTTTTAGTCAAAAAACCAAAGAAAACAGATTAAACCAAAAGTGTTTTCCTTATATAGGAAACAGAAAGATATAGACTACGAAATCTTAAAAACAGCACTATAATTTTTGAGTATATGATAATTGGTGAACCAAAAAAAAAAAGCGATAAGAAAATTTATTTCTTAGCGCTTTTTTAATTAATAACATATTTATCAAGTGATTAAATACCACTTATAAAACTTCCATAAGGATCTCTAAATTGAGTGCCTTCGGAAAAACGTTGTTTACTTAATAATTTAAACTCTACTAATGCCCAAAGCACAAACTCTTTCATGAAATAAGTATCTTCGGGTTTTAAGTTAGGCTGATACTCGCCAAGCAAGTCGTCTAAAGGAGAAATAGCATCTAGTAAATTAGTATATTCTTTGTTTTTTAAATCGTCTAACAATTCAAAACCTTCTTTTTCGTTAAAAAACCATGATACAATATCATCATACGGGCCTTCTTCATCTTGCTTTTGAAGTTTGCTTATCTTCGGAAAAAATTCTTCAAACAGACTCTTTACAGCTTCACCTATTAGATTGTAAGCCACCACAGCAGCGCCTTCTTGCTCACCTTCATAAACCAACTCAACCTTACCGGTTATTGCTGGAATAATCCCAGAAAAGTCACTTAAACGAACCATAGTACTATCGTCTCCACAAATTAGAGCACGTCTTTCGGCTGTGCTTAATAAATTTTCAAATGCTGTTATACTCAGCCTAGCACTTACACCACTTTTTGCATCTATATATTCACTTTCTCTAGCTTCAAAAACAATTTGCTCCAAAAGGTCTTTAGCAAAATCAGGAACCTTTACGGTGCTTTTTTGTCCTTCAACTAAATTAGATTCTTGCTCCGTAATACGTCTAGCCGTTTCAATATCTTCAGGGTAATGCGTTAATATTTGCGACCCAATTCTATCCTTTAAAGGCGTTACAATACTCCCTCTATTGGTATAATCTTCTGGGTTTGCCGTAAATAAAAACTGAATATCTAAAGGCAACCTCAGCTTAAAACCTCTAATTTGAATATCACCTTCTTGTAAAATATTAAATAAGGCTACTTGTATTCTAGCTTGTAAATCGGGAAGTTCGTTAATTACGAAAATACAACGATTTGCTCTCGGAATCATACCATAATGAATTACTCGATCATCGGCATAACTTAACTTTAAATTTGCAGCCTTTATAGGGTCGACGTCTCCAATAATATCGGCAACCGTAACATCTGGCGTTGCTAATTTTTCTGCAAATCTGTCACTTCTATGTAACCAAGAAATTGGTGTATCGTCTCCCTTTTCTTTTATTAACTCTACGGCAAATCTTGAAATAGGCTGTAACGGATCGTCATTAATTTCCGAACCTGATACAAACGGAATGTATTCATCTAAGAGATTCAGCATCAAACGTGCTAAACGTGTTTTTGCTTGTCCGCGTAAACCTAATAAATTAATATTATGCCTTGATAAAATTGCACGCTCTAATTCAGGAATCACGGTATTTTCATAACCATGAACCCCTTCGAAAGTGGTTTCTTTATTTTTAATTTTTATGATTAAATTATCTCGCAATTCATCTTTTATTGATTTACTGCTGTAACCTGACTTTTTAAGTTCACCTAATGTTTTTATGTTTTCTATTTTCATATCTTATATTTAGAAAAGAGATTCTAGAAAAAAATAGTACTCGCACTCATCTTTTTTTCTGAACTCTTTATTTTATTTTTTATCCTTTAATTCGTTTTTTTCTATTGGTTTCGTAATCTTCGAAAATCATTTCACCTAAACCTTTTAAACCGGTATAAAACGCTTTCCCTTGGTTGGCCTTTGTAAACTCGCGAACAAACTGCATTAAGTAGTTATCCTGCGCAATCATAAAGGTTGTAATAGGAATATGTAAACGCCTCGCTTGTTGCGCCATGGCATAACATTTATTTACAATATGGGTATCTAAGCCATTACTGTTTTTATAATATTGACCATCCGGAAGACGCAAGCAACTTGGTTTGCCGTCGGTTATCATAAAAATTTGCTTGTTGGTGTTTCGTTTTCTTCGGAGTAAATCCATAGCCAATTGTAAACCAGCAACGGTATTTGTGTGGTATGGTCCAACTTTTAAATACGGCAAATCTTTAATTTCTATTTGCCAAGCATCGTTACCAAACACCAAAATATCGAGTGTATCTTTTGGATATCGCGTGGTAATTAATTCGGCTAAAGCCATGGCTACTTTTTTAGCTGGTGTTATTCTATCTTCACCATACAAAATCATACTGTGGCTAATATCAATCATTAACACGGTACTCATTTGCGCTTTATGCAAGGTTTCTTCAACAACTAAATCATCTTCCGATAAGGTAAAATTAGAAATTCCATGATTAATTTGCGCATTTTTTAAACTCTCCGTCATCGATACCTTATCTAAAGCATCACCAAATTGATAGTTTCTAAAATCGCCAGTATGCTCGTCGCCTGTGCCCTGCCCTTTACTTTTATGATTCCCTTGTCCGCTACGCTTTATATTACCAAAAATCTGGTCTAAGGCTTGCTGCCGAATAGCGCGTTCGGTTTTTGCAGTAATCGCAATGCCGCCATTACCATCTGGGTCTATTTCTTCTTTTATGTAGCCCTTCTTTTTAAGGTCTTCAATAAAATCGTCTATAGTATATTCTGCAGTGGTTAAAGTATATTCTTTATCGAGTTCGCGCAACCAATCTATAGCCTCGTCAAAATCTCCAGAAGTATGTGTAATTAGTTCTTTAAAAATATCGAACAACTTATCGAAAGGAGATTGATAAGGTGCTTCGTAAGTTTTAAAAACAAAACCTTTTCTTGATGTATTTCTATTCATAACTGTATAAAAATACTCAATTTAAATTCAAAAAAGTAGCAAGTGATAATCGGAATTATCTATGGGCAGAATGAGTTCGGTTATACTATGTTATTCTACACGTTTTAAACCCGCCAAATCTTCGATTTTAATATACTTGCCTTTAGTAGAAATAAGGTTTTCTTTTTTTAGTTGAGAAATAATACGAATAGCAGATTCTGTGGCAGTGCCCACAATATTAGCGTAATCTTCTCGCGATAACAAAATACTTAATGTACCATCTGTATTTTCACCAAAATTACTATGTAGATAAATTAACACATCTGCCAGTCTTTTACGCACTGTTTTTTGAGCCATGTTGACAATAATATCATCGGACTCTCGCAAATCTCTAGCCATAACTTTAAGCACATCAAAAGAGAATTTAAGATTGTTTTGAAGGTCTGCCATAATCTCTCCACGAGGAATAAAACACACTTCCATATCGTTTAGCGCTACAGCTTGTAGGTTAGAAACTTCTTCAGTTATTAGTGAGCGTTGCCCTAACAATTGGCCTTTTACAACCATTTTCACTATTTGATCTTTTCCGTTTTCACTTAGTTTAGATAATTTACAAATACCATCTTTAATACAATAGACTCCGTTAATATTTTCTCCTTCTTCGAAAATAACTTCTCCCTTTTTAATGATTCTAGAAGTTTTACAGCCTGAAATACGAATTAATTCATCTTTAGTTAAAGACTTCATTGAATTAAATTGTTTTATTATACATTGTTCACACTTCCCCATACCTATCTTGATGTTTTTACTTTTAAAATAATTTTGAATGAAAACCCCATTTTAATGTAAAACTAAAAAAGGGACATCGGTATAATAGCGCTTTTTGGGTGTTGTGGGATGAAATAGAATTTTTTGAAAATAATTTAAATTCTTAGCCATCATGGCAATTAAATTAATCTGTTTATGTTCAACAAAATTCTGAACAGCATCTTCTATATGATTATCTGTTAAAAAATGAAACGTATGCTCGTGACTATTAAAATAATCGTCTAAAAATTCTTTGTTTTTTTGTTGATCTTCATTTAGATCTGTACTTTTTTTATTGATATGAAGCGCTCTAACCGCGGCTTGGTTTGCCTCAATAATATCAGCCATAGGCTGTAAGGTTTCCACATGATAGAAAAATGAAAAATCGGTAGGAAAGGCAATTTCTTTTGGACTAACGTACTTTGCATTTTCGGGCACAACCAATGTGGTACATTTTACTTTTGTAATTACATTCCCGGTGTTACTGCCAACGGCTAAATTTTTTAAACCAGACGCGCCACGTGTACCCATGACTATAAAATCAATCTTTTTTTCTGTAACCTGGTTTCTAATAGAATTAAGAATATAGTTATTATCCATAACCGGATAAAAACGGTGTTTATCACTAAAATAAGGACTTTTTATAATACGTTTTATGGTTTGTTGTAGCAGTTTTTTTGACGGACTTTTTACGACACTAGAAACTATGGTATCGTCATTTGCTGATACTTGTTCCTGAAATCTGGAAACCTCGGAAGTGTTTACGTGCAATATGTAAAAATTACACGACGACTTACTAAAAAAACGCAACGCATACTCTATGGCATTCCAAGCGTTTTCAGAAAAATCTGTGGGTATTAAAATATTCTTCATGCCTATCTTCTTCTAGAGAACAAAAATAAAGGCAGGATGTTTAAGGAAATATGACCAATATCATGAACACGCCATATTTAGGATATTTTAACGTACTTGTTGCAGTTTATCTAAATCTAAAATTTTGATATTTCTACCTTCAATTTCAATAATACCGCTGTCTTTGAAACTAGATAAGGTTCTAATTAAACTTTCGGTCGCAATACCAGCAACACTGGCCAAATCGTTACGCGAAATTCTAATAGTGTCTTGTGGGTTTCTATTTAATTTTTCAGCAAATTGTAAGATGGTATTTGCTGTTCTTTTTTTAACCGAACTGTATGCCATTTGCAGTAAATGATCTTTTACATCGGTTAGGTTTTCTGTTAGTAATTGTATTAATTCTAAGGTAACTTGGTGGTTGTTATTAAGCACCTCTTTTAAAGCGCTTTTTGTAACACCAATTAAGGTGGTTTCTTTTATAGCGGTTGTAGATTCCTCGTAGGTTGTATTTTGCACAAAAGATGTGTAACCAAACAAATCGTCTTCTTTATACAAAGCAGTTGTTAAATCTTTCCCTTTTTCATCAAACTTATGAGACTTCACTAAACCTTTAGCTATTAAATAAATATAGTTTGAGTGTTGTCCTTCTTCATAAATAATATCGCCTTTTGCGTACTTTGTTATTTCACCATTATCATCAAAAAAGTTTTTTAAATCATTAAGCGTTCTAATATTAGACTCATCAGTTTCCGCTTCTTCCTTCTTATCGTTTATATCTTTAAGAATAGCCGCTTTGGCCAATCTACTTTCTATAGCACTAATAAGTTCGTCTTCTTCAAAGGGTTTGGTAATATAATCGTCGGCACCCAAATCCATCCCTTTTCGCACATCTCTACGTTCCGTTTTTGCAGATAAAAATATAAAAGGAATATGCTTAGTCGTTTCGTTTTTAGATAGCGCTTCTAAAACACCATAACCATCGAGTTCTGGCATCATGATATCGCATACAATTATATCCGGTAAATTTGCAATAGCCAATTCTACCCCTAATTTCCCGTTTCGAGCAGTCATCATATTATAGTTAGACAGTTCTAATAATTCTGCTGTGTTTTCTCTTAAAACAACATCATCTTCTATCAATAATACTTTATTCATTATTCTGCTTTATTTTTTATTATAATTGTAAATATACTTCCTTTATTTTCTTCACTTTTAAAACTAATAGTACCGCCTAAGTTTTCTAAATGGCTTTTCACGATATTTAATCCAATACCAGTTCCTTGTTCAAGCAAGGCATTTTCAGCTCTAAAATAGCGATTAAATATACTTTTTTGATCTTTTTCCGGAATCCCAATACCGTTATCTTTTATATCGAATGTAGTATGGGTATCATCTTGCTTAATCATGATATCGACAATAGTATTTTCCGAAGAATACTTAATAGCGTTATGCACTAAGTTAGATAATGCTAATTCCAAAATTTTCTCATCCTGATGCATTGAATACTCATCGATATTCTCAGGGTAATTAATTTTCTGTCCATCTTTTAAAAGCATATTTGCATTGTAAACCACTTCGTTAACTACTTTACTCAATTTAAATGTAGTTAACTTATAATTCATTTTTCCAGTCTCTAATTTTTCAATAGATAGAAAATCGTTCAATATATTATTTAGGTAATGTACCTTATCGGAAATTGTTTTTATATGCTTATCGCGTCTTTCCTGCTGTTCTGTTAATTTGTACTTACTCAACAACATAGACGATGTTAAAATACCACTTAAAGGCGTTTTAAACTCATGAGAAACTAAAGATAAGAATTTAGTTTTCAACTCATTAAGCTCTTTTTCTTTTTTAAGCGCATTACTTATTTTATTTTGGGCATCAATACGTTTCTTTATTTCTTCATCCCGCTCACCATTAACAACTTTTAGTTTTTCAACCGTACTACTCAATTCTGTGGTACGCTCGTTAACTTTTCTCTCTAATTCATTATTTAATTCTAGTAACTCAAGTTCTTGTTGTTTACGTATAGAAATATCGATAACCAACGTCATTATAAACGTTTCTCCTTCAATTTCTAACGGATTTAATCCAGCTTCAACGGGGAATGTAGAACCATCTTTATGAGCGCCATACAAATCTCTACCGCGCCCCATTTTACGGCTTTCTTTATTCTTCATAAAGCCATCAAAATGAGCACCATGATTGGCATGATAGGTTTTAGGGATTAGAATATTTAAGTCTTGATTTAATAATCCTTCTTTGGTATAACCAAACATACTCTCGGAAGACTTGTTGGTTGCAACAATTTTTTGATTTTTATCGACAACAATAACACCTTCTGAAACAGCTTCAAAAAGCACATTAAAAATTCGATCACTATTCTGAAACATTATTGAAATTGATTTTGAAACCTTACATGAAACACGAAAACAGAAATAGTGATAAACACAGAATTAAGCTAATTATCTTAATTTCATACTGTCAGAATTTCCTTGTAGTAAAATTTTGTACTTTGTAAAAATAGCAAAAACATGATTAATATCATATTTAAAATACGGTTGATTTCTGAATTTTGCAATAGGTATAAATGAGCAAATAGAAATGAGTAAAACCCCATGTTTTCACTGTGGTTTAGACGCGTCTGCGGCTGAAATTACATTTGATGATAAACCGTTTTGTTGTAACGGCTGTAAAACCGTATACGAGATTTTCTCTGTAAACGATTTAACGTGTTATTACGACTTACAAGCATCTGCTGGTGCCAAACCTAGCGATATTGAAGGCAAATACAACTTTCTAGACAATGCTAAAATTGTTGAAAGCATATTAGATTTTAACGACGATACAACACAAATTGCAACCTTATACATACCTCATATTCACTGCAGCTCTTGCATTTGGATTTTAGAAAATTTAAATAAACTAAACCCTGCTATAAGTGCATCAATTGTAAATTTTGGTAAAAAAACAGTACGTGTAACTTACAATTGTAATAACATTACCATAAAGCAATTGGTTAAACTTTTAGGCAGCATTGGTTACGAGCCTTTTATTAGTTTAGACGATTATAGCGTTGGTAAAAAAAATGTAGACCGATCGCTTATTTATAAACTAGGTGTTGCTGGTTTTGCCTTCGGAAACGTGATGTTTTTATCCTTTCCCGAATATTTTCAGGTTACTGGTTTTTGGATTGAAACTTACGCTCCCGTGTTTAGATGGCTTATGTTTTCGTTCTCACTTCCTGTTGTTTTTTACTCAGCTCAAGATTATTTTATTTCAGCATATAAAGGTTTACGATCTAAAATTTTAAATATCGATGTTCCTATTTCTTTAGGTGTTGTGGTTTTGTTTGTAAGAAGCACTGCGGAAATTATCCTGGATTTAGGCACAGGTTTTTTCGATAGTTTAACTGGCCTTATCTTTTTCTTATTACTTGGTAAATTTTTTCAGCAGAAAACATACAACTTTTTATCTTTTGAAAGAGATTACAAATCGTATTTCCCTATCGGAATCACTAAATTGTATAATGATGGTAAAGAAGAATCTGTTCAGGTTTACGATATTGTAAAAGGTGATAGATTACTGATTAGGAATGAAGAGTTAATTCCTGTAGACTGTATATTAATTAACGGAAAAGCACGTATTGATTATAGTTTTGTTACAGGCGAATCTGAAGCTGTTTCTAAAAGATCGGGCGATAAATTATTTGCAGGAGGAAAACAACTAAATGGCAGCATTGAAGTAGATGTATTAAAAACCGTAGAGCAAAGTTATTTAACCCAGCTTTGGAGTAACGATGTTTTTAATAAAAACAAAGAGGATGGTTTTACCACATTAACCAATGCTATTAGTAAAAAATTCACAATTGCTGTTTTAAGCATTGCATTTATCGCTACGGGATATTGGCTTTTTGTGGATTCATCTAAAGCATTAAATGTTTTTACAGCTGTTTTAATAATCGCTTGTCCGTGTGCGATTGCATTGGCTGCTCCTTTTACCTTCGGAAATTTACTTCGTATTTTCGGAAAACTGAAGTTCTATGCAAAAAACGCTTCCGTTATCGAACAATTAGCAGCTATTAACACTATTATTTTCGATAAAACCGGAACCATTACTGCGAATAAAGAAACTTCTGTAATGTACGAAGGCTCTAATCTTTCTGGCAATGAAGAATCTTTACTTAGAAGCACTTTAAGAAACTCCAATCATCCATTAAGCAGATCGCTATACTCGCTTTTAGATCAACACAATATTGTTACTCTAGATACTTACGAAGAACATATTGGTAAAGGTATAGAAGCCAAACATAACCAAGACACTATTAAAATTGGTTCTGCACCTTTTGTGGGTTACACCGCAGAAACGGCTACTTTAAACACTGCTGTTTACGTAAGCACCAATAGCGAGTATAAAGGACGATTTACTTTCTACAACAAATACAGAAAAGGACTTTCTAAACTATTTAATAAATTAAAAAAACATTACGATTTAGTAATCCTTTCAGGAGATAATGCTGGTGAGCAAGAAAACCTAACTAAACTATTGCCTGCAAAAACGAAACTGTTTTTTAACCAGAAACCAGAAGATAAACTAGAGTACATTAAACATCATCAAAAATCTGGAGCAAAGGTTTTAATGATAGGCGATGGACTAAATGATGCTGGCGCCTTAGCACAAAGTAATGTTGGTATCGCCATATCAGAAAATGTAAACATATTTTCTCCAGCATGTGATGCTATTCTCGATGCTTCAAAATTTAATCAATTGCATGATTTTATTAAAGCATCAAAATCGGCTATCAAAATTATAAAATGGAGTTTTCTATTATCCTTTTTCTATAACAGTATTGGGTTATATTTTGCCGTAACAGGTCAATTAGCCCCCGTTATTGCTGCTATTTTAATGCCTTTAAGTTCTATTAGCATTGTGATATTTACAACCGTTAGCACAAATCTTTTAGGTCGAAAATTGCAAAAGAAAAAAAACCAACTGTAAGAATATAAAACAATTAGAAAAAAGTTTATTTTTATTGAATCAAAATAGGATCAAAATCGTTAAAACATGACAAATGTCATGTTTTAACGATAGCTATCAAAGTACTTTTGATCCATAACTTCAATTAGGTATGAGTGTTATATATATTTTACTAACTATTAGCATTATTGTTGCTATTGGCTTTTTTGTGGCGTTTATTATTGCTGTTCGTAATGGGCAGTTTGATGATAGCTATACGCCGTCTGTTCGTATGCTTTTTGAAGACGAACTGGTTAAAGAAAAAACCGAAAAAACAATTTTAACTAAAAACGATTAACATTTTAATTTATGGAAATGCAACAGTTTAAGTACGATAATAAAATCGTTACAAAATTTATTTACGCCACCATCGTTTTTGGTGTTGTGGGTATGTCGGTAGGTTTACTACTTGCTTTTATGTTTTTGTTCCCCAACTTAACCGATGGAATTGCATGGTTAAGTTTTGGACGCTTAAGACCATTACACACCAATGCTGTAATTTTTGCTTTTGTTGGTAACGCCATGTTTGCTGGTATTTATTACTCGCTACAGCGTTTATTAAAAGCGAGAATGGCAAGCGACCTGTTAAGTAACATTAACTTTTGGGGTTGGCAACTTATTATTGTTGCAGCAGCTATTTCATTACCATTAGGTTATACATCTTCTAAAGAGTATGCCGAATTAGAATGGCCTATAGATATTGCTATTGCAGTTATTTGGGTTGTTTTTGGTATTAACATGATTTGGACTATTTTAAAACGTAGACAACGTCACTTATATGTAGCCATTTGGTTTTACTTAGCCACGTTTGTAACTGTTGCAGTACTACATATCTTTAACAGTCTAGAACTTCCTGTAAGTGGCATGAAAAGTTACTCTGTTTACGCGGGTGTTCAAGATGCCTTAGTACAATGGTGGTACGGCCATAATGCGGTTGCTTTCTTTTTAACAACACCGTTTTTAGGACTTATGTATTATTTTGTTCCTAAAGCAGCCAACAGACCTGTATACTCATATAGATTATCGATTGTACACTTTTGGTCTCTTATATTTATTTATATCTGGGCTGGACCTCACCACTTACTATACACGGCTTTACCAGAATGGGCACAAAATTTAGGTGTTGCATTCTCAGTAATGTTATTAATGCCGTCTTGGGGTGGTATGATTAATGGATTATTAACACTTCGTGGTGCTTGGGATAAAGTACGTACCGATCCTGTTTTAAAATTCATGGTTGTTGCTATTACCGGTTATGGTATGGCTACGTTTGAAGGCCCAATGCTTTCACTTAAAAGTGTAAATGCCGTAGCGCATTTTACCGATTGGATTATTGCTCACGTACACGTTGGTGCATTAGCTTGGAACGGGTTTATGGCCTTTGGTATTATCTACTATTTAATACCAAAATTATTTAAAACAAAAATGTACTCTACAGGTTTAACCAACTTACACTTTTGGGTAGGAACTTTAGGTATCATTATGTATGCTTTACCATTATATGTTGCTGGTTTTACTCAGTATTCTATGTGGCAACAATTTAATCCAGATGGTACTTTAGTTTACGGTAACTTCTTAGAAACTGTGACTGAAATTATGCCAATGTACTTAATGCGTGCTATTGGAGGTAGTTTATATATTATCGGTATGTTTATCTTAGTTTATAACGTGATTATGACGATTAGACAAGGTAGCACAGTTCAAGATGAATTAGCCGAAGCACCAGCTTTAGAGCGCGTTTCTAAAAAACGTACTGCCAACGAAGGATGGCACACTTGGTTAGAACGCAAACCAATACAACTAACCATTTTAGCAACTATTGCCATATTAATTGGAGGTATTATTCAAATTGTACCAACCATTATGGTAAAATCTAATATACCAACTATTTCTACAGTAAAACCATATACACCACTGGAGTTAGAAGGTCGAGATATTTATATACGTGAAGGCTGCGTAGGCTGCCACACACAAATGATTCGTCCGTTTAGACACGAAGTTGAACGTTATGGAGAATACTCTAAAGCTGGAGAATTTGTTTACGATCATCCATTCCTTTGGGGATCTAAACGTACCGGACCAGATTTACATAGAATTGGTGCTAAATATTCAGATAACTGGCACTTTAACCACATGTACGACCCACAAAGTACCTCATCGGGTTCTATCATGCCAAGATACCCTTGGTTAATTACTGGCGAAGGTAGTGAGTTAGATAAATCGTTAACCGAAACAAAAATGGAAGCTATGGTAACTTTAGGCGTACCATACACGCAAGAAGAAATTGATAATGCACAACAAGCTATGTTAGAGCAAGGTGGGCAAATTGAACAAAACCTATATCAAGATCCAGATTTTGCAAAAACTTATGAAGCTGATAAAAAATATGCAGCCGAAAACGGAGAGCCATTTATAGAAATGAAAAACAGAGAAATTGTTGCACTTATTGCTTATTTACAGCGATTAGGTACCGATATCCATGTTAAACCAGAACAAAAATAATAACCACCAAAACAATATAAAATCATGTTGAAATTTGTAAAATACCACATGGAGAGTATTGACGGCATCGAGATTTATCCAATAATGTCGTTAGTGATATTCTTTACTTTTTTTGTACTACTTTTTTGGTGGGTAATTACTGCGAAAAAAGACTATATACAAAACGTTAGCAACCTGCCTTTAGAAACTCAAAACGACGATACATTATGAGAAAACTAATTCCATCTTGGATACGAATTCCCGTAGCCTTTTTAATAATTTTCGCAGCAACAGAATACTTTGTAGATTCTGGCGAAAAGCCCGCTTTTATGGAGTACACTGCCGTTCAATTATTTTTAATTTTAGTGCTGCTAATTTTAATTGCTATTGAAGGTGTTATTGGAGCATTAGAAAATGTTATGCTTCATAAATTAGATGCAGAAGCTAAAGCTCGTTTTTTAGCTGAAAAAGAATTGGGCTATAAATTCACTTGGATTAAAGAAACCTACATTAAATTATTAGGTCAGAAACCAATTGAACAAGAAGCTGAAATTGTTTTAGATCATAATTATGATGGCATAAAAGAACTAGATAATAATTTACCACCATGGTGGGTATACGCCTTTTATATTTCAATCATTTTTGCTATTGGTTACATGTTGAAATACGAAGTTTTTAATGGAGATAATCAAATTGATGAATTAGAAACTGAACTAGCAGAAGCAAGAATAGCTATTGAAGAATACAAAAAAACAGCAAAAGATTTAGTCGATTTTAATACGGTAACTCTATTAACTGAAGCATCGGATCTAAAGGCAGGAAAAACCATTTTCGAAAGCAACTGTGTGGCTTGCCATATGGCTGACGGTGGTGGTGGAATTGGACCAAACTTAACCGATAAAAACTGGATTTTAGGTGGTGATATTAAACACGTATTTAAAACAGTTTCTGAAGGTGGACGTTCTGGAAAAGGAATGATTGCCTGGAAAGCACAACTTAAACCAGCACAAATTGCACAGGTTTCTAGTTACGTTTTAAGTCTTCAAGGTACAACACCTGCAAACCCAAAAGAGCCACAAGGCGATATTTGGACTCCAGAAGGTGATGCCGCTGCAGAAGTAAACTAAGCACACAACTAACTTAATATATCCAAGACCTGGTAGTAAAACTAACTAGCAGGTCTATTTAACACCAAACATTGTGGAAACGCCAGACAACGAAACATTTAGAGATTCCATTGGTACGGTTACCGAAGACGGTAAACGCGCTTGGGTATTTCCTAAAAAACCTAGTGGCAAGTTTTACAAATACCGTAAATATGTAAGCTATGCTCTATTAGCATTTTTATTATTGGCGCCATTTATTAAAATTAATGGCAACCAGTTTTTAATGTTTAACATTTTAGAGAGGCGTTTTAACATTTTTGGCTTCCCGTTTTGGCCACAAGATTTTCATCTATTTGTAATATCGATGATTATTGGTGTTGTGTTTGTTGCCTTATTTACGGTAGCATTCGGACGTATTTTCTGCGGATGGATTTGTCCGCAAACCATTTTTATGGAAATGGTGTTTAGACGTATTGAATATTGGATTGAAGGCGATCGTGGTAAACAAATGCGTTTGGCAAAACAACCTTGGAATGCCGAAAAGATTAGAAAGAAAACATTAAAAACGGTAATTTTTATACTGATTTCCTTTATAATCGCCAATGTGTTTTTGGCTTATTTAATAGGAAGCGACAAGTTAATATCTTACATTATTGATGGTCCGACAGAGCATTTAAGCACCCTTATATCTCTAACCATATTTACAGCAGTATTCTATTTTGTCTTTGCTTGGTTTAGAGAACAGGTTTGTATTATTGCCTGTCCCTACGGTAGATTACAAGGTGTACTTTTAGACACCAAATCTATTGTTGTGGCCTACGACCATAAACGTGGTGAGGCAGAAAATGGCAGAAAAAAATTCAGAAAAACTGAAGACCGCGAGGCTTTAGGCCATGGAGACTGTATAGATTGTATGCAATGTGTTAATGTGTGCCCGACAGGTATAGACATTAGAAACGGTACACAATTAGAGTGCGTGAACTGTACAGCTTGTATTGATGAGTGCGACCATATTATGGAAAGCATTAACCTTCCAAAAGGTTTAATTAGATATACCAGCGAAGAAAATATAGAGAAGAAAACACCGTTTAAATTAACACCAAGAATTAAAGGTTACATAGCAGTATTAGCCATATTAACCGGCTTACTTGTTGGTATGCTTTTTTTACGAAACGATGTTGAAGCGACAATTTTGAGATTACCAGGCCAACTTTACGAACACAAGGAAAACAACATTATTAGTAATGTGTTTACCTATAAGCTGGTAAACAAAACATCTAAAGATATTGAGAGCGTAAGCTTTAAACTACTGTCGCATAAAGGGGAATTAAAATTGGTTGCTACAAACGATCATTTTATAGTGCCAAAGCAAGAAATATCGAAAGGTACTTTGTTTGTTGAAATAAATAATTCGGCATTAACTGGAGATAGAAATAAAATTAAAATTGGAGTTTACTCTGGCGATAAATTAATTGAAACAACAACAGCCAACTTTTTAGGGCCGCGTAGTTTTAAATAAACCTATTGCTAAAAACTAAAAAGGAATTTAGCACATAGTTGCATTAGGGATAGAACGGCATGTTTAAGCTCCCCGACCAAAGGAAGGGAGCGAGTAGTGATAGCCCGACCCGCAGGGTAATGCCCTAAATATAAAATTAGTAATGATGAGGTTTTCGCTTTCGCGGAAATTAAAAAAATATAATTGAGATGAAATTTAATTGGGGAACTGGCGTAGTACTTGCATTTATAGGCTTTATAGCTTTTATAATGTACTTTGTTGTAACCATGTTTGCGGACAATAGGTTTAAAAACGAATTGGTTACTGAAGATTATTATGGTGCAGAATTATTGTACCAAAAAGACATCGATAAGCTTGAAAAATCGGAAGAATTAACGGTAAACGTTGCTTACTTGCGCACTAATGATGGCTTAAAAGTGGTATTCCCAAAGGGTTTTGATTATAAAGAAATTACAGGAAAAGTGTTCCTATATAGACCATCTAACAAACAACTAGACTTTGAGACTGCTATTGTTTCACTGTCTGATTCTACTTTGCTCATACCTGACAAACGCTTGGTAGATGGTCGTTGGAACATTAAAATTGACTGGCAATATAGGGGGAATTCTTACTTATTTAAGGAATCTATAATTTATTAACATGCTTTTCTCAGCATTTATACTCGGCCTTTTAGGTAGTTTTCATTGTGTGGGCATGTGTGGTCCCATTGCATTTATGCTGCCCGTAGATCGAAATAATGCATTAAAAAAAGCATTACAAATTGGTGTTTATCACCTCGGAAAACTACTAGCTTATAGCGTTATTGGTCTTGTTTTTGGCTTAATAGGTAAAAGCTTATACTTATTTGGGTTCCAGCAACAACTCTCTATTTTTATTGGGATTTTAATGATTCTAGTGGTTTTAATTCCGCAGAGAACATTTAACAAATACAACTTCTCTAAACCAGTTTACAAGTTAATTTCTAAAGTTAAATCGGCTTTAGGATCTGCTATGAAGAAAAAAACAATGGATACTTTTTTAACCATTGGTTTTTTAAATGGTTTTTTACCTTGTGGTTTAGTTTACATGGCTGTTTTTGCGTCTATTGCCAGCGGAAATGCATTAAACGGAGCTCTATACATGGCTGTTTTTGGTTTGGGTACCATACCATTAATGACGACGGCTATTTATTTTTCGCAGTTTTTAAAAGGTGCCGCTCGCCAAAAAATACAGAAAGCAATTCCTGTTTTTGTAGTTATTATTGGTGTGCTATTTATTATTCGTGGTTTAGGCTTAGGGATTCCTTACCTCTCTCCTGCTCCGGTTTTGGATGCCGTTTCAGCTAGTATGGATTGCCAAATTTAAGACGTTTTATTTTCCATTTTTAGATATAGCTATAAAATATAATTTCGCCACCCTGAGTTTAATCAGAATGACGAAATTACCCCCATTACAATAAAAAAATACTATTAAATCTTTAATGTTAATACTGGTATAGGTGAATGGTTTACAACTTCCTCCCCTACGCTGCCTTTAAAAAAGCGAGCTAAACCTTTTCTGCCATGGGTTGGCATTACAATTAAATCTACGTTGTTTTTGTTAGAGAAATTTACAATACCATCATCTACAGTATAGTCGCTTACATAACGTACATTTTCTAAACGTCTTAAATGCTTATCAGCTTTTGTAAAAAAGTTAACGGCCATTTTCTCTAATTGCGCTGTGCTACTAAACTTTTCGTTTGGTAAATTAACATGCACTAAATAAATTTTAGACACAATATCTTGGAACATTTCCATGGTATGGTGGTATGAACCTATAGACTCTTCCGAGAAATCGCAAGCCAATGCAATAACATCAAAATTAATATTGGCTACATTGCTTTTAACCACAAGCACAGGGATTTCTGAGCTACGTACAACACGTTCTGTGTTGGAACCTACAAACATCTCTTCGAAGCCATTAGCGCCATGAGAGCCCATAACTATAATATCTGCATCGTGTTGCTTAGCAACATCGTTAACCTCACTAAATACTTTTAAATGCTTAATAATTGGTGTGATTTTAACACCTTCTAAATAATCTTTATCTAAGAAATCGTTAAACTTCTTTTCAGCTAATTTCATAAAAAACACTGCTTTTTGTCCTAGAAGTTCATCTGAGACAGAAAGGGCTTCAGTAGACATTTCTAGCATATGCAATGCAAGCACTTCAGCATCATGTTTTTTTGCTAATTTTGCTGCTGTTTTTAAAGCATATTCTGAATGTTCTGAAAAATCGACGGGTACAATAATTTTTTTCATTTTACTTGGGTTTTAAGTTGTTATAAATCTCAGAGCCATCACAGCTTACTAAATATTAAATTAATTTGGTAGCGGTTTTTTAAACCGTCATAGAAAACAGTTGTGTATCGGGCTGTTTACGTTGTAATAGTAAATCGAAAGCCATACAAATATTACGTACAAATGGTTGGCCTTTATCGGTAACGGCAATACTATCTGTTTCTATTTTTAATAAGCCATCTTGCTCCATTTCTTTTAACCTAATTAAAGTATCGGGCAATTCGGGAAAACGAAGTACATCATTGGTCCAACTGGTTTTAAAACGACACATTAAATTAAGAATATGCTGCCTGATTACCAAATCTTCTTCATTTAAAATATGACCTCTATAAACAGGTATTATATTATCTTCCAACAAATTGTAATAGCTTTCTAAGCCTTTTACGTTTTGAGCAAAACCGTACCAACTATCACTAATAGATGATACACCTAAACCTATCATGGCTTGTGTTTTAGAGGCTGTGTAGCCCATAAAATTACGGTGTAAATCTCCATTTTCCATAGACTTAAAAAGGCTATCGGTTTTTAATGCAAAATGATCCATACCAATTTCATGATATCCTACTTCTGCTAATAATTGTTTACCTAACTCATATTGTTTTCTTTTTAGTTCTGGTGTTGGTAAATCGTTATCATTAAAACCACGTTGTCCATTTCCTTTTATCCATGGCACATGTGCGTAGCTATAAAATGCCAATCGATCTGGCAATAATGCTTTTGTTTTTAATATGGTCGATTTTACATGGTCTATGGTTTGAAAAGGTAAACCAAAAATAATATCGTGACCAACAGAGGTATACCCCACTTCTCTAGCTATTTCGGTAGCACGTTTAACATTTTCAAAGGGCTGAATACGATGAATCGCTTTTTGTACCGTTTCATTATAATCCTGCACTCCGTAACTTACGCGTCTAAATCCAACATCAAAAAGTGCTTGTAAATGCTCGCGTGTTGTATTATTTGGGTGACCTTCAAAACTAAACTCATAATTATCGGCTAAAACCGATCTATTTAAAATACCATTTATTAATATTTTTAAATGCTCCGGACTAAAAAAGGTTGGTGTTCCTCCTCCTAAATGTAATTCCTTAATTATCGGTTTTTCATCAAACAATTCTAAATACAGATCCCACTCTTTTAAAACCGCATTTATATATGGCGACTCTACACTGTGTTGTTTTGTAATACGCTTATTACAACCACAAAAGGTGCATAAACTTTCGCAAAAAGGTAGATGTATATATAGACTAATTCCTTCTTTAGAGTTACTTTCTTTAAAAGATTGCACTAATGATTCTTTCCATTGATTTAACGAAAATGTTTCATTATTCCAATACGGAACAGTTGGATAGCTCGTGTATCGAGGTCCAGAAATATTATATTTATCTACTAATGATGTGTTCATACCTAATAATTATAGTTCAAAATTAGCAGAATTCCCGTTCTAAAAATATGATATATATCATACCAAATCTTGCATGTCATTTATTATTGGCTTAACTTTCGACTAAATAAAAAAAGCATAATAAAATGAAAAAAATAAGTATCCTTTTCTTAGCAATGGCTGTAAGTTTAGCCTCTTGTAAAAACGAAAAAAAAGACAACACAACAACCGAAACAGTAACAACTGAAACGGCTGTACAATACGTAGTAAAGCCAGAAGCGACTTCTGTAAAATGGACCGCTTACAAAACCACAGAGAAAAAACCTGTTGGTGGAGAATTTAAAGTTTTAAGATTTGATGAAAAAGCTGGAGCAACTCCAGAAGAAGCGTTAAACAACTTAAGCTTTTCTATCCCAGTAAGCAGTGTATTTACTAACGATGCAACAAACACACGTGATGCTAAAATTAAAACTTCATTTTTTGGAGCTATGTTAGACACCGAGTTATTAACTGGTACAATTAAATATGTAGATGGTGCTTATTCTGCAGCGATTACCATGAACGGTGTTACTAGCGATTTACCTCTAGAGGTTAAAATCACAGAAGAACGTCGTGTAGTAATGACAGGTGTTATGGATTTAAAAGAATGGGACGCATTAGGAGCTTTAGAATCGTTAAACAAAGTATGTTTCGATTTACATAAAGGCCCAGATGGTGTTAGCAAAACTTGGGACGATGTCGCTATTGAAGTGAATACTTTTTTACGCGAAAACTAAACATTACCCAAAACACCACTCAACTTTTAAAACCATATATGGATTTAGATATTCTAGTCGAAAAATTTAAACAAAAAGACGAAAAGGCTTTTGAAAGTTTATACGCCATGTATAGCGAAAGTATGCATGGCGTTATTTTTAACATTGTTAGAAATAACGATATTGCCGAAGAAATAATGCAAGATGTTTTTGTAAAAGCTTGGCATAAATCGGACACATACTCGAGTAAGAAAGGTCGTTTCTTCACCTGGATTTTAAACATTGCCAGAAACGCGGCTATAGATAAAACGCGCTCTAAAAGTTTTAAAAACACAAAACAAAACCTTGATGCCTCTTTTTTCGTAGATATACTTGAAACTAGTGATAATCTAGATAATACCACGGATGCTATAGGTATAAAAAACTATGTGGGTAAACTCGCTAAAAAATGTATTGAAGTTATAGAACTTCTTTATTTTAAAGGTTACACACAAACCGAAGCTTCCGAAACATTGAACATGCCTATTGGCACGATTAAAACAAGAAATAGAAACTGTATAAAAGAGCTTAGAAACATGGTTTTAAATTAAAACCTTTTAAGTCTATATTTTGAACATTATTTAAAATTAAAATGGATATTAACGCATACACAGAGTCCGGAATTTTAGAGCTATACGTAGCTGGTTCGCTTTCTGATAAAGAAAACGAAGAGGTCTATGCGCTTATGCAAAAAAATCCTGAAATTTTACAAGAAGTTTTAAATATTGAAGCCGCCGTTATTAAACTTACTGCTGCTACAGCTCCAAAAAACAAAAACTATATATTAACGAGTATCAAAAAGACTTTAGGTTTTAAAGGCAATAGCGATACTAAAGTTATATCGATCACTAAATACAACTGGATTACTTATACCGGTTGGGCAGCATCTGTTGTTTTGGCTGCCGGCCTATTATGGACCGTAAACCAAAACACTACTTTACAATCTAATATAGAAGTTGCCAACGTAAAACAGGCCTTATTAGAAACTCAAATTGCAAATTCTAAAAATAGTTTAGAAGAAGCACAAACTCTGGTTTCCGTTTTACGAGACGATGCCATTACTAAAATACCTCTTGCTGGTCAAGGAAATTTTGCTAGCACTTACGCGAAGGTATATTGGGATAAAAAAGAACAACGTATTTTTCTAGATGCGCAAGGATTACCAGAACCTCCAGAAGGTAAAGTATATCAAGTTTGGTCTTTAAAACTTAGCCCTTTAACACCTACAAGCTTAGGTACTATTGACGGTTTTGCTACGGATACCAACAAAATATTTGAGATTGCAAATGCCAATCAAAGTGAAGCTTTTGGTATAACCTTAGAGCCTGCTGGCGGAAGCGAAACCCCAACTATGGAGTTTTTATACACACTTGGTGTTGCGGCTAGTTAATTCATTTTAAAAACATTTTATCTTCTTATTTATGTTTCCTATGACTAGGAAAAGGCACAGAAATGCTCTATTCTTTACGTCTATTGCGGTTTAGCTTATTTATTATTCACCTCACTACTGTCTATTTTAAATAGCTTCTAAAAACCTAATTATTAAGCATAAAAAAACACTTGACTATATTTCTATAATCAAGTGCTTTCACCTAAAAAACCAACAAAATCAATCACAAAATTCTTGGCTTAATCTTTATATTTTCAAATCACTACACTTCTTAAAATGTACTTTAATTAAAACCTATAACTCACAGTAAACTTACTAGAAAACGGTGTGCCTGGTGTAAAATGAATTTCTTCTACAGGTGCGGTTTCATTCTGTAAGCGTGAGGTTGTAGCAAATTGTGTTTCGTTCCATTCGGTATCAAAAAGATTCTCTATAGCGAAACCAAACGTTAAATTATTAATGCTGTAATTCACGTTAAAATCGCTCACAAAATAACCTTTGGCAACAATACTATTATCTTCGTTTGCTGGTCTATCATCAATATACCTAAAATTTAATCCTCCAGAAAACCCTTTTAAATCATTAACTGTAAGTCCACCTGTTAAAGTGAAATCTGGAGCCAACGGAATATAATCTTCACCAGAAGTTTCATCTATACTACGCGCTTTTGTAAGTGTAGCATCGGTATTTAAAAACAACCAATTGTTTAATTGATATCTTAAACCAAAATCTGCACCATAACGTCTTGTTCTTCCGCTAGGTTCAACAATACCAGCATCGCCAACATACACAAACTCTTGCTCTAAAAACAAATACCATAAAGTAGAATTAACCACTAATTTTGGTATTGGTTTCCAAATATTACCAAGATCAACGCCATAGGCTTTTGGCAAAACATTTTCACTAGCATTGGTTACAACAACTCGTGTATCATTAGAGTGAAAACCAATACCCGATTTTAAGTATAGTTGTAAATTATCTTTTGCGTTATAAAAGAAATTTAACTTAGGCAACAACGCTGTTTTGGTTTCATCTAAAGACGTGTAGTTTGTTTGTAGTTTATCATTATACATAAATTTAAAATGCTCTAAACGTAAAGCTGGAGCAACAATAAGTTTTCCAAACTCAAATTCTGCATTTACAAACATACTTGCGTTAGTTTGGTTTATATCACCCAACTGCACTTGCTCTAATGTTGTACTTCTATTTAACGTTTTAGATAACTCGGTATCGTTTGCAACATCGTTTCTTAAACTTACACCTGCACTTAAAACTACAGGTGTTTTCCCTAAATAAGTATCATGAATTAAACGACTATTAAATCCAAAAATATCACGATTTTCAATTTGTTTTATTTGATCGCCATTTACAGAATCTTCTAAAAAGAATGTAAAATTAGAATACAGTTCGAATGCCGAATGTGTATAAAACATATTGGTTTTTAACCTTGTATCATCATTTATATACTTACTATATTCTATGTTTAAATTGGTACGTTGCGTGTTACCACCTTCGGTATCATCGATAGCTCCAAATCTAGAAATATTTCCATTATCAACTTCGCGTTGTGGTATTTGTCCAGAAGCATCCCAACGACTTTTAAAGTGAGACAGTGTTAAGCTTAATTTATTATTTTCTGGAGAAATAACGGTGTACTTTCCAAATAGATTAAGTCTATTAAAATTTTGAGGAGACTCAAACGGGCCATCATTTTCTAAATACTCAATGGCCATATAAGCGTTTTCATTTTTAGAATCGCCCAACAAATCAAACATCCCAAGAGTTCTTAAGGAGTTAAATTGGCCAATAGACAATGAAACCTGACTATCTTTTATATAATCTTTGGTAGAAAAATCTACATAACCTGCGGTGTTAAAATCACCTTTATTGGCATAATAACTTCCTTTACCAAAATCTATTTTGTTAACCGTTTCGGCTATTAAAAAGTGTAAATCACTATACCCTTGCCCGTGTGCATGGGACACCATATTTACTGGCATACCGTCTACAGAAATGGCAACATCGGTTCCGTGATCGATATCAAAACCTCTTAAAAAAAGCTGTTCTGCTTTTCCGCCACCAGCGTGTTGACCAATAATTAAACCAGGTACTTTTCGTAATACTTCTTGCGAAGAGTTTACGGGATCGATACTTAAATCTAATCGAGAAATTGTGCTTAACGCATTTAATTGCTCATTAAGGTGTAGCTCTTCTAACTGAAATGTTTTCTCTTGTAAAGTAATCGTTATTCCAGAAGTCAAAGCCTTCTCTTCTAAAACCAAAATCTGATTTTTATAACCTAGAAGTCCAACTTTAAGTGAATCGCCTATTTTATTTTCATCTAAAACAAACCTACCATTTGCAGAAGAGTGCGCATGCGTCTCTGAATTTAAGTTATAAACATAAGCAGCTTCTAAAGGCTGATTATTTCCATCTATTATCACACCTTTTAAACGTTGTGAAAACCCTAAATTAACTAAAAACAAAACTAAAACTGTAGAAAGATATTTTCTATAATTCATATAAAACATTTAAATATTACGAATTTCATTGGCCATTAAAGGACCAAGTTCAAAAATACTATTATTCAATTCTTTTTTTAATTCTTCGGCTTTTTTTAACTTTCCGTTAACCTTATAGATACGTGCTAAATGGTATAACACATCAGGTTCTGATGTTTTTCCAACAACAAAATCTTCCATAACTGTTAATGCTTTTTTAGTGTCTCCCAAATTAAAATAAGACCAAGCTAACAAATCGTAGGATTGTGGTGTTGGGCGATTTTCAATTTCGGTTAACGCTATTTCTAAAGCTTTGTTTTTCATATTAATATCTTCAGCAAATAAAAGCGCGTTATATTTATTATACATATCGCCATATTGCGTATTGCTTACTGCTTTTTTGTATAATTCTAATTGCTCTTTTTGCAGCTCAGCATCTTCTAGATATTCAGCAATATCTGCCTTCAGTAAATAGTAATCTGGAGATAAATGAGTTCTAGTAGCATAATCTAAAATGCGCAACGCTTCCTTTGGGTTTTTCTCGTGAGAATACACAATCCAAGCAATTCCTTTTTTAGAATAAGCATCTTGCGGATCAATTTCTAAAGCCATTAAATAATGCTTATAAGCAGCTTCTATTTTTCCGGCGTGCCCGTAATAATCGGCTAAATTAGTATATACCCATTTTTTTGTAGATGGTATATTGGTATATTCCGCCATGGTTTTAGCACGTTCCATATATTTTATGGCAGCATCTAAATCGCCACGAACATCCGACCATTTTGATAAACGAATGATATAATCGAAATCTTCAAAATCTTTAAAAGTTTCTAAATAACTCTTTGCTGCTTCAAAATCTCCTAATTCTAGGTTAACATCGAAAAGCATTTTTTGAGTACTTTCTAAATGTTCCCCATTAATTTCTGCTTTTTTAAGTAAACCTAAAGCTTCTTTAAAACGGTGTTGCGAAATATAATTTCTTGCTAAAGCACGTAAATAGCCTGTGCTAGTATAGTTTACAGCCTCGTTAGCTTTTATTAAACTTTCTTCGGCCTCTAAAAGAGATTCAATATTACCCGTAACTCCAAATATTTGAGATTGTGAGGCAGATACCTTTGATAAATAAGGAAATTGATTAGGTTGTTTTTCTAGTTTTTGTTTCCAAAAATTTAAATCGGCCTGAGCCAATGCTAATTCTTTATTGGTTGTGTTTTCTAAAAAAACATTATAATCTTTAGAGTTGGTAATTTTATTATCGGCATTATTACAACTTACAAAACAAGCTACTAATAATACAAACGCCAGTTGATGAATGATTTTCATGATTTTAGATTTTTAGTGTGATTTTTTTGTGATTCTTTTTTAGGTTAAAAAAATAAAGAGGCTGTTTAAAAAAATAATTAAACAACCTCTAAATAGGCTTCTACCACGGAGAAGCTAGGTAAGGAAATGAAGGCAAAAAGTCTTTATCGTTAGCACTTACATTATCATTAGAAAATTGAGGGTTTTCAGTAAAATCTTCACCACCAAAAATTAATAATAACTCTACAGTAATAACATCATCTGTTAAATTACGACCTGTTAAAACATTAGTACCATCGTAAAAAGTTGTTGTTCCGTCTAAGGATACATTTAAAACATCGGTTGCAAGTAAACCTGTAAAGGTTGCAGCATCTTGTTGTAATGCATTTTTATCGTCAGTGTTAGCAAAAGCAGGACTTAAACCTTCTAAATTTGCTTGAAACATACTTTGGAATGCAGCGTTTTGTTCTGAAGGAATAGTAACATTGAAATCATCTTTACTAGATCCAGAAACAAATACAGTATTTACTGCAGGTCTTCCCATTTGATCTTGTTGCATAAATGTTCCTGAAAAATCAGGCTCCATATTTTCTACAATATTGTTATCATCGTCCGATGAGCAGTTAAATGCTAAAAATGATAATGCAAATGCGACACTTATATTTTTTATAGTTTTCATACTTAATAATTTTAATTAGTTATTTTTTATTTCTTTTTAGATTCTACCCAAGTGTTAATAGTTCCCGAACCACCAATCATACTTTTTGGCACTTCTACTACTATAGACATTACATTACTACCTGCAAACGTATCTGCTCCTGGATCGTTAAAACCATCAGCAGTACCAGCAATAATTGCAGAGTATTGTGCAAAATCCATAAAAAACGGATCGTCACGTGGGCCAGCAAAAAACGTCATACCCATTGCATTAGTTTCTGTTACAACAGCTTCACCATACGTTGTAATATCTACCCAACCTGTATTAGTTGCTGTAGTTGCGATGGTACTATTAAGTCCTGTTTGCGATGGTGCAACTGGTCCAAAAAAGTACATTTTTCCGTCTCTCGGAATGGCTTGAATTACCATGTCTTCAATATTGTCACCATCGGTATCAATATTAATTTCAACTAAAACACTTTCATCAAATGCAGCATCGGCCGTTGCGCTTGGGCTAATTAAACCTTGTACGTTTGCTACAAACACTAAGTTATTTGTGTTTTCAGCTTGAAAGGCATAAAAATCTGTGATATCACTTGTTCCTCCTTTTACAGCAGGTGCATCGATATGATCTGCCGCTAAAATGAAGACACTAGCCGCAGCTACTACTCCAATTCCTAATACTCTTTTTAAGTTTTTCATGATTTTGAATTTTTGTTAATCTGTTAATTTTTGAATTCACGCATACCTACGAAGAAACAACAAGAGCGGTTTTGTTAAAATTATGTTAAAGCGAAAAACCACCTAAATATTGGATATAAAATTTATCTTTGTCTCTTATTAAAAATGATAGTAGAATGAACCCATCGGCTTCTGGTTGGATAAATAAATTGCTTACAGATGTTAGTAAAAAGGATGCGCTATTTAATATAGACAAAGAATCTTTTTATGAAGCATTGCGCGATTCTGGATTTATCTACGGAAGCAATTTAGAAGTTGTAGAACATACTTTTGAAAATAAAGACCTTACAGAAGAAGAACTTTGTAAAACCAATTTATGCCTAGCATTTTTATACACGCACAAAACATCGAACTCTAAAGCCGAGTTTGTAGATAGTGTTATTGGTTTTTATTCTACTATTAAGGAATCTAAAAATACTTTTTTTCAGGATTTATTAGGTGGTAAAAAATCGAACGAGCAACTCGAAAAAATAATTCACAAACGCGTTCAAATAGACGCTAATGTTTTAACAAAAAACTTTAACTACTTTGTTATTAACGCGCTACTATATATAGATGTGTTGGCGTACCAAGGCTATTTAAAAAACGAAACCATTTCGATTGAATATTTAAAAAATTTAGAAGCTGCCATTACCTCTATTTCTTTAGAAGTTTTGAATGCCAAAGCCTCTAAAAACAAATATGACGAAAGTTTAATTAAACTGTTTGAATCTTCTTTACGCTACCAAAACGACACGCATATAGATTATAAAGCAGCCGTTGCTATGGTAAAAACTTCTAAGGAAGCCTACTATATTTTAGACATTGCCTGCATGGCCTCTTGGAGTGATGCTATTATAGACGAGAAAGAATATCAATTTTTAGTAAAACTAGGTCAAGATTTAAGATTGAATAGTGAACGTATTCAGCAATCCATCCAAAGTGTAAACACCTTCTACACAGCCAACAAAGGCAATATTGCGCTTTTAAGTTCTAAAAATATTGTACACAGTTTTTACGATAATTCTAGTAAAATGGTATACAAACTTATTACTAGAAATAGTAAACGCTTGTATCAAGAACTAAAGGATAGCAAGGAACTTATGGTTCTACTTACCCAGTCTACCGTTAGAGATTTAACCAAAGAGGAACAGAAAAAAGTAACCGACCAACTATTAGATATTTTTAAATCCATACCTAGTTTAGCAATTTTTCTATTACCAGGCGGTGCCATTTTATTGCCTTTGGTTATTAAATTTATTCCAAAATTATTACCTTCTGCTTTCGATGAAAATAGAATAAAGAAATAATAGATTCCACTTTTCATCGTTTATAACATGTTGAAATCACATTGGCTAAACATTAGTTTTAGCCGAACTCCGTGGTCTATCAGTGAAAAAAAAATCTGTTCTTTTAGAACTATTTTATTTTTTTCAGTTAGATTTACGAATACTAACATTCTAATCATATAAAATTTGAAGACATCATATACAATTGAGGAAATTAACGACGTATTACAAGGCGAATTAATTGGCCATACTACACAAGAAATTAACGGACCAGAACAATTACAAAACGCGAATAATAATCATATCACTTTCGTTGGAAGTGTTAAATACGTGAAATTTTGGGCCGACTCTAAAGCATGTGCTGCTGTTGTAAATGATAATTTAAAAATTGAAGCTGGAGATAATCGCGCTATTATTAAAGTGAAAAATGCCGATTTAGCAATGGCTAAAATACTGGACCTTTTTAATCAGCCAGCTCCCGTATTCGATACCGATATTCACCCAACAGCCGTTATACACGAAACTGCAAAAATTGGTAACGGATGTAAAATTGGAGCCAATTGCTACGTTGGTAAAGATGTAGAATTGGGTAACGAAGTTATACTATACCCTAATGTTTGTGTTTTTGACGAAACCATTATTGGTGATAAAACCATAGTTTGGTCGGGTACCGTAATTCGCGAGCGTTGTATTATTGGTAGTAACTGTATTTTCCATACTAATGTAAGTATTGGTGCCGATGGTTTTGGATACAGACCAAGTGACGATGGTAGAGGCTTAGTTAAAATACCACAAATAGGAAATGTAATTATTGGTCATTTTGTTGAAATTGGAGCAAATTCATGTGTAGATAGAGCCAAATTCAGCTCTACCATAATTGGCGACGGTTGTAAAATTGATAATTTAGTACAGGTGGCTCACAATAGTGTTATGGGACGATCTTGTATTATGGCTGGACATAGTGGCCTTGCAGGTTCTGTTACACTTGGAGATGGTGTTATTATTGGCGGAAGCGCTTCTATTAAAGACCATACCAACATTGATTCGGGAGCAACCGTAGGTGCTGGATCTGGCGTAATGAACGATGTAAAAGCCGGACAAACCGTTTTAGGTTATCCTGCTCAAGATGCTCGCGATATGCTAAAACAATGGGTTGCTATGCGAAGATTAGTTAAGAAATAAAATTTTATTTATACAAAAGGTTCACTTTATTTGAAATTTTTAAATGGAGTGAACCTTTTTGTTTCATATAATTTATTATAGATAATAAGGAAATAGAAAATCTAGTTCTGATTTGAATAATTTACTTCTATTAATTTCATGTTGTCTACAAACTAATTTGATAGGTAATTACAACAAATAAATTAAGTTCCCAACTCCAACAACTCCTGTTAAACAGCCTAAAATAAAATCCATTCTAGTTGCTATAAAAGTAAGCTTGTGTTCAATTCTGCTCGCTACTGTGGCATACACGGCATACAACGTAAATGAGCCCGCCGTAGAACCTATAGAGAAATATAAACTATTAAGAAGTGAGTATTCGAAATACTCTAAACCTATTAGCAAAGAAATAGACGTGAAGTAAAACGGAATGGCAAAAGTATTTAATAAAGACATACCAATACCGTGTAAGTAAGCTTTAGACTTATCGATTTCTTGTTTTTTAATTTGCTTTTTTGAAGTAAAATATAACCTAAAAAAGTTTGCTGATAATAGGAGAAGAATACCTGTACCTACTTTTTGTATCAGGGTAATATATTCTGAATTCTCCATTAAAACGCTTGAAAGATATGCGCCTATATTAGCTTGAAAGAACAATACTGTAGCAAAACCACCAATGAGATAAAAAGCCGATTTCCGTCCACTTTTCAAACTAAACTTAACAACTGTAAGATTTAAAAAACTAGGCACAATACTACCGGAAGCAGCAATAAGAAATCCAAAAAGTAAGCAGGTTAAAAAAGTCATATTTTATATCTAGCCACAAATAAACGGCTTAATCCATCAATATGTTACTACGTTTAATCTTTAAATTAACCCGAAACGATTCAACTAAGCCTTTTTTAATCAAATGGAAAGTTTAAAAATATAGTAACTTAGCCTTCTTTAACCTAGAGTTCTATTTTAGAATAAGCAAAAACGATATTACACGTATTATGAAAATAGTATTAAAAGTACTCGGTATTATATTTGGTGTTTTATTCATTTTTGGAGCTATTGTGCAATACAACGACCCAGACCCTATATTATGGATTATTATTTATACCATTGCTTCTATTGCTAGTTTTAGTTATGCCGTTAACAAAATGCCTAAAATGGTTCTACTTGTTATTGGCACTTTATTCTTAATCGGTTTTTTCTCAGCCTACCCAGAAACTTTTGAAGGTTTTGAAATAGGTATAGGAGATATAAAAAATGTAGAAGAAGCACGAGAAGCTTACGGATTATTGCTAATGGCAATTGTTATGTTTTTGTTTGGTGGACTTTCTTTTTTAGAGAGGAAGTGAATTAAGTTCACTTTTATTATCAAGTAAAAGGCATTACAACATATACGGTAATTCCTTTTCTTTAAAAAATAGAATACTTTTACAAAAAACTAAACCATCTTTTTATGGCATTTACTATTGCTTTTATACTATTAGTGGCTTTCGCTCTTTACACCCTTTATGCAACTAAAAAGAAGAAGGCTGAAAAATTCCCCGCTAATTGGCATAACAAAATCATGCGACATGTTAATTTTTATAAAGGTTTATCTACCGCTGAACAAAAACGATTCCAGCGGCGGATTATGGTATTTTTAAGTGAAGTAAATATTGAAAGTGTAGGTTTCAACCTTGAAGATCTCGATAAAATATTAATTGCATGTAGCGCTGTTATTCCTGTTTTTAATTTCGAGGAATGGCATTACAAAAATTTAAGTACGGTTTTGGTTTATCCAGATCATTTTAATGAAAATTTAGGTTTTGCCCAAACCGATGAAAACCGACAAATTGCAGGTATGGTTGGTACCGGACAATTTGAACATCAAATGATTTTATCACGAAAAGCACTCCACGGTGGTTTTCAAAAAAAATCTCATATTCACAATACAGGTATTCATGAGTTTGTACATTTAATAGACAAACTAGATGGTTTAACAGATGGCGTACCAGAAACCTTAATACAGCAGCCCTACGTTATACCTTGGTTAAAAATTATCCATAAAGAAATGGAGGATATAAATAACAATAAATCTGACATTAGAAATTATGGAGGTACCAATGAAGCCGAATTTTTAGCTGTAGCTTCGGAATATTTTTTTGAACAACCTGAAAAGATGAAGAAAAAACATCCAGACTTGTATCAAATGCTTGAAGTTTGCTTTCGTGTAAAAGATAGTTCTAAAACGTAAAAGAGGATTTAAATTCTCTTTAGAAACCCATCCATAAATTAAGATGTTTTTTCTTACTTATTAAGTGCTGATTTTTTAAATTTGAATATTACATTGCTAAAACCTTAGCAAACATCATGAAAAAAGTAATTTGTTTTCTACTAACAATTTCATCTTTGTTTTATTCCTGTAAGGAAAAAACAAAGAAAAGCACTTATATAAAAAAGAAAGTCATAGATAGCGCTATAGTTTATACACCAAAAAGTGAACTTGAAAATGAATATCTTAATTTTAATTCTCCAGAAGCTATAAATCGAATAGCAGACATAGAAAACGAATATTTTAATGGCTATAGATTAAACTCAAGTAAATACTATGGCACACAATGGTATTACTCAGTAGGTTTAAGCAAGGATTCACCAGACTCTATAAATGTTTTTCAAAAATATGCTTTAGAAAAAAATGATATTAAGCTAGATAGTATGCACTGCACCATATTTGCTGTAAAAGCTTTAGAAGCTGGGTTTGGAAAGGAATTTGAAACTATTGAAAAACATCATACCAAAATATGGGCTAACCGTGAACATGCTGGCTGGAGCTTAGGATATATTTTAACTAAATTCTACAACTGGAAAGCCTACCTTTTTATCTCAAAAAACTCTAATGAATATGATGCCTGTTTAAAGAATTACAAAAAGGATAAAAAATACCATGTTTGGAAACAACCTAACATTACTTTAACGGGTGTTTTTGATGTTGATGATGATAAAGACGACATTAATAATCTTCTAAATCTAAATGAGTTTGGCTGGGGTTTTAGCAATCAGGGATGGCACACTTGGATAACCAGGTTTAACTATTTAAAAGAATGTAATTGGCTTGGAGCTCCTTCAGAAAAACACAACTTAAGCAAGAGCACGCCTCTATTTTTAAAAACTAAATTTACCGATTACCATGATTATAATTCTCATGTAATAATTTTTCCGCCTAAAAAGAACGAAACATTTATAAACGAATAACAGAGATAGAAACAGCATAAAATTAATTTTAACCTACAGCCATATTTCAGAACAAAACATTATGAAAAACTTAATTTTAATATTAATAATTGGATTTTTTAGTTGTAAACCTGACACCAAAAAAAACATTAGTTATACAGCTCAAAATAATATAAAGATTATAAAAGCTGACACGATAAAATTCACAAATGGATTTGATTTCCCTGTAGGAAAACCAAATGCAAAAAAATATTATAATGCTCAAAAATTTGGAGAAAACGAACATTTAGGAGATGATTGGAATGGAGTTGGAGGAGGAAATACCGATTTAGGCGATCCGATTTATTCTATAGCAAATGGATATGTCTCTTATGCTGAAAATGTTTATGGAGGTTGGGGAAACGTTATTAGAATAGTACATTATATTGATAATGAAAATCAAATTGAATCTCTATATGCACATTGTGATGAAATAATTATTAAAAAAGGAGATTACATAGAAAAAGGGCAAAAAATTGGAACAATAGGAAATAATAATGGGTAATATCTTGCTCACTTACATTTAGAATTAAGAAGCCAAGTTGGACTTCCAATAGGTGGCGGATATTCTTTTGATACCGAAGGGTATTTAGACCCTACTGAGTATATAAAAACCCACAGAAATTAACAACGTGCAAATCCATAGCGCGACTTAGGCTTAATTTAAAAGCAAAACATGTAAATTTGGCCAAGTAAGAACTTAAAAGGCTGCGCTTACCTTCTACCCTACAAGCAAAAAAAAGAACATTACCTGCTAGCCAAAAAACAATCTAGATGCCAATAGAAAACATACCCGAACTCTACATTAAGGACAAAACAGAAAGTCCTGATTTATTTGTTTACGACTTTAAAATGACCACAGATGTTGTTAAAAGTAAGGTAAATTTAGGCATGAATATGTTTAGTTTTCTTCAAGTAGGAAAAAAACAAGTGCATTTTGCAGGAACATCGGTTGCAGTAAATAAAGACCAATCATTATTACTAAAAAAAGGAAATTGGCTTTGGACAGAATTATTAGACACAGAAGCTATTTATTACTGTAAACTCTTTTTCTTTTCTGAAGAAAAACTAACCGATTTTTTAAGCAAATACACCAACGACATTAAACCGTATAAAGAAGATGTACCCTATTTTGTAATTGAAAACGATGCATATATTGCTTCTTTTATTAGTTCGTTAGCATCACATACATTCGAAAACCACAATTTTAGCGATGCATTATTAGCTTTAAAGTTTGAAGAAATTTTATTATACTTATTAAATAAGTATGGTGATACCTTTGAATATTACTTACATTCTCTAATTTCTAAAGATGTTTCACCATTTAAAAACATAGTAGAAAACAATGTGCATTCTAATTTAAAGTTAGAAGAAATTGCTTTTCTCTGTAATATGAGTTTATCTACTTTTAAACGTCATTTTACAAACGAATACAACCAAGCACCAGGAAAATGGCTGCAAGATAAACGCCTACAAAAGGCTAAAGAATTGTTACAAGGAGGTGAATTAAAAGCATCTGATATTTACTTAGAAATTGGCTATAACAACCTGTCTAACTTTAGTGTAGCCTTTAAAAACAAGTTCGGAATTAGCCCAACAGATATTTCAAACTAGAAAAACAATACGTAACATAATGATTTACAGATCACTAAAAACACATCAAACTATTTCTTTTTGATAATAAACAACATTGACCTTTTTTCATAAGTTATTGAGCCGTTTCAATAAATAGAAAGGTAATAACCCAACATACATTTGTACCATAATTAAACAACGCTTGTTTTTTCAAGCACTATTTAATAATTAAAATTAAAAATTATAATTATGGCAAATGTAACAAAACCAGTATTTAAAGAAAGGTACGGTAACTTTATTGGCGGTAAATTCGTGGATCCTGTAAAAGGTCAATATTTCGATAACGTTTCTCCAGTAGATGGAAAAGTATTTACGCAAGCAGCACGCTCAACACAAGAAGATATAGATTTAGCGCTAGATGCAGCACACGAAGCATTCCCGTCTTGGAGTACATCTTCAGCAACAGAACGTAGTAATGCGTTATTGAAAATTGCACAAGTAATAGAAGATAACTTCGAGTACTTAGCAACTTTAGAAACTATCGATAACGGAAAACCAATTCGCGAATCTCGTGCAGCAGATATTCCTTATTGTATCGATCACTTCCGCTATTTCGCAGGTGTAATTCGTGCAGACGAAGGTAGTATTTCAGAACACGACAAAAACACAGTAAGCATTGTATTGCACGAACCTGTTGGTGTTGTTGGAGAAATTATTCCTTGGAATTTTCCAATGTTAATGTTAGCATGGAAAATTGCTCCAGCTTTAGCCGCAGGTTGTACAGCTGTTGTAAAACCAGCAGAGCAAACACCTACTAGTGTTATTGCATTAATGGAACTTATTGGTGATATCTTACCTGCAGGTGTATTAAACATTGTAACTGGTTTTGGCGCAGAAGCTGGTGCTGCTTTAGCAACATCTAAACGTATTGCAAAACTATCTTTTACAGGTTCTACAGAAACTGGGCGTAAAGTTTTACACAATGCTGCCGAAAACATTATTCCTGTAACTATGGAATTAGGTGGTAAATCTCCAAACGTATTTTTTCCATCTGTAGCAGATCATGACGACGATTTCTTTAGTAAAGCTATTGAAGGTGCACTAATGTTCTCTTTGAATCAAGGTGAAATTTGTACTGCTCCTTCACGTATTTTAGTGCATGAGGATATTGCAGACCTTTTTATCGAAAAAATGAAAGTGCGTTTAAAAGCAATTAAAACAGGAAACCCGTTAGATCCAGAGACTATGATTGGTTCTCAAGTTTCTAAGCCACAATACGACAAAATTCTTGACTATATTAAAATAGGAAAAGATGAAGGAGCAGAAGTTGTTGCTGGTGGTGATGCTGGTAATTATGAAGGTGAACTTTCTGAAGGATACTACATTCAACCTACAGTTTTAAAAGGAAATAATAAGATGCGTATTTTCCAAGAAGAAATTTTTGGTCCGGTTGTAGCTTTAACAACATTTAGCTCTACGGAAGAAGCTATTGCAATTGCAAACGATACGCCTTACGGTTTAGGTGCTGGTGTTTGGTCTAGAGATGCACACGAATTATACCAAGTACCTCGTGCTATACAAGCTGGTAGAGTTTGGGTAAACCAATACCATACTTATCCAGCACATGCTCCTTTTGGTGGTGTTAAAGAATCTGGATTTGGTCGTGAAAACCATAAAATGGCTTTAGATCATTACCGTGTTGTAAAAAACATGTTAATCTCTTACGACAAAAAACCTATGGGTTTCTTTTAATTAAAACCCATTAAATTAAGTAATAATAAAGCCTTGGATAATCCAGGGCTTTGTTGTTTTTATATAAATTTCATTAACCTGCGATACAAAAAGAACTACTCCATATACTCTTGCCATTTTATTAAAATATATTTTTCTACATTATTTTCTTTCTTTTTTAGAAAACCAAATTCATAAACAAATAGGTAAATATCATTTTTTTTGTTTTTCCAGTAATGGGTAAAATATTTTGGATTAAATCCTAAATCTAGAATCACTTTTGCTCTTACAGTTGCTTTACCCGATTTATTAAAGTTTTTAAGAATTTTTCTATTTAGTTTCAATTGGTTATCTACTTTATTGTAAAACCTTGGTGCTTCATCTAAAGATTTCCGATAGTGATATGAGCTTTTGCAATGCAAATCGCAGTAAACTTTATCTGATCGCCCTATCAGCTCTTTTCCGCAGGATAAACACTCATTCTTTTTTAATTTCATATTAACTTAAACGAAGATTACACGAATACTATTCGTTTAAGATACGACTAAATTATTTTGATTAATTAATTTTATCAAAAAAACATGATTGATAAAACTCAAATTATTTTAAAACCTCTTTGGCATAACAAAATCATGTATATAGCTATTGAATTTGATTATGACTGTGATACTTTAAAAAATTTCACCAGTGATTTACCTCATGTAAAATGGAGTAAAACATATAATATATTCTGTACTCATCATAATAAATCGAGAATAAATGAATTATTTCAATGTTTTAGAAATCAAGGTTGGTATGTTAACTATGAAGCTTTTAGAGTCTTAAAAAAAACAAAGCATCTTCCAGAAGTAAAGCAAACATCTATAATAAATAAGTTACCCATTTTGAGCGATGACCAGAGGGTATCTATTAGTCACTTTAAAAAATGGTTGGAACAAAAACGCTTTAGCCATAATACTGTAAACACCTATGTAGATGTAACCTCTTCATTTTTGCGATATTTAAATTACCAGAACTTAAACCTTATTTCTGCGAGAAGCATTGAGCAGTTTAATTACGACTTTATTTTTAATGCTAAAAAATCTATTTCATATCAAAACCAATGCATTAGCGGTATAAAGCATTATATAGATTTCAAGAACATAGAGGTAGATAGTTTTGATATTAAACGCCCAAGTAAGGACCGCAAACTACCAAATGTGTTAAGTAAATCTGATGTAAAAAATTTATTCGATGCGACAAAAAATCTAAAACATAAAACTTTACTTATTTTAGTATACTCATCAGGATTGCGTATAGGAGAAGCTTTGAAGTTGCGAATTAAAGATATCGATTTTGAACGAGGTCTTATTCACATAAAAAGCGCTAAGGGCAAAAAAGACCGATACACCTTACTGTCTAAAGCATTAATACCTATTCTAAAATCTTATATAAATCATTACACTCCTAATAGTTATCTGTTTGAAGGCCGATTTGGAGATCCCTATACACAAGTAAGCGCTAGACAAGTATTTAAAAAATCCTTATTAAATGCAGGCATAAAAAAATACTCAACCTTACACACATTACGACATAGTTTCGCAACACATCTATTAGAAGCAGGAACCGACATAAGATATATTCAAGAACTTCTTGGGCATAACAGTCCAAAAACTACCATGATTTACACCCATGTATCTACCACTAAACTTATAGATATTAAAAACCCCTTTGATTCTTTGTAAGAATCTAACTATATTAGCCTAACAGATTTTAAAACATAAAAGATATGAGTAGATTGCATTATAGAAAAACACTCTTATCCATCCGTTTTGACATATTATGGAGTGTTTAATAATCTATATAAATAAGTTACACCCAATAAAAAACAATTAAGGTCTAATAAATAAAGTAATGGAGAGAGATGTAAATAAAGGAAACACGATTTATTCTTTTTTAAAACTATTAAAAGAAGAGCGTGACATGGCTTTTGCATTTATAGACAATATTGAACCTAATGCATCAAGTGATTACGAATTAATAGATTATATAAAAGAAAACGACTTGATTAAAAGTAAAAAAGGAGAGTTTTCTTGTGACGCTCTTGTTTACATAACTCAAAACGGAAGAAATGTTTTAGAACATAATAGTTGGGAAGATTACATTAAAAGTAAAAATAATGCTATTAATGAGTCGTATGAAATTGAAAAAGAAAGACAAGAACAAAAAGACGAAATTGATAGGTTGACAAAAGTAAATTTAGAGTTACAAAATAAACAGATGAAAAGATATGTTGTTTATTCAATAATAGCTTTCGTTCTTGGAGCTATAATAACGAACGTAAAAGACATTTTAATCCTATTGCACATAACGAACCAGCAATAAAAGAAAAGCAGACAACCAAAAATAAAGTCCAATCTAAATTTAAAAAAAACTGACTGACCTTACTCATGCTCGAACTCTTATGCGCTTCTGACTTATTACTTTCAAAGTCAATATTCTTTAGACGAGTAATCATTATGTTTTTTTTTGAATCAAATCCAACAGGAGCTTTATTACAACCTTTTATGAATGATGTAACAGGCTTCTTTATTCTTAGCTTGTCTTTTAAAACATATATATATTTATGAAGTACAAACATTACAACAAAGAATTATTATCTGATGATTTTATTAATAATCTTATATCTAAAAATGATTTTATAGACGGTAGAGACGGAGGATTAGTTCTTGGTAATTCACATGAAAATGGAGGTATATTTTTTTTATACCAATTCCCTGAAGGGTTTAGGGTTTTTGGAAATATAGAAGGGTACGAGTATATTGTAAACAAAGAATCAACTGATAAAAACAGGTATGATTTGGAGAAAATATCAGATTTTGACAGAGATTTTACTGATGTTTTTGAGTCATACGAAATACCTAAGGGAATTAAAATTATTGATGCAAGAAAAAACAATAAAGAATCTAAATATATTCTTTTAGATGTTCGTGGTAAATTTGCAATAATCAACAAGTACTCAACAAAAGCGAATTTAAGCAAGATTGACTTTTTAAATAAAAAATAAATTATCCGACTGACCTTACTCATGCTCAAACTCTTATGTGCTTCTGACTTTTCACTCATGACTTAAAATAGGATTTAGTAATTAATAATAAAAAAAATGTATATAAACAGAAATGAAATAATGGCTAATAAAATTGCGGAAAAAGACATTATTAATCTAGAATCAGACTTAAAACACAACTCTTTTTACAGTGAATCAGACAAAAGAGCTATTAGAACATATATAGGTGCTGTTGACTCAAGAGAAATAGGTCGATTTGACATAATTAATGCTTTAGAAATATCTAAGGAACTTATAAAAAAGAAAGATTCTAAAGATTATCAGGATTATCTAAAAAGGCATCAAAGTCTCTCAAAGCGATTAGAAGGTTTTGATTAATTCTTAAAAAATTTTCCTTATCTTTTATACATTCTGAATAATGAAGAGTATTCTCTTCTGATCCGAACATTTTTTGATAAAGAAATATTGAATTAAGAGTTTTTGGGTATTCTGTTTGAATTGAATTAAATACCTCGTAAGTTTTGAAAAACAGTCCTGAATTATCCGTCATAATTACTGGGTGTAACACTGTATATAATTAATAATGGCTTTAGTGCTTTGTTTTAATAGTTAGTACTTTTTTCAATGGTCGGTCATTGCATATTGTTAGTTTATATTTTAGCCATTACTAATAATATACGATATCCGTTACCAAACAGTTGAAAACCGAAAAATGAAACAACTTCTGATTTTAATATTTATCTTTTTGATTTTATCAGGTTGTGACTGGAAAAAAAATGATAAAAACCAATCTGAATTTGAATCAACAACTGATTTCAAAATAGAAACGGAATTAAAAGCAAAAGATACTACTGTTGTTTATTGGGAGACTGGTTTTGACACTATTCAAAATGTCCAAGATATCTATATTGGAAACGACAAACATAGATTGGAAATAAAATCCTATTCCTTAAATGATAGTTCCATTGTAAATATTAATGATAATTTTAAAGAGATTTACCACGATTGTGCTTCTCAAATCATTTTGACAAATAAAAAGGATACTATTCTGAAAGCTATTTTGAACAAAAGAATTTTTAAAGATAGCTTGAATAGTGAATTTTACCGAAGATGTGTATTGAGTACAGTTGAATATGATGGAATTCGTTCAAACAGATTGTTTTTTAAAGGTGGTTTGTTTGTTCCAGATACAGACAGGGTTTTTGGAAATGAATTCGCAATTTTCTATCGAACCGAAAAGAAAAACCAAATTGAATCTTGGAATTACGAAGACCTTGGATTATAAAAACCGTTTGGTAACACCGTGTTATCTATACTAACAACTTAAACAACTGATTAACAACAAATCATATTTACTTTTTTAAAAAAGGTACAACATAGGTGCAACAAAAAAAATAAAAACACTTTTCCTTCCCAATGAATGTTATTTAAGTAAAAATATTGATATTAAACTCAAATATAATTTCAGTTTGAAAATTTATTCTATTTGAGGTGTTAGTTATGATTAACTTTTAATATATTTAACAAATATTCTTCCCTAAAGAATCTCGAAATGATTATATAAGCTTATGCTTTCATTTTGAACTTTATATCATAAATAATTTATAAAAACAAATAGCTTTAATAAAACCTTAAGTAAAGGTCTTATTAATCATATAAGAGATATATAGTTAGTACTAACTATATACAATTGTTAGCGTTCATTTCTTACTCGGCTCAAAAAAACGATAATTCACTCAAAAGTCGATTAAAATCAATAATGGTTTCCGATACATTAATTACGCAATCTTTGCGTACGACTGACCTCACTCCTACCTAATCTTTACGAATCCGATTTACCAAGCTTTGCGCAACTGTTGCGACGGATTTATATTCGGTACGAATAATTTGGGATGTATAAAAAACTAAAATTTGTAACGAACGCTAACAGTATGTATAAATAATGCTTAAATTAGTGCTGAAACTAAAGGAAGTGCTTCTTTTGCTAGCTTCTGATTTTCCTACGGAAAATCCCAGCAAACAAAAACGCACTATCCATACATTTAACGTTGTGCATAATTTGACCCAACCATAATCTGAACTGATTGAAAAGAGTATTAATTGTTTTTGGAATTATAATAATTAGTTTAGAATTAACTCTATACTTTTTTTGGTACAAAGAATTAGAATTTATGAAATTCTTTGTTTTGCTTGGACTTTGTCATTTAGCAAATACTGCAATTATTTTCGGAATTCTGACTGAAATATTACCTAAAAAGAAAAGAAAATTGACAGTGAATTTATCACTAGGTGTAGGAATATCTTTCTTTTTGATTCTTTATTTCAACGCTTCCCGAGTTCAAAATTGGATTGACAAAGATGGAATCTTAACAAATGGGACTATAATAAAAAAGAAGTATGGTGCGAAAACGTCGCCTTATGTTATAACGGAATTTAATTATAATGGAATAAACTATGAATCACAATTGACAATACCTGACTCAAGAGAATTTGAAAAAGTTAGGTTAGGAGATTCTGTATTGATTAAATTCGTCAAAGAATATCCAAATATGAACAGTACGGAAAAACAATTGAAATAATAAAAACTATGCACAACAAAGTACTGTGCTAAAAAACAAGTAAAATCTTATTAATTTTTCACTAGCGTACTTTTATATTCCTTGTCAAATATTAAACCCGATTTTGCAATAGCAAAAGCTTGTTTTAGTAGCTTATTACATACCGCTATTAATGCTAATTTTTTACTCTTTCCTTTTGCTACTAATCGTTCATAAATATCCCTGCATGCTTTGTTGTATTTACAAGCTGTAAAACTGCACATAAATAATAAATTCCTGAGTTTTTGATTGCCCATTTTACTAATGCGTGGTCGTCCTTTTATACTACTTCCACTTTGCCTAATCACTGGAGTTAATCCTGCGTAACTACATAATTCTGCTGCACTCGAAAAGCGTTCAAAACCACCTGTTAAAACGATTAACATAATAGATGTTTTTTTTCCGATTCCTGGTATGGTTTTTTTCGAGTAAATAAATCTTTATGAGCCTCTTTTACTAAAACTAGCAATAACTCTTCTAAGCTGGACATCTCTTTATCTAAATGTTTTAAACTACGCTTTAAAGATCTCACAATGGCTTTACTTGGCTCCCCTAAAACAGATTCACCATGAAGTTTATTCTTTATCATTGTTCGCTGTTTTGTATATACAGAAAGGGTTCTGGTAATTTGAAGACACTCCTGTACTTCCTTAGAACTACCTTTCCAAAGTTTTAACTCTACTTGCTCAGCATAAGAACATATAAGTTTTGAATCACTCTTATCGGTCTTAACCTTGGATAGTCGCATCTGGATAAATCGTTTTACAGACAACGGATTTTCTACTGAAACATTTAGACCTTCTTCAAACAAATAATAAGCCAATTGATAATGATAGTAACCTGTAGCTTCCATCACGCAATGACTCTCAGAATTTAAGAGTTTTCTAAAGGCTTTAAAGCCTGAAAACTTGTTTTTAAACTGATAATAATTACCATCTGAATCTGTGACATCAAAAACTAAATAACTAATGTCAATACCAAAATATTTAATATCTTTATTCATAACAAATTGTTTTTTTGAAAGGACATACTACGCGAGTTTCAACGACTTAAAATCGAGGTCTTAAAGCCTCACAGAACTGTTCGAAATCTGTGTAGAAAAGAGAGGGGATTTACAATGTTGACGAGATCTGAAGTCTCTCCGTATAAATTAACCTTATTCCTCTCTTTTGTGCTTTCTATTTTATATGTTTAAATTAGTCTTTTTTATTTAAATGCTAACTTAAGCCGTATAAAAATAATTGCGGTTTAGTGCTTAATCAAAAGATCGTTGCGTGTTTGTAACGTCTGATTTTCCTTCGGAAAATCCTCGCATACAAACCCGCAACTATTCTTATACATAAACGTTGTGCATAATTAAAAACAAACTTAATGGATAGTGATTTGAAGCAAATATCTGAACTAATTTTGAAAGATAGATTTTCGGATTTTGAATCATTCTTTAATGATTATGTTTTAGGCTTAGAATCATTTCAATTAAAACACGAAAAATTATTATTGAAATGGTTTGACAAAGATGATTTTGATGAATTAAACGAATATTTATATCCTGAATATCTTTTAATTATGTACGGAAAATATGTAAATAAAATATTTTCTGTCGATTGGAGCGGAGAAGAATATAAAGGACAAGTAAAAAGTTCATTAACGAAAATCTTAAAAACATATAATAAATCAACGTTTAAGTGGAATCTTAAAAAATTTGAATCTGGTCTAAATTGGGAACAGATAAGACGTGGTGAATACATTGGACTTCTATTCTCTGCATTGGATAAAGAACTTTTGAAAATAGATTTTCAATTATTATTTATTGAATTGTTTCACGATGAATACTATTATACGATTTTACCAAAATCTGAGATTAAGCCTGCTTTAAAAATGAAAGGAAAGGGTTTTTGTACGTATGACAGTAAAACATATGATATTAAAATTACTGATTTAGGAATCAACAAATCGAAAGTAATGCTTTATCTAAAAAGTAAACATAAAATCGAATTAAAAGAAATCACTAAATATGTTGAGAATTTACCCGTTTTAGTTGAAAGTGGTAATATTTTAAAAATAAAAAAACTGGAAAAAGAGTTACAGAAAATGAAATGTGAATATGAAATAAGCGAAAAATAACTATGCACAACAAAGTACTGTGCTAAAAAACAAGTAAAATCTTATTAATTTTTCACTAGTGTACTTTTATATTCCTTGTCAAATATTAAACCCGATTTTGCAATAGCAAAAGCTTGTTTTAGTAGCTTATTACATACCGCTATTAATGCTAATTTTTTACGCTTTCCTTTTGCTACTAATCGTTCATAAATATCCCTGCATGCTTTGTTGTATTTACAAGCTGTAAAACTGCACATAAATAATAAATTCCTGAGTTTTTGATTGCCCATTTTACTAATGCGTGGTCGTCCTTTTATACTACTTCCACTTTGTCTAATCACTGGAGTTAATCCTGCGTAACTACATAATTCTGCTGCACTCGAAAAGCGTTCAAAACCACCTGTTAAAACGATTAACATAATAGATGTTTTTTTTCCGATTCCTGGTATGGTTTTTATTCGAGTAAATAAATCTTTATGAGCCTCTTTTACTAAAACTAGCAATAACTCTTCTAAGCTGGACATCTCTTTATCTAAATGTTTTAAACTACGCTTTAAAGATCTTACAATGGCTTTACTTGGTTCCCCTAAAACAGATTCACCATGAAGTTTATTCTTTATCATTGTACGCTGTTTTGTGTACACAGAAAGGGTTCTGGTAATTTGAAGACACTCCTGTACTTCCTTGGAACTACCTTTCCAAAGCTTTAACTCTACTTGCTCAGCATAAGAACATATAAGTTTTGAATCACTCTTATCGGTCTTAATCTTGGATAGCCTCATCTGGATAAATCGTTTTACAGACAATGGGTTTTCTACTGAAACATTTAGACCTTCTTCAAACAAATAATAAGCCAACTGATAATGATAGTAACCTGTAGCTTCCATCACACAATGACTCTCAGAATTTAAAAGTTTTCTAAATGCTTTAAAGCCTGAAACCTTGTTTTTAAACTGATAATAATTACCATCTGAATCTGTGACATCAAAAACTAAATAACTAATGTCAATACCAAAATATTTAATATCTTTATTCATAACAAATTATTTTTTTGAAAGGACATACTACGCGAGTTTCAACGACTTAAAATCGAGGTCTTAAAGCCTCACAGAACTGTTCGAAATCTGTGTAGAAAAGAGAGGGGATTTACAATGTTGACGAGATCTGTAGTCTCTCCGTGTATATTAACCTTATTCCTCTCTTTTGTGCTTTCTATTTTATATGTTTAAATTAGTCTTTTTTATTTAAATGCTAACTTAAGCCGTGTATAATTAATTGCTTGTTTTAAGCCTACTTACGAACATTCCTGCGGAATATTCTATCTGTGATTTATTTGCTAACTTAGTTGCTTAAATCACGCAACTAACCATACACAATCACGTTAGCACACATTAAAAAAAACAGAATGAATATAAAAATAATTGAAGCTAATATTGAGCAATTAGATATTATAGCGGAACTTTTTAATCAATATATGGTTTTTTATAAAAAGCCTTCTAATGAGACTAAATACAAAGCTTATCTAAAGGAAAGAATTGAAAAAAATGAAACTACGATATTCTTGGCCTTGAATTCTGAAAATGTTCCATTAGGATTTGTACTGAATTACTATTCATTCAGTTCTGTGTCTCTTGGAAAAACTATTACTTTAAATGATTTATTTATAAAGCAGGAATATCGTAAAAAAGGAATTGCTGAAAAACTAATAAATAAGACATTTGAACTAGCTAAAAAAAATGGAGCAATAAGAGTTGATTTAGGAACAGCAAAAGATAATTTTATTGCTCAAAAACTATATGAAAGAATTGGTTTTGTGAAAGATGAAGAGTTCTATTCTTATAGTTATAATATATAATAAAACGTGTGCTAACAATGTATATAAAAAATAGCGAAAGTCGTTGTTAATACAATGGTTTGGGCATTTTTGGAAAGTCGCCAAATTTTTAAATTTGACAAATTCCCAAAAATAAAATAATTAATAAAATTTAAAAATTCGGCTCGTGTATAATCCGAAACGATTGCGTTTTTTTACACGCTACGTTTCATATACGAGACGTTACCCAACATTAAAAAACTGAATGAGTAAAAGGAAAATAATACTAATCCATTTAGCAATATTCTTAATTCTGACTTTGCTTCTATTTATTTTTTCAGAACCAATATTAAATAAATTTGCAGCAGGAATTCACGATGTAATAATGTGGCTGAAACTGTTAATTTACGGAACAATTGGAATTCTAATTTTGACAATTATTTCGTGCTTGATTTTCCTTAAAAAAAGAACAGTATAATGAAAATAAGACCAGTTTTTATTTTAGCAACAATTCTGACTTTATTGAGTTGCAAAACGCAACATCTGAATATTAAAACGGAATCGCTAATCGGAAAATATATCGGAATTGGAAAAGCAAACGCAAATATCGAAATGAGGTTAATCGAAAACGGAGAGTTTAAATATTGGAAACGAAAAGGACACGGTTCAGATTTTACTCAAGGAACTTGGAAAAACAGAAATGATACTTTGATTTTAAACTCGAAAATTCTGAACGGAACAGATAGTTTGACTTTTGCTCTGTCTAGTGCTAATTGGATTGTATTTAAAAATTTGGAATGGAAAATAAAAGACAAAAAACTGACTGAATTACAAGGCGGAAAAAGAAAATTAATAAAAAAAACGGAATAAAAACGTTGGGTAACACCGTATATAATTTATTGCTAGTTCTAGCCTACTTACGAAAATCCTCGCGGATTTTGAACTGCTCCCAAAAAGTTAGACACTATTTGAGGGTATTATTATGGGAAGAAAAGTCAAGTATGATTACGCATTTAAACTTCGATGTGTAAAGCAAGTTTTAAAAAATCACCAAACAGTTGAAGATGTGTCTAAGTTATATGGTTGTCATCATACAACCCTTCATGATTGGATTCGATTTTATGAAAAATATGGTAAAAAAGCACTATTACCAAGAAAAACCAAAGTGTATAGCATTCCTTTTAAACTTAAAGTTTTAAAAGCTATTGACAAAGATTCATTATCTTTCAGTCAAGCTTGTTTAGAATTTAATATTCCTACTAAATCTGTAATTATGAAGTGGCAACGTAATTATACAAAAGAGGGTATTGTAGGCTTAAACATTAAACCTAGAGGTAAACCAAAATCTATGCAATTTAAGAGAGCTAAAAAAAAGTCTAATAAACCTTTAACAAGAGAAGAGGAACTTTTATTAGAAAATGAATCATTACGTGCAGAACTGGACTTGCTAAAAAAGTTACAGGCCTTAATTCAACAAGAGCAAAACAAAAAGCAAAAGCCATAACAGAATTAAGGCATAAGTATGATTTAGATATTTTATTATATCATACGAACATGGCAAGAAGTAGTTATTATTATCATCATAAAAGAAGTCTTTTAGTTGATAAATATAAAGTGATAAAACTATTGATTCATCAAATATATCATCGTCACAAAGGAAGATATGGCTATAGAAGAATCTCTTTAGAAATCAACAAAATAGGCACTCTAATAAATCATAAAACAGTACTCAAGTTGATGCGTGAATTAGGTTTAAAAAGTTTAGTCAGAGCTAAAAGATACAAGTCTTATAAAGGGCGAATAGGAGAAACAGCTCCTAATATATTACAACGAAATTTTAAAGCTATTAGGCCAAATAAAAAATGGGCTACAGATATTACAGAATTTAAAGTTTTAGGAAAAAAACTATATCTATCTCCAATAATTGATCTCTTTAATAGAGAAATAATAAGTTATCAATTATCTGAAAAACCTGATTTTAAACAAGTAGCTATTATGCTGAAAAAGTCTTTTAAGAAAATACCAGATCAAACAAATTTAATATTACATTCAGATCAAGGATGGCAGTATCAAATGAAACAGTATCGAAGATTATTAACAGAAAAAGGAATTACTCAGAGTATGTCTCGTAAAGGAAATTGTTTAGATAACGCTGTGATAGAAAATTTCTTCGGTATTCTAAAATCTGAATTGTTTTATATAAATAAATATAAGTCGATATCTCAGTTAAAAAAAGAGATTAAAGTCTATATAAAATATTATAATAATGAGAGAATTAAACAAAATTTAAATGGAATGAGCCCGATTGAATATCGAGCTAATTATTATCAAAATTAATTATAAATTTGTCTAAACATTTGGGTGCACTTCACTTTCTTGGTCGGTAATTATTTACTAAATTAGTTGCTTGAAACACGCAACAAACCATATACAACAACGTTACCACACATTTGAGAATAACCGCTGAACATATAAGAGAGAATTACCTGATTTTAATAATTAAGCTATCGATAATATGCTTATTTATCTTTTCATTGATTTATGGAGTTTCGAATATAACTGACTATTACTTCGCTGTCGGAGATTGGGATGCAGACAAACTAACTCAATATTTTCAGATTGCTATTAATAAATATTACTTAAGACCTTCTCTAATCTTACTAATTCCAATAGTCGGAATTTTTACAAATAAAAAAATTGGTTGGATTTTAATCCAATCCTATTTCTATTTTTTGATTACAAATTTGGCATTTCCCGCAACTCAAATTGACTTAACTGATAACACTCTGATTATTATAAATATTGTTGGGTTCTTACTCATACTACTGATTATCATACTGATGAATAAAAAGAAAATAAGTAATCACGTTTATGGGATTAAAAAATCGGAATTGATTAATAAGAATATTATAGCTTCTGTTGTCGGAATTGCAATAACGATAATTTTAGTTATGATTAAAGAGAATGGAATTTAAAAAAACTGACCGAATTGAACACAATCGAATTTTTAAAAATAAAGACAAATTATCTCGGAATAGGAATTAGGTCAATTCTCTTTTTCGGAATTCTGCTACTTCTGATTTTGATTGAGATATTTGCTTTTTGGGGAATTTATGGAGAAGGAGCAACTGCAAGTCGAATCTCGGAATTGTGGTACGTCGATTTAATTTTAAACTTTTTACCGATTTTACTTGTTGGCGGATTCTTAGTTTATAGAATAATAAAAGAATTTAGAAAACAAGAATACGTGAATTTCAAAACGAATTTAATTACACTTTTAATTTTGATTTTTCTATTCTCAATCAGAAGTCAAATCGAACGACTGATTTTCTGAATGGAAAATAAAAAACATGTGGTAACACCGTGTTATCTAGACATGAACATTAAATAACTGATTATCAGAAAAGAATATTTGACTTTTTAAAAAAGGTACAACATAGGTGCAACAAAAAAAAATAAAACACTTTTCCTTCACACTGAATGTTGTTTAAGTAAAATATTGATATTAAACTCAAAAATAATTTCAGTTTGAAAATTTATTCTATTTGAGGTGTTTGTTATGATTAACTTTTAATATTTTTAACAAATATTCTTCCCTAAAGAATCTCGAAATGCTTATACAAGCTTATGCTTTCATTTTGAATTTTATACTATAAATAATTTTAGAAAAACAAATAGCTTTAATAACACCTTAAGTAAGGTGCTATTAATCATATAAGATATATATAGTTAGTATTAACTATATACAATGTTGTGCATAATGCGGAAAATCGTGCAAACCATCAACATTTGAACTAAAAAAGCCAACGCACAAACAGCACATTCATTTTTTTGCCAACGCGAAATGCCAACGCCTAAAAAAATAAAAGAGCTGTTTCTTGCCAACGCGCAACACCGAACTTACCAACCGAAAAAAAGAGAATCAACTTTGCAACAACATTGCATTGATTTATTTTTACCTTTGTATTAATGAAACATTTAGCATTTATATTATCAATTTACATTTTCGCACTTAATCTAACACCTTGTGCAGATTACGTTGTGTCTGATAATGATGTTAAAACTGAAATCTCACAAGCTATGGATAATGACCATCAGCACCAAGATTCAGATTTATGTTCCCCTTTTTGTATTTGCCAATGTTGCCATATTAGCGCAACATATTTGCACTTTGCAGATTTAACACTCGATATTAACATTATTTCTACTCAAGATTTTCTTTACCTAAACGGTACAAAAAAAGATTTTACCACTTCCATTTTACAGCCACCAAGGGCATAATTCAGTTTTTTTTAAGGATAGCTATATCCAAACGTAACGCCTTTTTATACAAGCGTTGCTTCGCTTTTATTTTGCGCTTCGCGCAAAATGATATGTTTAACTGAATTAACACATTTTCTATGATTAATAAAATCATTGATTTTTCAATCAATAACAAATTCATTATTGGTTTGCTAACGCTAACCATTGTAGCAGCTGGTATTTGTAGTATGACCCAAGTGCCTATCGATGCTGTTCCAGATATTACCAACAACCAAGTACAAGTCATTACACAAGCACCAAATTTAGGAACGCAGGACATTGAACAATTTGTAACCTATCCTGTAGAAGTTGCAATGAGCAACTTGCCAAATGTAAAGGAAATCCGTTCCATTTCTCGCTTTGGCTTATCTGTCGTTACCATCGTTTTCGACGACGATATGGGAACATATTTACCTCGTCAATTAGTATCTGAAAAATTGAACGAAGTAAAAGAACAAATTCCGAGTGGTTTTGGTACACCTACAATGGGACCAATATCTTCGGGATTGGGAGAAATTTACCAATACACACTTAAAGTAAAACCAGAATATAAAGACAAATATTCGGTTACCGATTTGAGAACAATGCAAGACTGGATTGTACAACGTCAAATGGCGATGGTCGAAGGTGTTGTAGAAGTAAACGCAATTGGCGGTAAAATAAAACAGTACGAAGTTGCTGTTGACCCAAACGAATTAAAGGCGATTGGTATAACAATCACAGATGTTTTTGAAGCGCTGGAAATGAACAACCAAAACACAGGTGGCGCATATATTGAAAAAAACCATCAAGCCAATTTCATTCGTGGAGAAGGTTTGGTGCGCAGTTTGGACGATATAAAAAACATTACGGTAAAAAACACAAATAACATTCCTATTACTATTGGAGACATTGCAAAAGTTCAATTTGGTGCTGCAATCCGTTATGGCGCATTGACCCAAGATGGCGAAGGTGAGGTTGTAGGTGGTTTAGTAATGATGCTTAAAGGCGCAAATTCTAACGATGTTATTGAGAATGTAAAGCAAAGAATGGCGCAAATTGAAAAATCTTTGCCCGAAGGTGTCATTATCGAACCATTATTAGACAGAAGTAAACTAATTGCTGAAACCACTTCAACAGTTGCAACCAATCTTATTGAAGGTGCATTAATAGTAATCTTCGTCCTTATTTTCTTATTGGGAAATTGGCGAGGTGGCTTAATAGTGGCTTCCACTATTCCCCTATCCTTATTATTTGCATTTATATTAATGAATGTTTTTGATGTTTGGGCAAACCTAATGAGTTTGGGCGCAATAGATTTTGGGATTATTGTCGATGGTGCTGTAATTATTGTAGAAAGTACCGTTTTCCTAATCGCTTCCCAACTCTACAAGAAGAAAAAATTGACTTCCAAAGAACGTGATGGCATCGCATCAAACGCTTCAAAAAAGATGATGAATGCTGCCTTTTTCGGTCAGCTTATTATCTTAATTGTATTTCTGCCCATTTTAGCTCTCGAAGGTATTGAAGGCAAAATGTTTAAACCTATGGCATTGACGTTCATTTTTGCAATGATTGGCGCAATGGTGCTTTGTTTAACGTATGTTCCAATGATGTCTGCCTTGATTTTAAGAGCACCAAAAAATGACAAAAAATCTTATGGAGACAAATTTGTACATTGGGTAGAACGCAAGTACCAACCTTTATTAGAAAAATCCTTAAAAAAAGGAAAACTTATCATTGGTATTTCGGTAGTTCTATTCGGAATTGCTGTGGTTACCTTCAGCAAAATGGGTGGCGAATTTATTCCACAACTCGATGAAGGAGATATTGCATTTCACGCCATTTTAAAACCAGGTAGTTCACTTACCGAAACTATCGAAACAACTACTAAAATCGAGCAAATTGTAAAAGCAAAGTTTCCAGAAGTTGAAAAAATTGTAAGTCGAATTGGTGTTGCTGAAATCCCAACCGACCCAATGCCTATGGATATTGCAGATATTTTTGTAATTCTGAAACCTAAAAGCGAGTGGACAACCGTTGCAACTAAAGATGAACTCATTGAAGAAATGAAAGAAGCGGTTGAAATAATTCCCGGTGTAAACTATGAATTTACCCAACCCATCGAAATGCGTTTTAATGAATTACTCGAAGGTGTTAGAGAAGATATTGCAATTAAAATTTATGGAGAAGATATAAATGTGCTTTCCCAAAAGGCAGAAGAAATATCAAAAATAATTGCAGGAACGGAAGGTATTGGAGATATGAAAGCGGAAGCTACCACAGGTTTACCGCAAATGACAATAACGTATAGCCGAAGTAAATTAGCACAGTACGGACTTCAAATAAATACGTTAAACCAAATTGTACAATCTGCATTTGCAGGTGGAACAGCAGGCGTTATTTTTGAAGGCGAAAAACGTTTTGATTTAGTGGTACGATTAGATTCCCAAAATCGTAAGGACATTTCAGACGTACAAAATCTGTATATAAATTTGCCATCTGGCACTCAAATTCCGCTTCGCGAAGTTGCAGATATTAGCTTTAAATCTGGCCCAATGCAAATAAGCAGGGATAACACCAACCGAAGAACGTATGTAGGTATCAATGTGAGAGGTCGTGATGTGAAATCTTTGGTAACTGAAATCAAAGAAAAGTTAGATGCCAATCTCGAACTACCTTCTGGTTATTTCATTAGATATGGTGGTGCTTTTGAGAATCTGGAACGAGCAAGCAACCGTTTACAGACCGTTGTACCAATTGCGTTATTGCTAATTTTTGTTCTCATTTATTTTGCATTAAAATCACTTCCACAAACCTTAATGATTTATATAGCAATCCCAATGGCAACCATTGGTGGTGTTTTTGCATTATGGTTAAGGGATATGCCTTTCAGTATTTCGGCAGGTGTCGGTTTTATTGTCTTGTTTGGTGTTGCTGTTTTAAATGGCTTGGTAATGATTAGCGGATTGAATGAACTAAAAGATGAAGGCGTTACTAATCTTAAAGATAGAATTATAGAAGGTACAAAACGAAGAATAAGACCTATTATGCTAACCGCTTTTACAGATGTTTTGGGCTTCTTACCTATGGCAATTTCATCATCGGCAGGTGCTGAAGTACAAAGACCTTTAGCAACAGTTGTTATTGGTGGTTTGTTGACTTCTACTCTTTTAACTTTATTTGTTCTTCCTATTTTATATCATTGGGTAGAAAATAAATCCTTCACGTTTAGACCCAACAAAAAAGTTAGTATTGTTACTGCGATGATAGCCTTTTTATTTTTGTTACCATTAACAGGAAATGCCCAGCAGGTAAACGATACGTTACCAATTATTTCAATGAATGAAGCTGTTAACATTTCAAAGCAAAACTATCCAAGTTTAAAACAACGACAGTTGGAAATTGAAAAACAACAGCAGCTAAAAAGTACTGCTTATGATTTTGGCACAACTCAAATTTTCACGGGTGGCGAGGAACTAAATAATGGTACAGGAATTTACACAACCATTGGCCTTGGGCAATCTAACATTGATGTTTTTGGTATTGCACCAAAACGAAAATTACAGGAGCAACGCATTCAGTTAGCGCAAAAAGCCTTTCAACTTTCAGAATTAGAATTGGAATTGGAAGTTAAAAAAGCGTGGTCAAATGCCTTTCAGAGTAAACGAAATTATAATCTGTATGCAGCATTGGATTCCATTTACACCAATTTTGAAAAAGCGGTGGAATTAAATTATGAAGTTGAAGCCATTTCAAAATTGGAATATTCCGCAGCAAAGAACCAAGCATTGCAAATTCAAAACAAGTTTTTGCAAGCAAAGAGTGACTATCTAATTGCATTACAGCAGTTGAATCTATGGCTCGTTTCGGATGAATTTTATAACGTACCAGACGAATTGGATATCACTAATGAAATTGATATAAACGATTTCAATGCAAAAGAACATCCTTTATATAACCTTGCACAAATTCAAATAGATGAAGCAGAAGCAAATTACAAAGTTGCAAAAGCCGAAAATCTACCCAAATTCAATCTTCAAGGTGGTTTGCAAAACGTAAATGGTAATTCTGGTTTTTACACCTATCAAGCTGGTATATCAATTCCATTTCTATCTGGCACAACAAAAGCGAATATTAGAACTGCAAAAATTGACAAACAAATTGCCGAAACTACTATTCAATTCAGACAAAACGAAGTTGAATCTAAATTTATTCAAGCCAAAGAAAACTATCTAAAGTGGAAAACATCGTGGCTCTTTTATAAAGAACAAGTATTACCACTTACAAAAGACCAAAAAACAGGCGCATTGTTCGCTTACAAAGAAGGCGAGATTGATTATTCGGCATTTACACAACTTATAAAAGAAGCTATTCAGAGCGAAATTGAAGCACAGACAGCTTTGGCAAATTATTTAGAAAGCACTTTCGAATTACAATATTTTAAAAATTAAGATTATGAAAAACACATTATATATCATATTGACAGTTTTAATACTTTCATTTTCAGCAACCTCTTGTGGCAATAAAGAAAACCACAATGAAGAAGATGGACACGCGCACGACAAGGAAACCAATACTAATCCTAAAGAAGAACATCACGAAGGAGAAGAAGTTATGTTATCATCACAACAATTTGAAGCCTTAAAAATGAAAATTGACACCATTTCCTCACGCAATATGAGTGGCTATGTAGAAGCAAACGGAACTTTGGAAGTGCCACCACAAAATGAAGCTGCCATAACTTCGGTTGTTGGTGCAAATGTTGTTTCTATTGAAGTGATTGAAGGCGACAAAGTAAACAAAGGTCAAGTTGTTGCATACCTTTCACATCCCAATATTATACAAATGCAAACCGATTATTTGAATGCGTATAGCAACAGCACTTTTCTAAAGAAAAACTATGAACGACAACAAAAATTATATGATGCAGGTGTAGGCTCTGGTGCAAATTTTCAAAAAGCAGAAGCAGAATATGACGCATCAAAAGCTATGGTTAATGGAATGGCAGCACAGTTAAAATTGTTGAATATTAATTCAAATTCAGTCGCAAATGGTACGATAGCGCAACGTGTGGCATTACGCAGTCCCATTGAAGGTTATGTGCAAAAGGTGGAAGTGAAAACAGGACAATATGTTGAACCACAAACCGAACTCTTTGAAATTGTAGATACGCATCACGTTCACGCAGATTTAATGGTTTTTGAAAAAGATGTTTACAAAGTAAAAAAAGGTCAAAAAGTTACCTTTAATATACAATCTATTGAAGATGATGAATTGAGTGCAGAAATATATTCCGTAAGCAAAACTTTTGAGGATAACCCAAAAGCGGTTCACGTTCACGCAGAAATTGAAAACAAAAAAGGAAATTTAATTCCAGGAATGTACATTCAAGGAAGAATACAGACAGAAAGCACTAAAACAATGGCATTACCAGAAAGTGCTATTGTAAAAGAAGGCGACAAATTTTATGTGTTTTCAGTTGAAAAAGAAAATGTGGATTGGAGTTTTAAACCAATTGAGGTTATTTTGGGAGATAAAGATAGCGATTGGGTAGCAATTCAATTTCCCGAAGAAATAGCAACAAATACAAAGTTTGCTTATAACAATGCGTACTACCTAATTGCAGAAATGAAAAAGGGCGAAGCAGAACACGCACATTAATTATGCAAACAATAGAACAATTATTAGAGTCAAAAGATATACGAGTTACGGCAATGCGATTACTTATTTATAAGTTTCTTGCACAAAAGCAAGTAGCGGTAACATTAAGCGATATTGAAAACGCTTTTGAAAAAGCAGATAGAACAACTTTGTACAGAACGGTTAAGACATTTGAAGAAAAAGCAATCGTTCATCAAATAGATGATGGCACAGGAATTACCAAATATGCACTTTGCGAAAAAGGTTGTAATTGCGAAATTGAAACCGATTTACATTTACATTTCCATTGCAATAATTGCAATGAAACCGTTTGTTTAACAGAACATAAAATCCCACAGATTAAAGTGCCAAACGGGTTTATTTCCGAAGATATAAATTTGGTAGTAAAAGGTATTTGCGATAAATGTAGTGGTCAATAAATGCACTTCCATAGCACTTATTTTTTAAGCATCTTTACACTATAATTGAATATAAATGAAAAAGAAAAAACTTAATTTAAAAGACCTAAATCCAAATTCTGAAAAAGAACACAGTCACGATGATGGTCATAATCACGGAAGTAAACCGAATAATTTTAAGGCATATATTCCAGCAATAGTAAGCTTCATAATGCTTATTGTTGGTATTGCTTTAGATTACTTTGATGTTGCATTTTTTAAAGATTGGATTCGCATTATTTGGTATAGCATCGCTTATTTACCAGTTGGATTTCCTGTTGTAAAAGAAGGTTGGGAAAGTATAAAAAAAGGCGATGTTTTTACAGAGTTCTTTTTAATGTCTATAGCTACTATCGGCGCATTCATTATTGGCGAATATCCCGAGGGTGTTGCAGTTATGTTATTTTATGCAGTTGGCGAATTGTTTCAAAATGCAGCAGTCAACAGAGCGAAATCTAATATCAAAGCATTGCTCGATGTAAGACCGAACGAAGCTTTGGTGTATCGAAACAACGAGTATATTTCCGTAAATCCTGAAACTGTTGAAATAGGCGAAAAAGTACAGGTGCGTGTAGGCGAAAAAGTACCGTTGGATGGTAAGTTATTGTCAGCAAAAGGCTCGTTCAACACAGCAGCATTAACTGGCGAAAGTAAACCAGATACTATTGCAAAAGGCGAAAAAGTATTTGCTGGTAGTATTAATATGGATGGTGTAATTGAAATTGAAACAACTAAAGAATTTAAAGATAGTTCGATTGCCAGAATTCTTGATATGGTGCAAAATGCAACCGCACGGAAATCAAAAACCGAATTGTTTATTAGAAAATTTGCGCGTATTTATACACCAATCGTTGTGTTTTTAGCCATTGGAGTAACATTAATACCCTACTTTTTTGTAGATGATTATGTGTTTAGAGATTGGTTATATCGTGCCTTGATATTTTTGGTTATATCGTGTCCTTGTGCATTAGTTATCTCAATACCGTTGGGTTATTTCGGTGGCTTGGGAGCAGCTTCAAAGAATGGAATTTTATTTAAAGGAGCTTCTTTTCTCGATGCAATGACCAAAATTAATACATTGGTAATGGACAAAACTGGAACAGTTACCAAAGGTGTTTTCAAAATTAAGGAAGTAAAAGCAATTGGTTGGGAAGAAACCGAATTTATGAAATACTTGATGGCATTGGAGGAACAATCCACGCATCCAATAGCAAAAGCAATTTGGGAATACAAAGCAGAAGGAGCAGATTTTGATGCTAAAGAAGTTTCAGAAATTGCTGGAAAAGGTTTGAAAGGGATTGTAAACGGTAAAACGGTTTTAGTTGGAAATAAAGCTTTAATGACTGCTAATAATATCGAAGTTCTTAATGAAACCGAAAACATAGTAGAATCTATTGTATTGGTAGCAATCGATAAGAAGTTTGCTGGTTATGTTGTCATTGCAGACGAATTAAAGGAGGATGCAAAAGAAACCATTATTGCATTGCATAAAGTAGGAATTAAAAATATAATGATGCTTTCTGGCGATAAGAATTCTATCACTCAAAAAGTAGCTTCCGAATTAAATATTGAAATAGCAAAAGGCGGATTATTGCCCGAAGACAAACTGAATGAAGTTGAAATTTTAAAGAAGAATCCAGAAAACAAAATCGCTTTTATTGGCGACGGAATAAATGATGCGCCAGTATTGGCCGCAAGCGATGTTGGAATTGCGATGGGTGGTTTGGGTAGCGATGTTGCGATTGAAACCGCAGATGTTATTATTCAAACCGACCAACCATCAAAAGTCGTCAGAGCGATACAAATAGGTCGTTCCACCCGAAAAATTGTTTGGCAGAACATTGGTTTGGCATTCGGAGTAAAAGTGATTGTTCTAATTTTAGGAGCAGGTGGTTTGGCAACAATGTGGGAAGCTGTTTTTGCAGATGTTGGTGTTGCATTGTTGGCAATCTTAAACGCAGTACGATTACAGAAAATGAAATGGGATTGATTGAATTTGGGAGCGGAAAAAGATTTGGTACAAATTTGAACATATGATAAGCGAAACGCCAACGCTCAAAGCCATACACATTCACAGTCGCATCATCCACGCTTCACCCAAACTGTAAAAGAGTATGTCTTGCCAACGCTCACTTTTGAACTAAATAACAAACATTGAAAACCAAGCTGAACGTGAAAAGCACTATGCACAACAATGTATATAAAACATAGCTATAACAGGCTTTCCGAGAGGTTTTTGCTTATTTATTAAGTCCGCCAAATTTTTATTTTTGTATATTTAGAAAATTAAAGATAAATAGAAAAAATAAAAATTCGGCTCGTTTATAATCCGAAACGATAGTGTCTTTTTACACGCTACGTTTCATATACGGAGACGTTGTACAGCATATAGAAACTGAATTTTCCTGAAATAGGTTGACTAAAAATTACAATCTTAACTTAATTTAGCTCAATACTTTAAAAGAAAAATATGATTATAAAAAGAAACTCATCTAATTAATCGAAACACCTTCATACTTTACCTCTTCCATAATTGAAGGTGAGTCACTATTAATTAAAGGGCTAAATAAATCTCGACTTACAGTATATGCCTTTAATTCATTCTCATTATAATTCAGGTTTATCAACTCATTTATTCCCCCCTCGTTCAAATCAGCTCTTAACCAGTTTTGTTCAAAATCTTTATCCAAGATTACTGGTTGTCTGTTTTTCTTATTATGAATTTTCGAAAACAATGGTGATGCTGGTTTAGTTAGTATAGTAAAAGTTACAACCTGATTTATTATTGTATAAATACCCGCTAATGACAACACATCATCATTTTTATCCTTAATGAAATATGGATATTTTTTACCTTCATATTCATGCGGCTCAAAAAAACCCGTAACAGGAATTATACATCTCCTACTTTTTACTGATTTTTTATAAATAAAATGTTCCTGTAGTTTTTCTGATTGCGCATTTAAACCTCCGCCAAATCTAACAGCTTCTTTGTAATAATCTGATATTTCTTCAGAATCCTTGTTTTGTGGAACGATACCCCATAAAGCATGTGCTAATACAGATGATTTTTCTTGTGGAATGATAAGCATATGAGGATGAGTAAAACCATTTAAATGATATCTCGGTATATCATAAGCTTCTCGGGCATAGGAATCGGAAAGAGAAACATCATATCTATTTTCAAGTTCTAAGACTTTTTTAGTTTGTGAGGTGTGAAAACACATGATTAAGTTATTTTTAGCCTTCTAAAGATACGAATTACGCTTTAATAGATATAATTTCATTAATATTCGTAGAGTATCTAGGAGATAAATGTTCTTGTTTCATTTTCCATTGTCTCCCCATAGATTGCGAAGCAAATTTCACCTTATTGTTTCCGTAAGACTTGTTCAATCTATCTACAACACTCATTATGGGATCATGTTTAGTGTTTTCAGAATTAAACAATGTTAGTTGTTTTTGATCTATTGGTGTTAAATCCATGACAACAACTCCTGCTTTTTTGTAGTGATAACCTTCTTGATAAATGCCTTCTAAAGCCGTATTCACGAGCTTTATAATATCAATACTTGAATTAGTAGGAAAAGGAGATTTAATAATGATATTTCTTCCATATTGTGGTAAATCTTTTCGAAAACCATTGGTATGCAAAAAAACCATGACTGCATTACAATGAGAACCTTGATTTCTTAATTTTTCGGCACAGGAGACAGCAAATGTCGATGTTCGCTCTTTAACATCATTATAGCTCGTAAGCATTCTTTCAAATGATCTTGTAGTTGCAATCATCTTTTTATCTACAACTGATTCTAAATCTAAAGTTGGCACGCCTTCTAATTCTTTCTTGAGCCTGAGCCCCACAATAGACATATTTTTACGTACCCAATCATCTGACAACTCTGTAAACTGATAGGCATTTTTTATTCTAATTTCTTTTAATCGTTTTGCATGTTTTCTTCCTATCCCCCAGACATCTTCAATTGGCAACCACTTTAAAGCCTTAATCCTAATTTCATCACTATCTATAACGTAAACACTTTCAGTTCGACTTGCATACTTCTTCGCTATTTTATTTGCAACCTTAGATAAAGCTTTTGTTGGAGCAAAACCAATACTTATAGGCACACCTGTACCTTTTGTTACTTGATCTCGCATTTGACTCCCTAAATCCAATAGATTATGATATTTGAACCCTTCGAACTTCAAAAAAGCTTCATCAATGCTATATATTTCTATTTCTGGTGTAAAACCTGAAAGTAAAGTCATAATACGACTACTCATATCTCCATACAAAGCGTAGTTAGATGAAAATACGTTAATCTTAAATTTATCAAAAGTAGTTTTGTATTCGAAAGCAGGTGCTCCCATAGGAATACCTAATTCCTTTGCTTCATTTGAACGTGCTATTACACAACCATCATTGTTAGACAACACTACAACGGGCTTACCATTCAAATTAGGATTAAAAACACGCTCACAAGAAGCGTAAAAGTTATTACAATCTACAAGTGCAAACATTTAAAGATATTTAACTACGTTAATAACAATTCCCCAGATTACAAAATCATTATCTTTAGTAACTTTTATCGGCTTATATTGTTCGTTCTCCGCAATTAACCAAACGATATCTTTCTCTATTTTTATTCTTTTCACTGTAAATTCACCGTCTATAAAGCAAACTGCAATCTTATTATTTTTAGGCTCTAAGCTTTTGTCAATAATTAATAAATCTCCATTATGAATACCAGCATCAATCATTGAATCGCCCTTTACTTTTCCATAAAAAGTAGTGCTTGGATTTTTTATAAGATGCTTGTTCAAATCTATGTTTATATCTAAAAAATCATCTGCTGGGGATGGAAAACCTGCACTAATACCTTCGACAACAAAAGGGAGTTGTACTGAGGTACTAACATCGGCTTTATAAAAAGTTAAATTGGGAGTTTTATATAATTGTCTTAATTGCATTTTACAAAGTTATAGAAATTTTTATTTGCGTATTCATTTTAATTGAAGTCCTTACCCATAGAATATTGCACCTTGATTACATGAATTAACATGAAAAATTAAGATTTAATTATTCTTTGTGTGATAACCGACTTACACCCTTGTACTTTCATAATATAAACACCAGCATCAAGGCTGGAAACATCAATCATATGTTCCAATTTTGAAGACATGACCCTTTGACCTAATGCATTAATAATTACAAAATTATATTTGCTATAATTACCGATTTGATCGATGTAAACATAATCTTTAGTATATGTGGGATATATTGCAAAAGACTCCATCAATTCACCTTTTAAACCTAATGTTCCCCATGTATCCTCAGCTAATTCACCTCCCCAAATTAATGTTGCCAAATATGGATTGTCGATATACGGATTTCTATTACCTTGAACTGAGTAAATAGACTCATTTCTATCTCTTTCATATTGAGAAACTGGATCTTGAGCATTCCAAGCTAAAAAAACAGCAGGCATAGTAGAGGTCTCATCTAAATCACCAAAACCAATATTTTTTGCTTCACATTGTTCAGGGTATCGTGTAAACATGTACATAATGATACGTGCAACATCACCTTTCCATTCGTTTCCTGGAAAAAAATTACCTAAGGAGGTTATGTGAGAATTTCCTGTGCCGTCTTGAAAAATTCGATTATTTCTAGAACTATTCATTTGACTATCACAAGCTCTCAAATTATGAACATCAGTACCAGCACTAGGATAAGAATCTACTAAACTAGGATCTGCTAATGATTTAGAGAAAACATGTTCACGATTCCATAAGCCTAAACATGATGATGAATGACATGATAAATCTTTATTACGAGAATAATCATTGCTAGTTAATAAATCTGTATTGTCGTAACCATATATCAACAGGACTTCATCACTAAACTGGCTCTCCAAATCAGATTCCACTAAAACATCCCAAGTATTTAGGGAGCTTGATGTGTATGGTAGAAGGACTGAATGTGTATTAGTAATCAACGCTGTGAGTTGTGTTTTTAAATTTTCGCTTGATCTTGAGAAATCAATACCTGAATAGTATGCAGGTGTTTGAGAAAAAAGAATACATGGGTATGCTATTACTAATAATAAGCACTTTCTAAAAGGTAAATGATTCATACAAAACTTTCAATATTAATTTTAAATTACATGAATTAAGGTTTAATTAATATAAGGTTTTTTAAGTTTTTTTAAGGTCTTTCTAGATTTTTTTAGCATTTCCTCAGAACCTTTTTTAGGTTTATTCTAAGGTCTTTTTTAGGTTTTTTAAGGTGTTTTCATTTATCAAAACCATAAACAACTAAAAGCCAGATACATAAATCTTTCATTTATTTGTATTACCGTTACCTATTAATTAATCATATTTATAGTTTATAATGTAAAAGCGAATAGCAAATTTTAAATAAATAAAACGTGATATGTAACAACGAATGAGATTGCCTGTACTCGTAAATTGAATATTCGATTAAGTATTGTTATTTATATTTGAGGCTTTTCTATACTTTTTTAGGTTTTTAAAGGTACACCATCATTAAATAACTATGATTCTCCTTATGTTTTACCTAATAGAAAGTCAATTTGAATAGTTAAACTTATTCTAAGTGGTTTATATAGGATTATAATATCCTCCTATAATTTTATAAACTCGAACCTCAAACTATTGATAGTTAACCACCTGTTTTTACTGGAATTTGAATTAAAAATAATTAAAGATTAGAAAAATAAATAGAATGCTTCAAACTATTTTGTTGAATTGTTGACAAACGCTATTAAACCTTTATAAACCATAAACTTACACTGAAACTTTAGGTCAACAAAATGACAACAAACACAAAAAAAACATAAGAAAATAATATTCGAAATGAAACTCCGAAAAAGATTGTTGAACATATGTTGAATAAATTTTTCATTATAAAAGCCACAAAACCAAATAATTACATAAAAATTCAACAATTCAACATTAATTATTCGTTTTTGAAACCAGATATGCGATTAACGAAAAAGGTACAACATCTGCTTATTGATGTTGTACCTTTTTTGCTAATTTAAAACCAGAAACTATTAATTCATATACAGCTATGAAATGAAGTCTTCTTTTTCGAAAGTAAAATACCTGCCTTTATGACGAGTATGAGAAACAATATACTCTCCTTTACCATTTAGGTTAAGAATACACTTTGAATAGCTCCCATTTTTACTTTCTAGTTTAAAATGAGACTTTAATACCTCCGAGATCTTTGCATTAGATGATCTCACATTATTTTTAGACAATATTTCGTTTAAATCTCCTAAAGAATACTTTAAAATACTTTGTTCAAACTTTATGAAATCATCTATTAAAATCTCTTCGATTTCTTTATGTAAATATGATTTGTTCCCTTTGACTAAATTACCCAAAGCGTTTGTATAAATATCATTTTTACAAAACCACATTCTCGTTTTTTTTGGTGTATTTATTTTTCTGATATTTAAATAAAACATAAAATAAGGGAGTTCTTTTTTTAAGAGTAATAGTAAATCAGGGTCTTCATTATCATTTTTTAATTTAGGAATTTTAAGAACCCAATATCTAATTTCTTTACTATCAATTTGTATAAAACTGTCCTCATTGTTTGAGCATAAAATAAACTTTCCGAAAAAATATGATTCTACTTTATCTACCCCCTTAGATTCCATTTTATTACTTTGTGATGTCGATAAATTTTTAATACGCTCACTATCTTCCTTCTTATCCAATAAAACTTCATCTACAGCTATTATTAACTTAGATGACCAGTCGGAATTAAAACGACTTCTAAAGTCTTCATTTTTATTAATTGTCATATTTCCTTGAAAAATCAATTTCAAAAAATTCAAAAATGTGGTTTTACCTGTTTTTCGCTCATCACTAACTAAACATAAAATAGGTAAGATTTGAGTTGGGAAATTCCACAATATTGTTAGATAATCTAATCCTAACTCATATTGCTCACCAAAAATATGCTTGAGAAAATTTATTATTGAAGGAAAACTACCTTTAAGCATATTATGGTCTAATGGTTCATATTTATTATAAAAATTATTAATAATTTGCTCATACTTATTATGAGAAGGGATTAAACAAAACCCATCATATTTCTTTATTTTATCTAAATAATCTTTTCCTTCATCAGTAATTATTTCACTTTTCCTCCATTTTAATAAAGTTTTGATAGTATCACCACTATGAAGTGGCACTTCCCCTTTTTTATAATAGTCCGTTCCTATTCTTATATATAACATAGGCTATTTTTTTAATTCTGAAATATTATACTTTAGATATCCCATTTCATAAGGGGAGTTTGAATCAAGATCAATTAAAATATTAAACCCTTTAAGCGAACCGTTAGCTCGTTTAAACAAATTATCTATATCGTATTGTAAGATCTGCCAATCAAACCTTGGATCTTGAAAGGTTAAGATCTTCACTTTATTCATTTTATCTAATATCCAATTAAAATACTCGTTTGCTCTTGAATCAAAACAATATTGATTTTTCATAAGATTAGTATGATTTTCAATTGCTGTTATTTGTTCCATAAGATGCGCTTCATGAAAGTCTTCGTTTTTTATAAGTCTAGCCATTACCTTTTATAATTTTAGATTAGTTTCTTTTTCTGTTAGAAAATGCTTTGTTGTAGTTTTTATTTAATAAAACTTCAACATCCTTCATTTTATAATAGATTTTACTACCTATTTGGGAAAATGACACAATACCCTCGTCTCTCCATGTTTGAGCGGTACGTTTGCTTATGTTCATTAATTGAATGAAATCTTGATTGTCGAGGAAGGTTTCTTTGACCTCTGTAGAGTTTTTTTCTAATTTACTGTTTAGGGAATCTAAACGATTTACTAATTCTTTAAACTGTTCTGTTGTTAAAATTACTGCGCTCATTTGCTGATTTTTTTAAAATTATGCAGCAAGATTAAGTGAATTCTAGAGGGCTAACAAGCTCAAAACTATCATACCTGATAAAACCTTATATGACCTTATAACCCCCTAAAAAAACTATATTTATTAATTGAGCGGAGTATTTTTTATATACTCTAAAGTTTTCTTTTTAAAATCTGTTGATATATTTGAAACATCTAGTTTAGATTTAATTTTTAAGTCAATTTTATCTCCTATAATTTGATGGAGTGTTAAAGATTCTAAAGATGGTATTACTTTTTCATGCAATAACGCATCTACAACTCCTCTTATCGCCCCTTTTTTTCTTTCACTTAAAGTATTTTTACCTCCGACAGTAATGCATAAGTCTTCGAGAAGTCTCAAAATATAATCCTGTGTATTTTTATTTACAAAATTCTCAAAATTATAATCTTCATTTTCTCCCAACAGAGGTATTATTGAATTAGAAGGAATGTGCAATGGTTTTAAATGCGATGTATTTTGAATGAAATCAAGTTCAATTGATAATAGTTCTTGAAATAATTTAGGATATTTCTCTGCTTCTTCCTTATAATCACAATTTTCGTCCATCTCGTTTTTTAACTTAAACATATAATATTTCAAGTCTTTTAATCTACTATGTAAGTAATGAGATTTATTATCATGCTTGGCGTCTTCCATAACATCACTGAAGAGATTAATTCCCATATTAAACAACCTAGTATTCATTTTGTAATGGGTATAATTTAAAAAATCTAGTGGCAAACAATAATTATTAAATTCCCCTAAGAACCTACGCATAAAAACATCTATAACATAATCAATTTTTTTATCAATAACCAATTTGTTTACTATATCCGTTACTTGTAAATAAGTTGCACGACTATCAATAGAATAAATCGAACGGGTTTTAAAATAATCGTTGTAAACATTGATGATTACCAAACTTGTATTTTTTAAAATATAGGCCTTTTTAAAATTCTTTAAATACTTTTTAATTTTGCTATTTAATAAAATATTTATTTTAAAGTCAGATATTAAAAAATCTCTTTTATCTTCTACTAATAATGAAAAAACCTCTTTGTTTTTCATATCGTAATATTGCGTTATATACTTTTCAAACCTCTCTTTTAAGTTTGTCTGGATATCATTGCGAGCAACTTGAGAATTATAAACGTAATTATGAATTTGATCCTTTAATGATTCGCATTCTGTTTCTACTTCATCAAGATAGTCCTTTATTAAATTAAAAGGTATGGAATAAGGAATTCCCCCATTAAAAGGTTCTGGTTCTTCATTCACCAATATATTAAGTTGTTTTAAGAAAGCCTTAAGAGTATAAAAAACAGTAAACTCATTACTGCATAGAACTTTAGGGTCTTTAGCTATTTTTTTTAAAACTTCACCTATATTAGATGGACTCAATTTAGAATAGTTCAATTTCTTATCAAAAAAAATCGGATAATTTAATAATAAGTGTTCATCATTAAAACAGTCAAGTTTAATATTATTAAATATTGAAAGTTGAGATAAAATCCTCTTTATTTCTTTACCTGAACTAATTGTTGGGTTCAAATCTATTTCTAAAATTGCAATTTCCTTGTTTATGAATTCTATACGATTATTAACTTTAGAACAATGCTTTTCAAAATTCACCATTAACAACTCTAGTTCATATGAAACGATATTTATCAAACTATCAGTTTGCCATGCAAAAATCTTATCATTATCTTCTTCATCCATTTGACATAAATGTAAATCTAAATCAAAGTGTTTATCTACATTTCCATTTATGAAATCATTAAAGGAATAAGCAGGGATCTGACTTTCAATACGACCTAATATTTCACCTAATTTTAGTTTATAGTATCCAAGATATAAAGCTTCTTGAAGCCCATTATATTCCTTTTCTCCAAACAGAACCAGCCGAGAAGAAAACTGATTAAGTAACCAATATTCCATGTCCACACTTCTAGCATAATATGGATGATCGCTGTCATCAATCAATTTTCGAATTTGCTTATATTTGGAAGAAACAAATTTTAATTTCTCATAAAACTCTAAATGCTCTATTTTTTCTTCAATTTCATTTTTTATACTATTCTCAGCCTTATTTAAGGCTTCTAAAGAAATCTTTTTTAAAATAGGTTTTATTACCTCGTTAATTGTTTTACTCATATTTTTTTAATTAATGTACTTATCCACGGCATTATCTAATTCGCTACTTATAATCTTTGCATAAACTTGGGTTATTCCAATATCAGAATGATCCATTAGTTTGGAAACATGTTCGATTCTCATTCCATTATTTAATGCTCTAGTAGCGAAAGTATGCCTACTGATATGAAATGTCAAAGAAAAAGGCAACTCCAAGCGCTTACCCATTTTTGTTAAATGCATACAGCTTAAAGCAATAGCTTTCCTAACAACTTTAGAGCGTTGTTCTCGATTAGTAAAATACTCTTTATCAATATTTGTAAATGGAAAAATTATATCACTATCTATGGAATTTGATTTTTTGTATTTCTTTAAAATATCAATTGCTACTTTTCCAATTCTTACACTATGCTGCCTATTTGTTTTACGAATTACCTTAGTAATTTTATGCTCTTTTGAGTCATAATTTTCCCATTTCAATTCTATAATGTCACCAAACCGTAATCCTCCTGAAAAAACTGAAAAAATAAACATATCTTTTATAACTTCTGCTTTTGATTTACCTGAAACATCTAATTTCATAAATGCCTCTAGTTGTTTAGCTGATAAAAATCGTTTCGTACTCTTTGATTTTTTTACACTAAACTTACTAAAAGGAAAATGGCTCAAAGGCACTAAATCTTCTCTTTGAGCCTCTTTGAACATAAGACCGAGAATCTTTAATGAAAAATTAATAGTTGTATTGTTATTACCTAAAGTTGTACTGCAATATCCTGCATAGTTTTTTAAAGTAGTGACTGTAATATCATCAAAAGTTATGTCTTTATTCCCTATATAGTTTTCAAACTTTTTTAGATAGTTTTTATAGTTGTTATAGGTTGACAAAGCCAACGTGTGTTTTTGTTTTTCGCATCTATCATAAGAATACTCAAAGAAATTTACATTTGGCTTCCCTTTTATAGCTTCTTTCAATCTTCTTGCTGATGCTGATAAATTTTTAGTTTCTAAATCAGCAATTTGACCCTGAGCATCAGCAATTTTTTGTGATATATACTTATTTAAGCGAGTTGAATTACTATGGTTTTTCTTAACTATTTGCTTATCACTATCCCATTCGTTTTCACTTATTTTTAAACTTAAAGAAATAAATTTTGTCTTTCTGTCTTTTATAACCCTAAGGTATAAGGGAGATTTTCCTGATTTGTCAATTTTATTTATTCTTAATATTACTTTAATAGAAGCCATAATGTATTGATTTAATAAGAACGCAATAGAGCGCAAAACAAAACAAAGGTATAACAATAGGTACAACAAATAATACTTTTACTTATGTTTTTTTGCTTTAATTAACTTGATAAAAATCATGTTATCGCCCACTAATAGGCGTTTTCGGAGTAATTCAAAGCAATAAGATAAAAACAATACACAACACCGTGTATAATTAATTGCTTGGTCACTGCCGACTTACGAACATTCCTACGGAATATTCTATCTGTGATTTATTTGCTAAATTAGTTGCTTAACCACGCAACTAACCATACACATCAACGTTAGCATTAATTACCCACAAAAATGATTAATAAAAAGGAATTTACTCAAAATCTAAAATTGACTCAACATTATTGTGCAGAAAAATTGATAAACACTTCTAAAGATTTAGCATCTATACTCAGAACAATAAACCCTGTAATAAATGGAAAACATATTTTTGATTTTGAACTAACACATTTTGAATATTTAGATATTGAGTATTTAACTTTATCTAAATGGAATTTAAACGAGGACGAATACTTTTCTGATATCGTTCCCAATTTGTTTCATAGTCAGTTGGCGATTAAAAAACAACCCACAGAAATTATAGCTAAAGAATTTAAAGGACGAATTTTGGTTTCTGAATACAAATGCTCAGTAACTGATGGAGCATCTGAAGCTGAGTCTCAAGGTTTAATTGACATTTATGATTTACCTCCCATTGATACTTGGTTTTATCTTAATATTAAGGAAGGACTTCTTTTTAGTTGGATTCCTGAAAAATATATTGACTTAATTAATAATGCGGTTTTAGTTAATTGTGTTGATATTCTTCAATGGATGGACTTAAATTATAGAGACCTTTATTTATCTATTTTTGGAAAGGAGACTATAATAGAGACATATAATACTATTGAATGTGAACTTGACATAGATTTAAATGAAAAAACGAAAAGCAGTTTTTGGGATATATTTAAAAGAAGAAAAACTAATGCTAACAATGGCTAAAATTAATACGGGTTTTGGTGCTTAATCCAAAGTTTAGTGTATTTTTATAAAGTCCGCCAAATCTTTTGATTTGGCTTTAGAACAGAAAAATATAAAACAAAATAAAAAGCTTTGGCTAATCGCTAAACCGAAATTAAATGCTAATTTAATCCCGTACTAACCTTAGCCGAAGACGTTGTGCTTCATTAAACAAAAAATAAATGATAAGAAAAATTTCTAAAGGGTTATTTAAAATTTTAATTGTTACATCAATACTTATTGGATTGCTTTATGGAGGGTTTCACCTGTGGGAATACATATCAGGAGGTAAGTTCGTGAAATATTTATCAAATAATAGTGAGACTATTCCTTTAAATGAAACTTTTACCTATGAAAAAATAGGGAAAGATATCGAAAAAAAACAGTTAATATTAGTGGGTGAGATTCATGGATTCCATGAACCAACGAAGTTTGATATTGATTTTTTCAAATTCCTTCATAAAAATCACAATGTTAACCATTACATCGCTGAACTTGATTTTGTACAAGCTAGTTTACTTAATGATTTTCTTATAACTGGAGATGAAAAAAAACTCAAAGAAATACTGAAGAATTGGGTGGTTATTCAAGGCAGAAACAACAAAGATTATTTCAACAAATACTTGACTTTACATCGCTATTATAAAAAACTTCCTGAAAATCATAAATTTAAAATTATTGGAATAGATAAAATACAAGATGAAGGTTTACTAAAAAAATACCTAAAGGAACTCTATCCAAATATTACCAATAATATAAAAGATACTTTCGAGAATAAATCAGTTTATGATTTAATAATTGAACTAGAAACTATTCATAATGATGACCCTGATATATTATTAACCTTATCCTACTTAAAGTCTAATGTTCAATATATTGAAGACAAGGTAAACAGAGAAGAAGTAATGTTTCTTAACTTTAGTAAATTATACAAAAGCTATAATCTAAAAGAGCACAAACTATATGGGTATTTTGGTTTAGCTCATGTATTTCAATATAGGATAAATGGATATCATCCTTTGGCGTCTAAAATTAGGCAATCAGATTTAGACCTTGAAGATAAAATAATGTCAGTTAACATTATGATGAATGATAGTTATATGGTGATGCCAAGTAATCTATTGCCAGGATTCATGAGTGATGAAGGACCTTATACCAGAATGCCTATTTCAGCCGATAATATGCTCTTTATGTATATCGTTGGGATAAAAGATTTTAAGAGAATGACACCAAAGTATCAAAAATCGTTAATAAAAATGGACGGAAAAAATAGTCCATATTCAAATTCTGAAAGAATGAATAGGACTATACAATTACTTCCTGTTACAGATACATTTGAAATGACAGATAAAGGTAAACCTTATATCCAGTATACTGTTTTTATGAGAAATTCAGATTGGGCAGAACCAATGGAATAAATAACGAAAGCACAACAAAGTACTGTGCTAAAAAACAAGTAAAATCTTATTAATTTTTCACTAGCGTACTTTTATATTCCTTGTCAAATATTAAACCCGATTTTGCAATAGCAAAAGCTTGTTTTAGTAGCTTATTACATACCGCTATTAATGCTAATTTTTTACGCTTTCCTTTTGCTACTAATCGTTCATAAATATCCCTGCATGCTTTGTTGTATTTACAAGCTGTAAAACTGCACATAAATAATAAATTCCTGAGTTTTTGATTGCCCATTTTACTAATTCGTGGTCGTCCTTTTATACTACTTCCACTTTGCCTAATCACTGGAGTTAATCCTGCGTAACTACATAATTCTGCTGCACTCGAAAAGCGTTCAAAACCACCTGTTAAAACGATTAACATAATAGATGTTTTTTTTCCGATTCCTGGTATGGTTTTTATTCGAGTAAATAAATCTTTATGAGCCTCTTTTACTAAAACTAGCAATAACTCTTCTAAGCTGGACATCTCTTTATCTAAATGTTTTAAACTACGTTTTAAGGATCTTACAATGGCTTTACTTGGTTCCCCTAAAACAGATTCACCATGAAGTTTATTCTTTATCATTGTACGCTGTTTTGTGTACACAGAAAGGGTTCTGGTAATTTGAAGACACTCCTGTACTTCCTTGGAACTACCTTTCCAAAGCTTTAACTCTACTTGCTCAGCATAAGAACATATAAGTTTTGAATCACTCTTATCGGTCTTAATCTTGGATAGCCTCATCTGGATAAATCGTTTTACAGACAATGGGTTTTCTACTGAAACATTTAGACCTTCTTCAAACAAATAATAAGCCAACTGATAATGATAGTAACCTGTAGCTTCCATCACACAATGACTCTCAGAATTTAAAAGTTTTCTAAATGCTTTAAAGCCTGAAACCTTGTTTTTAAACTGATAATAATTACCATCTGAATCTGTGACATCAAAAACTAAATAACTAATGTCAATACCAAAATATTTAATATCTTTATTCATAACAAATTATTTTTTTGAAAGGACATACTACGCGAGTTTCAACGACTTAAAATCGAGGTCTTAAAGCCTCACAGAACTGTTCGAAATCTGTGTAGAAAAGAGAGGGGATTTACAATGTTGACGAGATCTGTAGTCTCTCCGTGTATATTAACCTTATTCCTCTCTTTTGTGCTTTCTATTTTATATGTTTAAATTAGTCTTTTTTATTTAAATGCTAACTTAAGCCGTGTAAAAATAATTGCGGTTTAGTGCTTTATCAAAGGCAATTGCGTGTTTGCCTGCATCTGATTTTCCTTCGGAAAATCCTCGCATACAAACCCGCATCTATTCTTATACATAAACGTTGCCCACAATATGAAAAAACTGCTATCAATAATAATTATACTTCTAATTTGCTCTTGCGCAAGTCCGAAATATAAGGTTATTGACTTTGGACAATTTGAAATTACTGTTCCTGAAAAATGGAATAAATACGAAAGAAAAGGAATTGATAGTTATGTTGGCGGAATTATAACGGATAAAAACGATTCGCTAAATTTTGATTTTGGAAGATATTCTGCTGACTTAAGTAAGAGTAATTATCCTATGGTTTATGATTCTATCGGATTAGCAGAACTGACAAAAAAAGAACGCGAATTATTGCCGAATACGAAACATCTAATTGTCGAAGATTTATTTAAAACAGATGTTGATTTTAAAGAATATTTACAATACCAAACTGAATTAGATTCTATTGATTGTTTCAAAGCGAAAATAATTACGCCGAGAAACAAAGGTTATGGAGGAAGCGGAATTTATATCGAAAACTTAACTGGTAGCAAAGAAAAATACAATAGGGTCGGAATTGGATTTTACGGATGGTACTTAAATGAAAAAACTCAAGCGGAATTTATCAAAGCATTGAAAACATTACGCTTCGAAAAACACTGTGGGCAACAACGTATATAGCTCATAGCTAGTCAGTTGCTTAATCAAAGTTAAGGCATATTTGCTAGTCCGCCAAATTTTTTAATTTGGCTTATTGAGAAAAAAGATAATAAGAAAAATTAAAAAATTCGGCTCGTGCTTAATCCGAAAATAATTTCATAATTTGCACGCTACGAGCCATATACAGAGACGTTGGCAGTAATATTGAAAAAAAAATTAACTTTAAACAGTTCTATTCAATTACTATTTTTAACCTTTAAATTCAAAAATTATGAAAAAAGTACTTTTTATCTTAATGCTTGCATTTTTTAATTTTTCATTTACAAATGGAAAAATTGAACCTAATTCTAATAATTTAGAAAAAATGACAATTAATAAACCTATAACTAAACAAATAGTTAAGGGAGATTTAATTGCAACTATAACTGTATATCCTTGCGAAGGCGCTGGAGGTGTAACCCATGTTACAACTATAGTAGATTGCGAAGGAGACGGAGTAATCGATTACGAATATTCCGGTTATACATGTGCCGATTATGCTGAAGCAATACTTGATCAATTCGTTGCTTCCTGCTAAATAAACTATGAGAGAATAGAACTGTTTTTAATAAATTAACATAATATGAAAATAATAATCTTCTTAACTTATTCATTAATATTAACTAGTGCCCAAGCTCAAGTTAATAAGAAAGGACTAATCAACTATGGACATAAACAAAGTATGGGCATGGGAGCACCTATAGGTGTTGACTATAATTCTATGTTGGTATTTGACAATATCCAATCTACCTATTTTTTTGCAAAAGATTCTTTAGAAGGAGGCTCGATAAGAACAAGTGTAATTATAAAGAATGAAGATAGAACAATTGTTGTCCCCAAAAACACCTCAAAAATTGGATTTATATATAACTTAAACACAAGTAAAGATTCGCTTAAAAGTAGAGATATAGGATTTAAATATGTTAAAGAAAAAATACCAAAAATAAATTGGACAATATCAAATAAATTTAAATCTATAGGAGGGTATAAATGTCAGAAAGCAGAAGGAAATTTTAGAGGCAGGAATTATACTACATGGTTTGCGATAGAAATTCCATTACCTTTCGGTCCATGGAAATTAAACGGTCTGCCTGGTTTAATTTTAGAGGCTTATGACACAAAAAAAGAAGTGTATTTTTATTTCAAATCAATTAAATACCCAAATTATGATATTAAAAACATCATAATTCCAAAACCCGATATCGAAAATAAAAAATGGATACCTCTTGCAGAGTATGAAAACTTTTTAATTAGTTCGTATAATAGAGCAATTCAAAACAGTCGTATGGTAATTGAGCAAGCTGGTATTTATTCACAAGAAGATAAAAGAAAAATGAAAGATAGTTATATTGAGGATTTTGAAAATTAATTATGTGTTTAAAAAAATTAACATTTTTAACGATATTTTTAATATGCCATAACCTTTATTCACAACAAAATATCAAAATTATTGGTTACATTAAAGACGTAAATTATAATGAATTGCCAAATTCTAATATAATAGTTTATGATTTCGATAAAATATTATCTTACACATATACAGATAAATTTGGTTTTTATGAAATAAATCTCAACAAGGCAACCAGAAATTCTTTAAAAATAGTAGTAAAAAGTTTAGGTTTTCAACAGCAAGAAAAAATAATTTCAATATATGATAAGTCAACTTTAGCAGTTGACTTTATTTTAGAAGAAAAAGTAGAACAACTAAACGAAGTTGTTTTGGAAGCTTGGGAAAAAATTAAAGTAAAAAGCGATACAATAACTTATAAATCTTCTGCTTTTAAAGATGGCTCGGAACGTGTGGTTGAGGACTTACTCAAAAATATTCCCGGAATTGAAGTTTCATCAGACGGCAATATAAAAGTTAATGGTAAAGCTATAGACAAATTACTCATAGAAGGCGACGACCTTTTTAATGATAAATATAAATTATTGACCAAAAACTTGGATGCCAACAATATTGAGGAAATTGAAGTGTTAAACAATTTTGAAGATAATCCTGTTTTAAAAAGTTTTCAAGAATCAGAAAAAGTAGCATTAAACCTAAAACTAAAAGAAGATAAAAAAAATGTTTGGTTTGGTAATTTAGATTTGGGTTATGGTATAGATAATCGTTACAATTCTACAGCCAATATTGGCCTATTAAAAAAGAAAATAAAGTTTTTCAACCTTACCAATACCAACAGCATTGGGAGAACAGCCATTTCGCAAGTTAAAAATACAGGAACGTTAAATTTTAATGGCTTTGATACCAATAAAAAAATTGAAAAAACAAGTAATGAACTTGTCAATATTGATAATCTTTCATCTTCTAATTTTTCTAATAATGAGGATATTTTTAATAACTCGTTTTTAAATTCTTTGAGTTTTGTAACCAGCCTTTCAAAACAGACGAAATTAAGAAGTTTAACCTATTTTACTTATGATGAGATTGATAAACAAAATAATAATCTAACAGAGTACTTTATAGAGCCAGAAACCATTGCATTTAATGAGCAAAATGAAATTGACATTAAGGATTTATCTTTTGCAACAGAATTAGAACTAAAACATTATTCTAAAAATAAAACTTACTTGACTTATGACTTTACTTTTGAAAACAATCCAACTCAAACGAGAGGAAATTTAATTTTTAACGGCGACAATATTTCTCAAGTTCAAGACGACAAAAAGTATAATTTCTTTAATCATTTAAATATTACAAAAAAAATAGCTGACAATACGCTTTTATTAGCTTATGGATATTTGGGCATAAACAATACGGAACAAGATTACACAATACAACCAAATATTTTTAATGATGTTTTTAGCAATGATGAAGGTTTAACTATCAATCAAAACAGTAACACACCACTAAACTATTACGGCTTAATTTCTGAAATCGTTTCAAAAAATATAAAATCAGAATATGGATTGGAATTTTCGGCTACCATAGATAGAGATAAAATTGAGAACAACCTTAGATTTGACAACCAAACACCAATTGACACGTTATCAAATAATACAGAGTATAAAAATTCCAAACTTTCAATTACAGGTAAATACAATTATGACATTTCAAGATTATTTAAAATAAGTACTTCTTTAAGAATTTCTCAAAACTATTTAAATGTCAATGAAACTAAAAAAGATTTCCTTTTTGTTAACCCAAAAATCAGATTTCATACAAAAAAAACAAAAATTGGTAATTTCGGTATAAGTTACAGTTACCAAAATAATTTACCACAAGTTCGATACATAACAGAGGATTTTATATTAACCAATTACAGAACGTTTAACAGAGGAACAGAGGAAATACAGCAAATTAACAATCATAGTTTCGGCTTTTTTTACACCTTCAACAATTACAAAAAACAGTTTTTAATCAATTCTTTTTTATTGCACAGTTTTGCTGACAAAAGCTATGGGTTAAATAGTCAGATTACAGAGCTGACAAACTTTAACCAATACCAAATTATTGACGGTGGCAAATTAACCAACTATAATTTAAGTATAACTAGATATTTAAAAACATTTTCAAGCACCTTAAAAATCAGTGCACAACAATCTTGGTCTAATAATCCAATAATCATAAACAATTATATAGGTGAAGTTCTAAACTACAGTGCTAATTATAGAATACAAGGCACAACGTATTTTAAATTGCCTTTAAATTTTAAGTTTGGTTTTCAGTACAATTATTCAAAAGGAGAATTTGATAATCAAATCTCAACAAATGACTATCTGGAAGGAAATTTAGATACAACTTTAAAGCTATCCGAACAATGGTTGTTCAAAATTGAAAACAATTTCTATTCAATAAACAATAACGACTATTGGTTTACAAATGCTAATCTAAATTATAATCCCGAAAAAAGTCGATTTTCATACAGACTAACAGCCAACAACTTGTCCAATATAAGCAAATTTAGAAATGTATTTATATCTGAATTTCAGCGAAACGAAACGAATTTCAGAATATTACCAAGATATATACTTTTGAACATAAAATACAGATTTTGACAAACTAACTGAATAAAATACTACTGCCAACAATGTATAAAAATAATAGCGGTTTAGTCGCTAAAACCAAAGTAATTAAATATAAAAAAACGTCTGTGCTAAACGGAAAAGATAGTGAATATAATTCGCTACTATTCTTATACGAGACGTTGTGCGTCAGCTATTAGCGTCCTGAATAAAGGCTACATAATTTTAAACATTATGTACAAAAATGACAAAGTAATTAGACGTTACAGCGAACCTTTTAAATTAAAAATCTTAGCCGAACTTACAACCGGAAAGCATACCAAGAGCGAACTTTGCAAGCTCTACTCTATTGCTCCTACAACGGTGAATGAATGGATTAAAAAGTACAATCGTAAAGACTTAATGAACACCAGAGTAAAAGTGGAAACAAAAGACGAAATATCAAGAATTAAAGGGTTGCAAAAAAAAATTGAGCAACTTAAAAAACTACTGATTAAAAAGGATCTTGATGCTATGGTATTGGATTCATACCTTGAAGTAGCAGCCGAAGATCTTGGCTACAATTCGGTTGCCGATCTAAAAAAAAAGCTAAGTATAAAGCCTTAAGCATAGCTAAAGGAAAATCTAAGGGATTTGCTTGCTTATCTACTATTTCCAGTTGTTTTGGATTAAAACGTGATGCTTATTATAAATATAAGCATAGAGCTGATAAACGTTTAAAACTAGAGCAACAAATAATAACTATTGTTAGAAAAAGACGTAAATCCCTTCCTAGAGAAGGTGTCCGAAAACTCGAAAAATCATTGAAAAACGATTTTATCAAAGCGAACTTAAAAGTTGGTAGAGATACTTTATTTAATACCCTTAGAAAACACCAAATGTTAACACTTAGAAAGAAAACCAGTGCTAGAACAACCAATTCGCATCACCGTTTTTATAAGTATAATAATATTATTAAAGATTTAAAGGTGACGAGAGCTAATCAAGTTTGGGTGAGTGATATAACTTACATTAGAACCGTAAAAGGTTTTTGCTACCTAGCTTTAATTACGGATATGTATTCTCGTAAAATCGTGGGTTATGACCTGAGTGATAGCTTAGAATTAAAAGGATGTGTAAGAGCGCTTAATAAGGCTATTTATCAAGCCAAAAATATCAATGGCCTTATTCATCACTCCGATAGAGGAATACAATATTGTAGTAATGTATACACTCAAATACTTAAAAAAAAGCATATAAATATTAGTATGACTGAAGAAAATCACTGTTACGAAAATGCTATAGCAGAACGTGTAAACGGCATCTTAAAAGATGAGTTTTATCTCGACCAAACCTTTGATAACGTCACTCATGCAAAGAGAGCTGCAAAAAATGCAATTAATTTATACAACGAAATAAGATTACACTTATCTTTAGATTATAAAACACCTAATATGGTATATCAATTATCAGCTTAAAATCAATTTTAACCTGTAGCCATATTTCAGGACAAGACATTTGAAAAAGACAATCAGCATACTAACATTCTTCTTAATTCTTTCTTGCTCTTCCGAAAAAGACAAGATTGAAAAAAGTACTGATATGACTTATTTAGGTGGAATTATAGAAAACTATATGTTTGAGTGTACTGACGCAAATCAATTAGAAGTTCACACTAAAGCGAAATATAATCCAACCGATTCTACTTTAACTTTCTTTATTGGTAAATCTAAAACAGAATTCTTTCAAAAGTGGGAAATTCCATTACAAGATATTTATGTGGATATAAATTTTATTCATTCATTGACAGATACAATGAAACAAATAAACATTAAAGCAACTGAAAAAGATTCTGTTATTCAATATTCTGACAAAAAAAATATGACTTTTAAAATGACAAATTCTTATAATATTTATTTATTTGATTGGTGTGATAAAGAAAAACAAGAAAACTTTATAAGTGCATTAGAGAGAATAACTGAATTGAGTAAAGTTAAATAAAAATGCAAGAAACCATCAAAAATGGTATTCCTATTCACGTTGATTTAGCACCAAATCGTGACGAAGTTTATTCAGGAATTTGCCTAAAATCTAACGACAATATCTTCATATTTATCTGTTTTAATGACGAGACAAAAGAATTTGATGGTTTTGCAATTATTAGAAATTTCGAAATTGAAAAATATCGAAAATGGGACGAAGAAGAATTAAGTGAAATAAAGAATAACAATTACTCGGAATTTATCGGAAAACTACCACTCGAAAAAATGAACAATATGTTCGAATGTTTATCGGAATTGGAAAACGAAGAGTTGATTGCAGTATTTACAGAAGCTGATGATGATTCATATTTTGTAGGACAAATTAAAAATCTAACAGAAAATGAAGCGGAATTAAAATTAATGAATGAAGATGCGGAATGGATTGAAAATAAGAAAATAAATATTGCCGAAATAACTTATATTGGATTTCGGACAAGTATTGAAAAAGAGTTACTGAATAAAAACGTTTTACAACAAAGTACTGTGCTAAAAAACAAGTAAAATCTTATTAATTTTTCACTAGCGTACTTTTATATTCCTTGTCAAATATTAAACCCGATTTTGCAATAGCAAAAGCTTGTTTTAGTAGCTTATTACATACCGCTATTAATGCTAATTTTTTACTCTTTCCTTTTGCTACTAATCGTTCATAAATATCCCTGCATGCTTTGTTGTATTTACAAGCTGTAAAACTGCACATAAATAATAAATTCCTGAGTTTTTGATTGCCCATTTTACTAATGCGTGGTCGTCCTTTTATACTACTTCCACTTTGCCTAATCACTGGAGTTAATCCTGCGTAACTACATAATTCTGCTGCACTCGAAAAGCGTTCAAAACCACCTTTAAAACGATTAACATAATAGATGTTTTTTTTCCGATTCCTGGTATGGTTTTTATTCGAGTAAATAAATCTTTATGAGCCTCTTTTACTAAAACTAGCAATAACTCTTCTAAGCTGGACATCTCTTTATCTAAATGTTTTAAACTACGCTTTAAAGATCTCACAATGGCTTTACTTGGCTCCCCTAAAACAGATTCACCATGAAGTTTATTCTTTATCATTGTTCGCTGTTTTGTATATACAGAAAGGGTTCTGGTAATTTGAAGACACTCCTGTACTTCCTTAGAACTACCTTTCCAAAGTTTTAACTCTACTTGCTCAGCATAAGAACATATAAGTTTTGAATCACTCTTATCGGTCTTAACCTTGGATAGTCGCATCTGGATAAATCGTTTTACAGACAACGGATTTTCTACTGAAACATTTAGACCTTCTTCAAACAAATAATAAGCCAATTGATAATGATAGTAACCTGTAGCTTCCATCACGCAATGACTCTGAGAATTTAAGAGTTTTCTAAAGGCTTTAAAGCCTGAAAACTTGTTTTTAAACTGATAATAATTACCATCTGAATCTGTGACATCAAAAACTAAATAACTAATGTCAATACCAAAATATTTAATATCTTTATTCATAACAAATTGTTTTTTTGAAAGGACATACTACGCGAGTTTCAACGACTTAAAATCGAGGTCTTAAAGCCTCACAGAACTGTTCGAAATCTGTGTAGAAAAGAGAGGGGATTTACAATGTTGACGAGATCTGAAGTCTCTCCGTATAAATTAACCTTATTCCTCTCTTTTGTGCTTTCTATTTTATATGTTTAAATTAGTCTTTTTTATTTAAATGCTAACTTAAGCCGTATATAATTTATTGCTAGTTCTAGCCTACTTACGAAAATCCTCGCGGATTTTGAACTGCTCCCAAAAAGTTAGACACTATTTGAGGGTATTATTATGGGAAGAAAAGTCAAGTATGATTACGCATTTAAACTTCGATGTGTAAAGCAAGTTTTAAAAAATCACCAAACAGTTGAAGATGTGTCTAAGTTATATGGTTGTCATCATACAACCCTTCATGATTGGATTCGATTTTATGAAAAATATGGTAAAAAAGCACTATTACCAAGAAAAACCAAAGTGTATAGCATTCCTTTTAAACTTAAAGTTTTAAAAGCTATTGACAAAGATTCATTATCTTTCAGTCAAGCTTGTTTAGAATTTAATATTCCTACTAAATCTGTAATTATGAAGTGGCAACGTAATTATACAAAAGAGGGTATTGTAGGCTTAAACATTAAACCTAGAGGTAAACCAAAATCTATGCAATTTAAGAGAGCTAAAAAAAAGTCTAATAAACCTTTAACAAGAGAAGAGGAACTTTTATTAGAAAATGAATCATTACGTGCAGAACTGGACTTGCTAAAAAAGTTACAGGCCTTAATTCAACAAGAGCAAAACAAAAAGCAAAAGCCATAACAGAATTAAGGCATAAGTATGATTTAGATATTTTATTATATCATACGAACATGGCAAGAAGTAGTTATTATTATCATCATAAAAGAAGTCTTTTAGTTGATAAATATAAAGTGATAAAACTATTGATTCATCAAATATATCATCGTCACAAAGGAAGATATGGCTATAGAAGAATCTCTTTAGAAATCAACAAAATAGGCACTCTAATAAATCATAAAACAGTACTCAAGTTGATGCGTGAATTAGGTTTAAAAAGTTTAGTCAGAGCTAAAAGATACAAGTCTTATAAAGGGCGAATAGGAGAAACAGCTCCTAATATATTACAACGAAATTTTAAAGCTATTAGGCCAAATAAAAAATGGGCTACAGATATTACAGAATTTAAAGTTTTAGGAAAAAAACTATATCTATCTCCAATAATTGATCTCTTTAATAGAGAAATAATAAGTTATCAATTATCTGAAAAACCTGATTTTAAACAAGTAGCTATTATGCTGAAAAAGTCTTTTAAGAAAATACCAGATCAAACAAATTTAATATTACATTCAGATCAAGGATGGCAGTATCAAATGAAACAGTATCGAAGATTATTAACAGAAAAAGGAATTACTCAGAGTATGTCTCGTAAAGGAAATTGTTTAGATAACGCTGTGATAGAAAATTTCTTCGGTATTCTAAAATCTGAATTGTTTTATATAAATAAATATAAGTCGATATCTCAGTTAAAAAAAGAGATTAAAGTCTATATAAAATATTATAATAATGAGAGAATTAAACAAAATTTAAATGGAATGAGCCCGATTGAATATCGAGCTAATTATTATCAAAATTAATTATAAATTTGTCTAAACATTTGGGTGCACTTCATTTTCTATTCGGTTTTTATTTGCTAAATTAGGTGCTTAAACCACGCAACAAACCATATACAAACACGTTGTAACCAATATGAAAAAACGCCTTTTCCTATCATCAATTTTCGGATTTTTAATTCTTACTTCTTGTAATAAAGAAAAGGTTAGAGTAATTGAAAATGACGATTTCAAATGGACTGTAACTATACCGAAAAGCTTTAAAGAGTTGTCTGAAAGCGAATGGGACAAAGTTGAGGATAAAGGAATAGAAACTTTTGAAAGTGTATATGGAGAAGAAGTTGAGAATAGAGCAACTACTCTATTCGCTTATAAAAATGGACAATTTCAGACATTTGAATCAAACTATCAGATTCACGATTTAGAAACTGATGGAGATTATTTTAAAAGTAATGCCGAAGTGAATCAAATAATGTATGAGACATTTGAAGAAACTATACCGAACGCTACGTTGGACTCAATTTCTTCTAAACAACTAATTGATGGGTTGGAATTTGACCGATTTGAGATAAATATTGATTTCCCAAACGGAATTGAAATGACCACAGTTGGTTATAGTAGATTATTCAATGACAAAGACTTTACAATAAATATTGTCTATACCAAAGAAAGTGTTGGAAAAGAATTAATTAAGAATATTTTAAACTCAAAATTCGAATAAAATACTGGTTACAACAAAGTACTGTGCTAAAAAACAAGTAAAATCTTATTAATTTTTCACTAGCGTACTTTTATATTCCTTGTCAAATATTAAACCCGATTTTGCAATAGCAAAAGCTTGTTTTAGTAGCTTATTACATACCGCTATTAATGCTAATTTTTTACGCTTTCCTTTTGCTACTAATCGTTCATAAATATCCCTGCATGCTTTGTTGTATTTACAAGCTGTAAAACTGCACATAAATAATAAATTCCTGAGTTTTTGATTGCCCATTTTACTAATTCGTGGTCGTCCTTTTATACTACTTCCACTTTGCCTAATCACTGGAGTTAATCCTGCGTAACTACATAATTCTGCTGCACTCGAAAAGCGTTCAAAACCACCTGTTAAAACGATTAACATAATAGATGTTTTTTTTCCGATTCCTGGTATGGTTTTTATTCGAGTAAATAAATCTTTATGAGCCTCTTTTACTAAAACTAGCAATAACTCTTCTAAGCTGGACATCTCTTTATCTAAATGTTTTAAACTACGCTTTAAAGATCTTACAATGGCTTTACTTGGTTCCCCTAAAACAGATTCACCATGAAGTTTATTCTTTATCATTGTACGCTGTTTTGTGTACACAGAAAGGGTTCTGGTAATTTGAAGACACTCCTGTACTTCCTTGGAACTACCTTTCCAAAGCTTTAACTCTACTTGCTCAGCATAAGAACATATAAGTTTTGAATCACTCTTATCTGTCTTAATCTTGGATAGCCTCATCTGGATAAATCGTTTTACAGACAATGGGTTTTCTACTGAAACATTTAGACCTTCTTCAAACAAATAATAAGCCAACTGATAATGATAGTAACCTGTAGCTTCCATCACACAATGACTCTCAGAATTTAAAAGTTTTCTAAATGCTTTAAAGCCTGAAACCTTGTTTTTAAACTGATAATAATTACCATCTGAATCTGTGACATCAAAAACTAAATAACTAATGTCAATACCAAAATATTTAATATCTTTATTCATAACAAATTATTTTTTTGAAAGGACATACTACGCGAGTTTCAACGACTTAAAATCGAGGTCTTAAAGCCTCACAGAACTGTTCGAAATCTGTGTAGAAAAGAGAGGGGATTTACAATGTTGACGAGATCTGTAGTCTCTCCGTGTATATTAACCTTATTCCTCTCTTTTGTGCTTTCTATTTTATATGTTTAAATTAGTCTTTTTTATTTAAATGCTAACTTAAGCCGTGTATAATTAATTGCTTTGGTAAGTGCTTATTTGGAAAATTCCTTCGGAATTTTCTCGGGTTCGTATTTGTTTACTAAATTAGTTGCTTAACCACGCAACTAACCATACACAACAACGTTAGGCATCATTTAAGCGACTGAATTTTCCTGAAATAGGTTGACTAAAAATTAAACCATTAATTATAGTCACTTATGAAAACACAAAATGAACACTGGCGAAAAAAAAGCTACCAAAAAGCAACTTTAGAGACCAAACTTTTAGTCGTTGACCAAATCCTTAGCGGACAATTATCCAATAACCAAGCTTCAAAAAAATACGATGTCCCTCGAACAACCATTACCTATTGGTTAAGAAAATATAGTACCTTAGTACAACAAAATACGGGTATGAGTAAAAACGATGAAATTAAAAAGTTAAAGGAAAAAATTGAAGAACTGGAGTTCCAAAAAGACTTCCAACAAGACATTATTGCTGATATGGAACTCATTACAGGCGTCGATATGTCAAAAAAGTCATTGCCCAAAACATTAGCAAAAGAGATAGAGCAAAAGAAAAAACAGCGTATAAAAGAAAATGGCTCTATGGATGTTTTGGGATTTCTAAACAAGCCTTCTACAAAAGACTAAAAACGCAACAGAAAAAAGAAATAGATCATGAATTTTACTGAAATAGGTTGACTAAAAATTAAGCAATTAATTACAGTCACTTATGAAAACACAAAATGAACACTGGCGAAAAAAATCATTGAAAATTATTCACTAAAGGCAGAAACTCCAAACATCATCATTAGATCACCAAGGTTATTTTTTAGAGTTGTCTAACATAAAAAATATCACGAATAATTTCATTCCTGAATTATTAACTATGAACACATACAAGCCAAAAACACAGTAAAAACAGCTTATTTCAGAACTAAAAATAAAAAAATACACAAAATAAAAAAGGTGATAAAAAATTTATCACCTTTTTATCACGTTTGATATTACATTTCTATTATTTTTTTCCTGACCGCATATATTCCTTTATCGCCTCAATATCTACAGGCTTTTCATATCGAAAAATAAACTCCTCAAACAATTGAAAATTAAATTTTGGACTCGATAAATATCCAGTGACAAATCTATAATCTTTTGAGTATTTAGATTCTTCATTTTTTACTCGAAGAATATCCATTAGTACCTTATCAAATTCTAAAACTAAAGCATTCGAAAAATATATTGATATTCTTTTTAGTGTATTTACATACCCATCAAGATCCTTATCACTCTCTCTAAATTCTTTAATTTCGCGCTTAGAATACATCCAAACAATAAGCTGTAAAAACTCGGTAGAGTTTATAAATTCTTTTTTTTCGTTCTTTTCTATCTCTCCTACACAAAGCGTACCATCAAAATAAGTGGTTAATAATTCTCGAAGATATTTTGATATGGTTTGATTTTTAAAATTTGCCTTAATATTTATTTTTTGCTTTAACTCCTCTGATAGCTTTAAATTAATCGAAGGTTGGGGTGTTTTACTCATTTATCAAATAGATTATTTGGTTGATCCTTTCTTCTCTTTAACGTTAAATATTAAATATCGTTTCCAACAGAAATATTTCCGCCTCTTCATCCGTTAGTAGAGGCAAGATCTTTTTAGCTTTTATTGGTAACTCTTCAATAACTTTTTTTGGAATTTGACTTGAACTATCTTCATTAATATTCAAAGCCTTTTTTATATCCAATAAGTCTCTTTCTATAAACTTAGAAACATTCACAGTTTTACTTGACAATACCTGATCTGGTATAATAATGTGAGTTCTAAGATCTTCTACATGTCGCTTAAAAACATTAACCTGAGACTCAAAAGCTTGTATTGTATCTTCCCTTAAATCAGGAATATCTATTTCTACATGATCTTTCATCCAATTTGATGCGTACAATACAAAATTGACATGTTCTAAATACTTCTCTAAAAAAAACTCAAATTGCTGTTTTGGTAAGCGCTCACTTTGATCGATAAGCTTAAAGATGTTATCATTTAAAATCATCGCTTTACTTAATATATAGTGATGAGAAGGCGCTTCTTTTAATTCGCTATCAAATCCTTTACTATCTATAAAGACAACCGTATTTAAGACCTCATTAGGCTCTAAATCGGGCATCAATCGTAATGGGATATAAAACACAAAAGATTTATAAAGGTTTTTCCATAGCTCGGTAAATAATTTGTCTAATTCCATACCTCTATTTTATGTGTTCTGAATAATCTTCGGGTAACTCCGCATCAATATCTCTAAGATATTTTTGAAGAGCGGACATCGATGAATGCCCAGTGATTAACATCAGTTTACTTTTTGCTTCAAATGGTGAAGATCCTTTTACCAATGCGCGGTATAGTTTTGTAATATAAGTGTGCCTAAAACTATATAAACCATAGTCTTTCCCGAGTCCAAAAGGGTCTTTAACTACTTTTTTAAAACGCTTAGAAAAGTAATCTCGTTTATTATCTACATCGGTTTCCCACTTTCCTCCTATTTGATCTGGAGTAAATAAACACAGAGATTTATTCATCGTAGAGAGATCGGGTAAATCGTTGATTAGTAAATCAGGAATAATCTTTGTTTTTAAAGGACTGTTTTTAGCTTTAAACTTAATTACTTTATTTTTTAGATCGATATCTCCAACCTTTAATCGGCAAACTTCGATTGGTCTCAAAAAATTATAGGAGATAAATTTAATATACAGCAATAACAAGGTGTCTTCCTTTTCTAAGTATTTATATATTTCTTCTTGCTTTTCCTTACTATAAGTTTTATTGCGCTGTGGTATGCTTTTTAATACTGGAATACGTTTCACGAAATTCGTTGCCACGATATCATTATCTTCCAAAACCTGTATTAAGCTACTTAAATCTACTCTAAAATTGTTGCGATTACGTGCGCTTGTATTGTCAAGTACATGGTTTAAAAACTGGGTTACAAGCTTTCTATCGACCTTGTCTATCGTGTGTATTTCTGGATGCACATCTTCAACCCATTTTATAAAATTCTTGATCCTATTCTCATAGGCTCGTTTCGTCGTTTTACTTAGTAATTTTTCTTTCAGTTTTAATCCAAAGTTGAAAGCTTCCTTTATTGACATTGCAGGTACACCTGTTTCCTTGTCTTTCTCAGTATCAACTTCTGAAGATGGTTTTGCCTTAGATCGTTTAACTTTTGCGTTTCGTTTAGCTAGTAAGGCTGTATTATCTTCAAAAGGATTAAATCCTTCTTTTAGGAGTTTTAGTAAGCTTCGCTTATATACAGTTAATACAAAAAGTCGATCTTCCTTAGTGGTATATTTATTCGCTTTACCGTAGACGTTCTGCATACGTTGTAATTTCCCTGTTTTAGGATTGCGATATGAAAAATACACATACCAACGTTTGCTCAAATCACCTTTGGCATTATAAATTTTGGGTGCGGAAAATAAATTCTTCAATGGGAGACTGTGTTCTAAATCGTGTTCACTTTCGTGTTCAAATGTAAGGATTCTGTTCAAATTAGACATAAAAAAAACGGCTTAGTGTGAACTAAACCGTCTGTTTTAAAGCAATTCTACTTAGTAGCGGGAACTGGACTCGAACCAGTGACCTTCGGGTTATGAGCCCGACGAGCTACCTACTGCTCTATCCCGCGATATAATCTAGAAATAATTTACTTAGCTTTTAACTTTTGGCTCATAATACCAATCAAATTATTTCCGACTGCAAATATACAATCCTTTTTAGATATTACAAGCATTTTTTAGTGAAAAATTTACAATAATTTTTAAACAACTCATTACCTGAGTATTCCATTCAAAAATAAATTCAAACAAGCTGAATATTCTATTTTTCACTTCAAATTAGACAAAAAAATAGCAGCTTTTTCAAGCTACTATTTAAATACTAATTATAACAACACTTTAATATACTATTCTTTTTCAATATCCATAATAGCGGTAGCACTTTGCAACACCATGTTAGATAAGTTTTGAGGTGTATTACCAGATACTGTAATGTATTCTTGATTTAAGTTATTATCGCTCACCATTAATGTATTTAATTTTGTAAGGCTAATAAACTCTATTGGTAAATTACCAGAAAAACTATTTGAAGATAACATTAATTCTTCAAGATTATGAAGTTGAGCTAATTCTACTGGAATTTCTCCGTTCATTTTATTATCCATTAAACCTAATTTTTCTAAGTTTTCTAAAGCATGGATATTTGGAGATATTGTTCCTGTTAAATAATTACTGCTTAATAAAAGTTCTTTTAATTGAGAAAGTCCCATTAAAGATTCAGGAATATCACCTGTTAATTGATTACTATAAAGTTTAATGTATTCAATATTCTTTAATTGCCCAATACCTGAAGGTATTTGTCCTACTAATTTATTCATAAACAACTCCAAAGCTGTTAACTCGGTTAAGTTTGAAATTGAAGTAGGTATTTCACCAGAAAGTTGATTAAATCCTAAATTAAGTTTTCTTAAATCGGTTAAATCTCCTAGTTCGGTAGGTAACTCACCTTTTAAGTTATTAAATTGAAGATTAATTTCTACTATATTATTGTTTTCGATAGTAAGTCCAAACCAAGACTCTACGTCTGCTTCTAAATTCCATGACGTATTCCATTGATCTCCATTTGTTGCATTGTATAGAGCGACTAAAGCATTTTTCTGTACTTTCGATATACTAGCAAATGAATAACTTGTTATTAAACAGAAGATTAAAATGTAGTTTAAATTTTTCATGTGAATTGTATTAGGTTGTTTATTCTCTTACAAAAATAGACTTAAACAAGACGAACAACTATTTTATTCGCTCAAATACAATAAATTTTAACATTTAACCATCGATGAAATACATTATTTATCGATAAAGTGTATTTTACTTCATAAAACGTAATCTAAAACTCTATATTTAACAAATCACCACTTATCTGTAACATTTGCATTTCGGCTATTTTTGCTAGATATTTAGCCTGATTACGACTTAATTCTGCATTCAATAGGTTTAGTTGTGCTTGTCTAAACTCTATCGAATTTATCTGTCCAAGCTTAAATTGCTCTTCTGTTCTATCAAAATTATTCTCAGCCGTTTTAATATTATGCTCCTGTAGTCTATAAACACGTAACTTATTCTCATAGTCATCCCAAGCATTATTAAAATCTCTTACTATAGATACTAATAGTTGCTCTTTAAGTATTTTTTGAGCTTCTAAATTTACCTTAGCATTTCTCACATTTGTAATAGTACTTCCACCATCAAATAAATTCCAACTTAAACTTAATCCAGCAGAAAGTCCTGTATTAATGGAGTATGCAGCAAAAGAAGCAGCATTATTGTTGTTTTTATTCCATCCATAACTCCCGGATAAACCAACTGTTGGCAGATATGCCGAAGTTTCCGATTTTATTCCTAAAGCATTAATATCTATATTTTTATTAACCTGGAGAATACTAATATTATTATCTCTTGTCTTCGCTAAAAGCTCACTTTTATCATATAGATTATCAAAAGCAACTTCTGTATCAATAGTAAAATCATCGGGTATGGTGTTACCTAAAACAAAATTTAAATCGCGTTTTGCATTATTAAGTTCTTGCAAGGTGTTCATTAAACTAATGCTATCATTATTAATATCGACTTCTGCATTAAGACTAGCTAGTTTATTAGCTTGACCATAATCAAATTGATATTCCGCTCTAATTAATCTTTCTTTAGAGATAGTTAATGTTTGAGAAAGAGCATCTTCATTTTCAATAAGTTCTGCTACATTATAATATATTGTAAACAATTGCACTATCGTGTTTTCAATAGTTTCGCGTGCTTGTAACTCTGTTAACTGCTTTGTTTCTTTAAATTGTTTATAATCGTAAGATCGGCCTAAACCATCAAACAAGGTATAATCTAAATCCACAGATGCATTATAACTAGAACTTTCTGCTCCATTCAAAATCCTATTGGTTCCATCGGAAAATCCTACCTCAGTATCATCTAAGTTATAATTGGCTCCTGCATTACCTGCTAAGGTTGGTAAATAACCAGAGTTTAAAATATCGGCATTATTTTCGGCTATTTCCACATCGGTTTTAGCGATTTTTATCCCGTAATTATTCTCTAAAGCTAAGCTTACCGCTTTTTCTGGCGTTATTAACTCTTGAGCAAACATTGGAGCTTGCAAAAGGAATACTATACTAAAAAAGACAATTTTAATGTTCATGCTCTTCTTTTTGTTCTTTAATGGCGCGTTCTACTTCTTCTTTAGTTACTTCTTCTCCGGTTACTAACCACTTAGAACTCTTTTTAATATTGTTACTAAATGCTAAGAATAACGGTAATACTAATAAAGTTAGAATAGTTGCATAAGCAATACCGAAAGAAATTGAAATTGCCATAGGTTTTAAAAATTGTGCTTGTCTACTTTTTTCTAATAATAAAGGCGCCAAACCAGCTACAGTTGTTACTGAAGTTAAGAAAATAGCTCTAAATCTAGATTTTCCAGCATCAGAAAGTGCCATATCGAAAGTCATTCCTTCCTTTAAGTTAGAATTGAATTTCCCAATAAGTACCAACCCATCATTCACCATAATACCTATTAAAGCGATGATACCTAAAAGCGATAATATATTTACAGGAAAATCTAACATCCAATGCCCCCAAGCCACTGCTGTTAAACTAAAAGGCACTAATAATATAAGTAAAATAGGTTGACTATAACTTCTGAAGGTAAACGCTATTGTGATATAAATAAGTAACAGAATTGGAATTCCCGCTGCTTTCAATGATCGAGATAATTTTACGGCTTCTCTGTTTTGACCTTCATAAGATGTTGAAATTGTTGGATATCTAGACTGAATTTCTGGAATAACATTCAGTTTAATATCATCTATAATATCTGTAGCACTAGAACTAGGGTCTTTTAAATCTGCAGATACTTTTATTTCCCGCTGACCTTCTAAATGATTTATAGCCACATCTCCTCTGGCAATAGTATATGTTGCGATATCTTTTAAAGTAACACGTTCTCCTGAAGGCGTCATAATACGCATATCGTCTAGATTATTTATAGACTTACGGTTAGATAAATCGTAACGCACCCAAACCTTTATTTCATCTTGTCCACGTTGAAAACGCTGTGCTTGAGTTCCAAAAAAACCAGAACGTACCTGAGACATGACTGTTTGTAAATCTAAACCAAGTAGATACGCGCTTTCTTTTAATTCTAATTGAATTTCCTTTATTCCTGCCGGATCATTATCCTCGACATCTTTTAATAATGGATTGGTTTTTAAAACCTCTTTCAACTCGAGCTTGGCTGCTTTTAGCTCTTCAATATTATTACTTAATAAAGAAACCGATACTGGACTACCACCAAAATTACCGCCCGAACCAAAAATTAAACGTTCAGTTCCAATTACAGGTCCAACGGCTTCTCGCAATTTATTAGTTACTAAACTAGAATTTATTTCATTCGGTCGCTCTTCACCAGGTAGCATGTTTATTTGCAATTGCGCACTAGACGAACTTGATAAAGACAGAATTGTATTTTCAAACAACTCTTTCCCGGTACCTTTTAAGTATTTATCAGATAACTCTTTATTAACTAAATAAGCCTTTTCCTGAATCATTGAAATAATAGAATCGGTAACCCTTACATTGGTGCCGTTAGGCATATCTAATTCTACTGAAACTCTATCACTGGCAACAGATGGAAATAAGGTTACACCTATTACACCTCCACCAATAGCACCAATAGTGAGTATTAAAAACCCAATAAAAAAGCTCAATGAAAGCATTTTATATTTTAAAACGAAATCTAGAGACGGACTATAAAGCTTATCACGCAAGAATACCATAAAGCGATCTCCTAGCTTATTAATAATACGCATTTTAGAGAAAAACTGTTTCATCTTAGAAGGGTTTTCCTCTTCTACTGGTTTCCGAAGCGCTTTAGAATGTGCTAAATGCGCAGGTAAAATAATTAATGCTTCAACTAAAGAAACAACTAGTGTTAATATTACAATTACAGATACTTCACTGAAAAACTCCCCAATTCTACTATCTAAAAAGAGGAATAACGAAAATGCCAACAATGTGGTAATAATTGCAGAAACTACCGGCGGAATAACTTCCATAGTACCATCGATGGCAGCTTGAACTGGCGTTTTACCTTTTTCGTAATGCTGATATATATTTTCGGCAATAACAATACCATCATCCACTAAAATACCGATAACGATAATCATCCCGAAAAGGGATAATACATTTATAGTAACATCAAATTGTGCTGCAAAAATAAACATCCCTAAAAACGAAATAGGTAATCCAAAAGCCACCCAAAACGCTAAACGTGTATTTAAGAATAAGGATAGGAAGATCAATACCAAAATCATCCCAACAATAGCGTTCTCTGTTAATAGCTGTGTTCTTTGGTTAAGTGTGATAGATAAATCTCTAACAATCGAAATTTTAACGTTATTATGACTTTGATTGTATCCCTCTATATAGGTTTTAATTTTTTCTGCAGAACTAATTAAATCTTCACTATTTGTACTTGTTACTGTAATGTTTACAGCCAATTCCCCATTAAAATAAGTCGCATTTGGAGTTTCAGAAAAGCGATCTCTAATTATAGCAACATCACTTAAACGAACAGTTTTACCATTATTAGTGGCTTTTATAATAATATTAGAAAGTTCTTTTCCGTAGTAAGACCTGTTGGTTGCACGAATTAAATATTCTTCGGTGTCTGTTTTAATATTTCCACCAGTAACTAATATATTAGATGTGCTTACGGCTTTAGAAACATCTTCAAAACTAATATCATAAGCCAATAAACTAGCTTCGTTTATTGCTATTTCAATTTCTTCTTCCGGATAGCCAGATACTTCAATTTGCGAAATCCCTTCAATAGCTCTTAAATCGTTTTCAACTTGGCGACCTAATTGTTTTAGAGTAACCAACGGAATCTTATCCCCACTTAAAGCGAATGTAATAGTTTGGCGAACTTCCTCTTGCTTAGCAACAATTAAAGGTTCCATACCTGTTGGAAAAGAAGGCACACGATCTACCGCGTTCTTAACTTCTAATAACATAAAATCTATATTTTCACCCGTTTCAATTTCAACAGTAATGGTTCCGCTATTTTCTCTAGAAACCGATGTTACTCTATCTACACCGCGTAATCCTTTTAAGTTATCTTCTATTTTTAAAACAACACCTTCTTCTATTTCTTGCGGAGATGCACCTGGATAAGCAACGCTTATGGTTACTATTTTAGAATCGGTTAAAGGGAAAAACGAAGACTTAAGCGATAAGATCCCGATAGTACCGAACAATACAAATGCTAAAATAAAAATATTTACAGCAACGTGATACTTAATAAAATAAGTAATTAACTTTCTCATTATTTATCGTCCGTTTTATCTGTTGTTTTAAAAGGCTTAACAAGCATTCCGGCGTAAGCGCCTGGCACTGCCTTTTTAAGAATTACTGTACCATTTGGCACATTCTTTAAAACCACTTTTGTTTCAGAAAAATAGACAGGTTTAGCAGGCATTACATCAAGTAAACTATCTCTAACAATAAAAATCTCGTTACTTTCTGATAATAATCCTCTATCGATTTCTATAGCATCCTCCTCATCCCGAGCGTCTAGTTGCGCTTCGAGATACAAGCCTTCTTTTAAAGTATCGTCCTTAACATCAATATAAGCCGTAATGGTTTGCGTGGTAGCGTCTACGCTTCCGTTAACGCGAGACACAAGACCTGTATAAGTTTCGGTTTTATCTAAATTAGTCAGTTTCACAGTTTCGCCAACTTTAAGCATACTAGCATAACTTTTACTTAAGGCTACTTCCATTTCGTATACAGAAGGATCAATAAACTCACCTAATTTCTGTCCGCCTCTCACCAAAGAACCTTCCGTTACTAAGGCTTCAGTTAAAATACCCGAAAAAGGAGCAGAAATATTATACTTAAATAAACGCTGTTCTAAATTTTTAACATTGTAATAACTAGATACAATACCACGACCGGTAATAAAATAGTTTTCTTTATCCGAAGTCATTTTTGGTAACTCTGGTGTTGTTTTATTTAAATCGAAACTAGAAAGATAATCTTGCCATTTCTGAAAAACATCTGTAAAATCTAAACGCAAATCTGGCATTATTGCCGCAATATCGTTATATAAATTACTTTTGGCAGATTGAACACTTGAGTAATATTCCGAAGCATCTACACGTATAAGCGTTTGCCCTTTTCTGTACTTTTGCCCTGGTTTAAAAAGAATATTAGACGATTTAAAAATCCCTTCAACTTCCGAGTAAATTTCCATACGACGCTTAGCAACCAAGCTTCCGTTTGCCGGAATTACAATCTGAATTGTACTATTTACAACGGTATCAGTAAGAACCATTTTTACAACTTTCTCCTTAATAGGTTTAGGTTTGTTCTTTTCGTCAATGAGTTTTTTAGCAAAAAAAACAGAAAACCCAATGAATAAAATTCCTATGCCGGAAAGTATAAAATTTCGCATGATAATGGTTTTGGTGGTAAGTTGTCAAAATTACCCAATAACTCATCCCGAAAAGTTAAAAAAAACATAAAAAAAACGGAAACTACACATTTGCAGTTTCCGTTAAAATTTTAAAGAAATCTAAATATTATTGTTAATTACTCACGTAAATTTAAATTTCAGGTATTAAATCAGGTTTTTAACCTAAAACTTTTCAATTTCCATTTGAATATCTTCCCATTTTTGCATAAAATTCTGCAAATCAGATTTCATTTTTTGGTAATCATCAAAGAAATTTGGTTTAGATGAAACTTCTTCATAATTAATTTCAAGCTCAGCATCTATCTTTTTAATTTTGCGCTCCATCTCGCTAATTTTAGACTCAACGTTGCTTAATTTATTATTTAAAGATTTTATTTTCTTTTGATCTTCGTAAGATTGCTGATTTTTTTCCTTCGGAACTTCCTTAATTACCGTACGTTTTTCAACCTCACGTAAACTATCTACATTTCGTTTCTCTAAGTAATAATCAATATCACCTAGGTATTTCTTTATTTGCTGGTCTTTAAACTCGTAAACCGTATGCGTTAACCCTTGTAGAAAATCACGATCATGCGAAACTAATATTAACGTACCTTCAAAGCGCTTTAAAGCCTCCTTCAATACATTTTTAGATTTAATATCTAAGTGATTGGTAGGCTCATCCATTATTAGCACGTTAAACGGTTGCAACATTAATTTTGCTAACGCCAAACGGTTACGCTCACCACCCGAAAGTACACGTACATATTTTTCAGCCTCGTCTCCTCTAAACAAAAACGACCCTAAAATATCTCGAACCTTACTACGGTTCGTTTCATTTGCAGCATCAATCATGGTATCTAAAACGGTTTTGTTACCATCTAAATACTCGGCTTGGTTTTGAGCAAAATATCCAATCTGCACATTATGTCCCAATTTTAATTCACCGTCATGTTTAATATCTCCTACCATTATTTTGGCAAGTGTAGATTTACCTTGTCCGTTCTGACCCACAAAAGCGGTTTTAGTATCACGTTCAATAAGTAAATCAATAGCACTTAAAACTTGATTGTCACCATATTTTTTGGAGATTTTGTTGGTTTCAACTACTACTTTCCCTGGTGTAATAGATACTGGGAAGTTAAGCGTCATTACGCTATTATCATCCTCATCAACTTCAATTCTATCAATTTTATCAAGCTTTTTAATAAGCGATTGCGCCATAGTAGCCTTAGATGCTTTCGCTCTAAACTTCTCAATAAGCTTCTCGGTTTGCTCAATTTGTTTTTGTTGATTTTTTTGAGAAGCCAATTGTTGCGTTCTCAATTCCTCACGCAATACTAAAAACTTAGAATACGGTTTAGGGTAATCATATATTCTTCCTAAAGAAATTTCAATAGTTCTATTAGTAACATTATCCAAAAACATTTTATCGTGAGATACAATAGCTACGGCACCGGTATAGTTTCTTAAAAAGCTTTCTAACCAAATAATAGATTCAATATCCAAGTGATTGGTAGGCTCATCGAGTAGTAAGATGTCATTATTTTGTAATAATAATTTAGCCAACTCAATACGCATACGCCATCCACCCGAAAAAGTATCGGTAAGTTTTCCAAAATCTTCACGTTTAAAGCCTAAACCTTGTAAAATCTTTTCAGTATCTCCTTGGTAATTGTAACCTCCTAAAATATCGTATTGATGCTGTAAATCATTGATATCTACCATTAATTGGTGGTAACCTTCACTCTCATAATCGGTACGTTCGGCCATTTGAGTGTTAACCTCTTCCATTTTGGCCTCCAATTCCTTAATTTCAACAAAAGCCTCGTAAGCCTCCTCTAAAACCGTACGACCTAAAATAAAATCGATATCCTGTTTTAAAAAGCCAATCTTTAATTCTTTATCTGCAGCAATTTGTCCTGTATCAGGCTCCATTTCTTTCGATAAAATTTTAAGCATGGTCGATTTTCCAGCCCCATTTTTTCCAATAAGGCCTATTCTATCGCCGTTTCCAAGTTTAAATGTAATATCTTCAAACAAGTATTCGCCTTGAAATGAAACCGATAAATTATGAATGTTCATCATAGAAATGTAACTTTTATTACAAAGTTTTAGTTATAAAAATCTTATTTTTGCTTTGTAATTGCGCTTGCAAAAATACACAAATTATATGTTTAAAAAAGGCTCAAAAGTATATAGTATTTTCACGGGAACTTGTCCTAAATGTCAAGAAGAATCTATGTACACCAACAAAAACCCATATGTACTTACCGAAACCTTAAACATGCACGAAAAATGCAGTAATTGTGGTACAAAATACAAGATAGAACCATCATTTTTCTATGGCGCTATGTACGTGAGTTACGGTGTTGGTATAGCTTTTGCCGTTGCGGCCTTTGTAATTAGCAGTTTTGTGTTCGATGCGACTTTAAATGGAATATTCATCGCTATTATTGCAACACTTATTGGTTTTATGCCGGTAATTATGAGGGTTTCTAGAAATATTTGGATCAATCTTTTTATGAGTTACGACAAAAAATTAGCAAAAAAATAAAGTTAATTTTATTTTGGGCGTTACCTTTTACAATTCTGCAAGGTTAAAACAACCTAGCAAAATTGCAAAAGGTCGGGCTTTCACTACTCGCTACCTCCTACCGTCGGGGAGCTTAAACAAGCCGTTCAATCCCTAACGCAAACCAATCCGCCAGAGTTATCTTCGTAACTATAATCAAAAAAGGATATTTACTTAAAACGAGCAATATCTATTTCAGGCTCTAAAAGCGTACCTAATTCAATAAACTCATAGAGCGCTTTAGCAACGTAAGGCCCTATCATTACGCCACGTGTTCCCAAACCGTTTAAAACATATAAGTTTCCATAATCACTATGCTTCCCTATTAAAGGACGTCTATCTTTTACAGTTGGCCTAATTCCCGCCACTTGATTTACTACAGTGAAATCGCAATTAATTACCTTTTCTAACTTATCTAAAAGCTCTTTTTTAGCCTTATCTGTAACATCGTGTGTAGTATCATGCCAATCGTAAGTAGCGCCTACGGTATATAAATCGTTCCCTAACGGAATTAAAAACACACCAGCCTTCAATACAACCTCCATATTTAAGTAAGGCGCCAAAATAGTAAGCAACTCACCTTTGGTTGGCACCATTGGTAAATGGCTAAAAAACGGATTTTTAGTCACTCCAAAACCTTCAGCAAACACAATATGCTTCGCCTCAATGTGTTTGTAGCTTACCATAGCATCATCACTTTCTAAAACATCATAATCAAAATCACTTTCAATTAAAAGACCATCTTTAAGTAAATCTGTTTTATAGGTTTCAATTAAAGTTTTTACATCTACTCTTCCTGTGGTTAAAACTTCACCGAAACTAAACGGAGCATTGATAGCTTCATTTGTGCTCTTAACCAATTTAGTAGATAGGTATTGGGTTAATCTCGGTTTGTCCGATGCCGTAAACCAATCGTTCTGTTCTTCTAAAGAGGCAAACTTCCTGTAAACAGGGATTTTATAATCCAATTTCACGTTAAGTCTTTTTTCTATGTTTTCATAGACGTTTAAAGCTAAATCAATTTGCTCTTCACTTTTCCAAACCGATGTGAACCGCTTTAGAACAACCGGATTATACAATCCGCCTGCCACGGTAGACGATTGTTGTGAGGCATTATCAAACACCACAAAACTCTTGCTATGGGCCTTTAATTGCTCACAAAAACTAATACCGGCTAAGCCAATTCCAACAATAATATAATCTACTTTCATGTATTGCGAAGATAAATATTTACAAACTTTATTTAACAAAAAAACGCTCACTTAAAAGTGAGCGTTTTATATTTTTATGAAATCTAGAATTTAATATGTCCACATATCTAATTCAAAATCTCTAATTTTATCTTTAATTCTATCAGATTCTAATAGTTGCATTAAAGCATTATCAGAAATGTATTCCGATACGGCTCTATCACCTTGTACGTTTTCTTCTTTATAAGTATAACCATGAAAACGACGCGCATTCAATATATGATCGAATGAAAATGGCATAGAACTATTTTTGTCATTAAACGATTTTGCTTCGTGTAAAACCTCACGAGCATCTGGGAAGAATACCCAGAATAATTCAACTAAGTCTGGCTCATCGTCATCAATAAAGTTAACATCTGGCGCCACTGGTGCAATACCTAGTAAACGGTATTTCATTTCAGCTTGACGTTTATCAAAATACCAAAGTCCTTTAATGTGGTATTCTCTAATTTCTGCAGCTGTTATATCTCTTCTATTGATGTACTCCGCAGAAAGTTCTTCTCCAGCATTTAACTGCTCGATACCAACTCCTGTTGTATCAATTTTAGATAATGCAGATTCAATATCTTTTAACGTTCTTTTCGCATTAAAATACGAATCGTCATAGATGTTTTCAATCTTACCATTTTTAATGTTCTTCATTAGAACATCGTATAATGAACGTCTGTTACTACTAATGTTATTAGTATCTATAGGATAGTACAAAGGAAAGTTAGAACGTTCATCTAAAACAACTTTTTCCCAAGTCATTTTTGAAAATAGAATATCACGATCATCAACATAACCGTATTCTAAAGGTTTATCGTTATCTACAGCCTTTTGAGCATCTGTTCTAACACCAATTTCTTCTGGGCTTTTCGCATTTAAAATATTTGCCTGAGCAAACATACCAGATACGGTACAAACAGTTGTTACAGTTAATAAAAAACTTTTCAAATTCATGTGCTTACTATTTATTGTTTTTAATGAAACATCTAAAATAAAAATACTCATTTTATTTTAGATGCTCATCCTATAATACTTATTATTCAGTAATAACTAAACGTTATGTTTTCGTTTTTAGTTTGTAAGCTCGATAATAATTGGTGATACTTTTTTAAGTATTACACTAACACCGGTTGCTTTGGCCTGAATATCAAAAATTGTAACATCAGATCCACGCTTAGCTTTACGTAAAGCTCCTTTTGCTCTACTATCTAATTTACTACCACTTACACTTATTGTTGGTTGTCCTGGTACTTTAAATTTGAATCCAGTAACACGTAATGGTAATTCAAAATCAAAATCATCAAACTTAGCACCGATAGTAGAAATTTCAAGACTATTACGTTGCATTTTTACAGCACCATCTTCACCTCTTACAGTTCCTGTTGGTTTTGGTAAATCTTTAATTCTAAATGTTGCTTTATCTCCTACGTTACCACCACCGTCAGGTAATGATGCACTTACGTTAATAGTTACTTCTCTACCTTTAATTCTAGTAGCATCCATAACATATTTACTTCCAGAAACTTTAGCTAAACCTTGAGCTTTAGCATTTACTTTATTATCAGGTACACCTGCAAAAGAAATAGTCATTGGGTTTTTAACACCTCTATAAACTACATTCATTTTATCTGCAGAAATAGTTGCTGAATTTGGTTTTGCAACCGTTGCAAAAGATGAGTTTACAGGTACTTCAACCTCTTCTCCATCTTGAGCAAAATATAAAGCTCCTGCAATTTTATGCTCTCCAACTCCACCAGTTCCAACTTTAAGTTTCACCTTACCGCCTTCAATAATGTATTGTTTATCGCTAAGTTTTCTACCATCTAAAGTTAATTCAACTCTACTTGGTTTTGTTGAAGCATCTGTACGACCTAAAACAATTTGTCCGTCGAATTGCTCTCCATTAAAATAAGCAGATTTAGATGTTTCCATTAAAGTAGTATAGTTGGTCATAGACACCTCACTAGAAAGTGTTCCTTGCAACATATTACCTAATATTTCAGATTCTGTTGTTTTAATATCAGACTGTAATTGAGTCATTTTAGTTAAAGAAGCTACTAAAGGAAATCCTTTGAAGTTATGATCTAACCACTCTACAGTTCCTGCACCACGTTTAACATCGTCAGTATTAAATTTGTCTTTTACAGATTTAACTACATCTTCCATGCCTTTTTGGCCTTCAATAAGTTTAAGAACTCCTTCTCTAAAGCCAACTATTTTAGCTTTAAATTCTTCGCCTTCAGCTTTTAATTTTCCACCTTTAAAGAAGTTTTGATCTAAATAATCACCCTTATCCATACTTTCGTATTCTTCAGGATTATCAACCGTTGCGGTCATTTTAGTTTTTAATTCTTCTAGGTATGCGCTAAAATCTCCAGCTAATTGATCTAAAGCTTCACCTTTAGCCTTTAAAGGCTCGTATTTCTCAGGTTGCTCTTCAGCTTTTAACTTTAAATTATCTACGAATGATTTATTTCTCAATTCTGCAGACTCGTTAGATTCAACAAGTCTCTCGTTCATTAATCCGAATGCTGAAAGTACTTCTTTCGACATATTTAATGCTAACATCGCAATAAATATGAGGTACATTAGATTAATCATTTTTTGTCTAGGTGATAAATTTCCTCCTGCCATGGTTAATTAGGTTTTTAATGGTTAATTAATAATAAGTAATTTGGGGTTATTAATTAGCCTAATTAATTATTTATTCATTGCAGATAACATACCTCCGTAAACACCATTTAATGATGATAAGTTTGAAGCTAAAGATTGCATTTGTTCTTTTAATTTCGCTGCATTTTCAACAGATTCTTCATTAATACTTGCTTGTTTACTAGCACTTTCTAATTGTACTTTGTATAAACCGTTTAATGATTCCATTTGAGATGCTGCTAAAGATAACTCTGCACCATATTTTTTTGTTGCTTCCATAGAATCTACAGTAGACCCCATATTTTTTGCAGCTCCTTCAAAGTTTTTAATGCTATCTCCTAAGCTTGCAATTAACTCACCGTCAATTTTAGCTTCTTTTAGTAAACTATCTAATTTTTTAGATAACATACCTTGAGCATCATCATTTTGAGCTACTACTTCTTTTTTTGATCCCATACCACCAGCTAATTCTGGGTATACTAAAGACCAGTCTAATTCATCATCAACAGGTTCAAATGCTGATACTGCAAAAATAAGCGCTTCTGTTACTAGACCAATTGTTAAGAGTGTATTACCATTTAGTGGTCCAAACTCCATGTGTGTTATTTTGAATAATGCACCAAGGATAACAACTGCTGCTCCTAATCCATACATCATGTTCATGATTTTTTTACTTCCTTTTGACTTTGCCATAATTTCTGATTTTAATTTAAGTACGAATACTTAAGTAGGTTAATTAATAAAAATTTATAATGATTTGATTTGATTTAATACAATTAGCTTAGTTACCGTTTTTTGTTACCTGTGTCCCCATATAATCTTGAACGGTTCTAAAGCCAATATAACTTCTTGCAGAATCTGCATATTCGTAATCTCTTGAACTTACTTGTAAAAAGTATGCTACATCTTTCCAAGAACCACCACGAACAATTTTACGTTTGTTATCTCTATCGTTTACACTTGGGTTAATACTTGATGTATACTCATAAGATGAAGGATCATAAGATGCATTTACCCATTCTGAAACATTTCCAGACATGTTATACAAGTTGTAATCGTTAGGCTCATAAGATTTTGCTTCTACAGTGTATAAAGCTTGATCGGCAGCATAATCTCCACGTACAGGTTTAAAGTTTGCCATAAAACAACCTCTATCACTTTTTGTGTAAGGCCCACCCCAAGGGTAAGTTGCTGCTTGCAGACCTCCACGAGCGGCATACTCCCACTCCGCTTCAGATGGTAATCTAAACGTATTTACCATTGCTGCACCTTTTTTAGATTTTTGGTAAGAGTTTTTCTGTAAAGTTCTCCACTCACAAAATGCTTTCGCTTGTTTCCAAGTCACTCCTACTACTGGATATTCTCCATAAGCATCATGCCAGAAATAATCGTTATGCATTGGTTCGTTGTAAGAATATGCGAAATCTCTAATCCAAACCGTTGTATCTGGATATATTTCTAACTCTTCCTTTTTAATAGCATCTTTACGTTCAATACCTCTGTTATTAGCAGCTTCTTGAATATCCATATAGCTATATTGGAATTTAAATTTCTTAACATCCCAAGTACGTTGACCGTTGTATGATGCCTCTAAAGGCAAATACATAGTATCCATAACCTCTGCATACCACTCATCTGGGTATTCAGCTGTATCAAATACAAGATCAACATCTTTGTTCAACTTTCTACCTTCGTAACCTGTTGGTCCTAATCCGGTATAGTTTTCGAACATGTACTTTTCGTAAACAGACATGTTAGCTGTATCGGCATCTTTAAATGCAAACTCACCAATACCTCCGTCTTCCGGAATTTTACCAATTTCATCGGCTAATACAGCAAGTTTCATTCTAACTATAGAATCTCTTACCCAATTAACAAATTGGCGATATTCACTATTTGTTATTTCAGTTGCATCCATGTAAAATGAGCGTACTGTAACAGTTTTTGCAGGTGCATCTTGCACACCAGCTAAATCATCATCAGCTTTACCCATTATAAATGCGCCACCAGGAATAAGCTCCATACCATAAGGCTTTTCTGGATGCCATTTTTTTCCTTGCACACCAACCAGTTCACCTCGGTCATTTGAGCCGCAACTTGCTAGCAATGCTACTACTGTGGTTAATAATATAAACTTCTTCATAATCATAGAAAACTCGCGGTTAATTATTTAAGCTCTAACTTGAGAGCGTAAACATATTTATATATTTTTTAAAAAACAACTTTTTACCTAAAAAAATTACATTTCGTCGTAAAAAATTAACATTTAAACGATGAAATGCGCATTTTAACCTTTTCACCTTGTTAAACGCTATTTTTCCTAATGGCTTTGTACCAGCGCTCTGGCACTTTATTATTGCATGCATCTTTGTAATCTTGGTGCATGCAAGGTAATAACGTATGCCTTTTTAATTTATTATTAACTTCTGACAAAAAAGGTATTTCAATCCACCATCTTCCTGTCTTATTACTCTTATAAAAAACTAATTCTTCCGATTCTACCAAAGTAATGAATTTTTGGTAAGTATATTCATCTGAAAAATCATCATCTTTAATTCTATAATTCACACCTTCTATAAAATACCACAGCATTTGTGATACTAACATAGATGTTATTTCATCATCACTAGAAGGTTTGTATTCGTAAATACCAAAAGACGACACCTTATTACTTATACCTGCATATCTAGCTATGGCGCAAATTTCTTTACCGTTTAGACCGTTGGGAGATACTTTTTGATTTAAACTTACTTCAGAGCTTTTTACCGACCCCAAATCGATACTTACAATATTAGCATCCCTTAATACAGGTTCTACTATTGTAATATCGTGAGATATCTGCCCAAGTCTATAAGACTCAAAATACAAACTGTCCATCAAATCTATTTCTTCTTGCGAATTAAAATATGTTTGATAGCCTACTGTTGCGTAATTAAAAAGGTTATAGGGTTGATCTAAAATAATTTTACCTACAAAACTATTGTTCTTAATAGGTTTAGTTGAATCGCCTAGATCAAATTTGCTATCAACATTTACTATATTCACCATGGGCGCAAAACTATCATAAGCACGATAGTTTGCATAAGTAAGATCTTGCGACCCACCCAAAATCACAGGAATTACATTTTGCTTAATTAGAGTATTTACAACTTCTTTTAAAGCAAAATAGGTATCATCTACACTTTCGCCTTTTTCAATATCACCTAAATCAGCAACACTAATACTCCAGCTACCAGGAAAAAGGCTATAAAATCCTTTTCGGATTTCATCTAAGCAAAACTCTTCACCTATATAATTAATATCGTTTCTATTTTCTAAAACACCAACTATAGCTATTTGAACACCATCTAAATCTGGAATGCCCTGCTGTGCTGAGTGAATTTTTATTTTTCGACCTAAAGCCTGAGCTGAAAGCAACTCATTATGAGCCAATACAAAATCTGAAACAGGAGACAGAAAGTTAAAATCCATTAAAGTGTACTAAATTATGCTGTTTTGCGTTACACAAATATCAATAAAAAAAGAAAACTAACACTATAAATGTAAAAATTTATATCACAAATAAAGGTGGTTAAATTTTCATTTTTTATAAAATTATTTCTTTTTCGCTGTTGTTTTTTTAGTTGTCGTTTTTTTCGCTGCAGTTTTTTTAGGCGCTGCTTTTTTTCTTGCTTTTTTCTTCGGAGTTTTAGCTTCAATTAATTTTGCTGCTTCTTCCAAGGTCATTTCTGTAACATCAACCGTTTTGGCTAATTCTACTTTTATTTTACCTTTTATTACATTGTGACGGCCCCAACGTGCTTTTTCTACACGAATACCTTCTTCTTCCCAATTATGAATAACCTTGTCGATTTCTTTTTGAACCTTAACTTCAATAAGCTCTACAATTTCATCATCGGTTAAATTATCCCAATCATATTTTTTATTCACATTAATAAACAGGTTGTTCCATTTTATATATGGTCCAAAACGTCCTTTACCTTTTTGTACAGGTAAATCTTGATACATGTAAATTGGCGCATCAGCTTTTTGTTTTTCTTTAATTAAAACAATAGCATCATCTAGCTCCACACTTAATGGGTCTGTTCCTTTTGGAAGCGATACATAGGCATCACCAAACTTTACATAAGGTCCAAAACGCCCGTTATTAACAACAACTTCTTCATCTTCAAAATTCCCTAAATTTTTAGGAAGTTGAAATAAATCCATCGCTTCTTCGAAGGTAATAGAGTTTAATTGTTGATCTGGACTTAAACTTGCAAACTGTGGCTTCTCTTCATCATCCACCGTTCCTATTTGAACCATTGGTCCAAATTTACCTAAACGCACACTTACTCGTTTACCTGTTTTAGGATCTTCACCTAAAATTCGCTCACCAGATTCTCTATCGGCATTTTCTTTTACATCTTCTACTATTGGGTGAAAATTATCATAAAATGATCTCATCATTTTCTTCCAATCTTCTTTTCCTTCTGCTATTTCATCAAAATCGGCTTCTACTTTTGCCGTAAAACTATAATCTAAAATAGACTCAAAGTGATTCACTAAAAAGTCAGTCACAATCATTCCAATATCTGTTGGAACTAACTTCCCCTTATCTGACCCCACTTTCTCTGATAAAGTCACATCGTTTACCGTACCATCTTGAAGTTTTAATTGAGAATAATTTCTTTCCTCACCATCTATAGTACCTTTTTCAACATAATTCCTGTTCTGAATAGTTGAAATTGTTGGCGCATATGTAGACGGACGACCAATACCTAATTCTTCTAACTTCTTAACTAAAGATGCCTCCGTATATCTAGCTGGCGGACGTGTGTAGCGTTCGGTTGCTGTAATATAACTATTAAGTAATGTCTCATTAGTTTTCATAGCTGGCAACATGCCATCTTGTTCATCTAAATCCTCATCATCGGTACCTTCTAAATATACTTTTAAGAAACCATCAAAAGTAATAACCTCTCCGTTTGCGGTAAAGGTTTCTTTGTGTGTTGATGCACTAATTTTTACGTTAGTACGCTCTAATTCTGCCTCACTCATTTGTGATGCAATAGAACGTTTCCATATTAAATCGTATAAACGTGCTTGATCATAATCAATATCTACTGAATGCACAGCGAAATTGGTTGGACGAATCGCTTCGTGAGCTTCTTGAGCCCCTTTAGCTTTTCCTTTATAATTTCTAGATTTACTGTATTGATCGCCGTAAGCATTTCTAATTTCTGCCTCTGCTCCTTTTTTAGCTTCATCAGAAAGGTTAACACTATCCGTTCTCATGTAAGTAATTAAACCGGCTTCGTAAAGGCGTTGCGCCATCGTCATGGTTTTACTTACCGAGAAGTATAATTTTCTAGAGGCTTCCTGCTGCAACGTAGATGTCGTAAACGGTGCTGCTGGAGATTTTTTAGCTGGTTTCTTTTGTAAATCGGCTACTTTAAAATCGGCCTGAGCATTTTTCTCTAAAAACTTTTGAGCTTCCTTTTTAGTTGAAAAGTTCTTCGGAAGTTTAGCCTTGAAGCTTTGTCCATCTTCATTAGAAAATTCTGCATCTATTCTATATGATGCTACAGGACTAAAACCTTGTATATCTCTTTCCTTTTCAACAATTAATCGAACTGAAACTGATTGTACACGACCGGCAGACAAACCACCTTTTACCTTTCTCCATAATACTGGAGACAGCTCGTAACCTACAATTCTATCTAATACACGTCGTGCTTGTTGGGCATCGACTAAATCGTAATCTATTCCACGTGGATTCTCAATCGCTTTTAAAATAGCAGATTTTGTGATTTCGTGAAAAACAATACGTTTTGTTTTCTCTTTATCTAATTTTAATGTTTCGGCTAAGTGCCATGCAATAGCCTCTCCCTCGCGATCCTCATCACTTGCTAGCCAAACCATTTCGGCTTTCTTAGCTAAGTCTTTCAGTTTTTTTACAACTGCTTTCTTATCTGTGGATACTTCGTATTTGGGATTAAAATCACCCTCAACATCAACCCCTAATTCCTTGGATGGTAAATCGGAAATATGTCCGAAACTAGATTCTACTTTAAAATCTTTTCCTAGAAACTTTTCAATGGTTTTTGCTTTTGCAGGTGACTCTACTATTACTAAATTCTTCGCCATAAATCATTTTTTGATCCTACAAATGTATATCAAAAAAAGTTTATCTGCCTAATTTTACGTACTATCTGTATAATTTTTACATAAAAAACCCTGCTTTTAATAGTAAAAAGCAGGGTTTTATTTTTTTATTACTCAGATAACCTTTAAATATATTTCGAAAAGCACTTATTTCAAAACACCTTTATATAGGTCTCTTATTTTTCTATTCTATAGAAGTACCAATTTCTTCAATAGCATTTGTGGTTTCATCAAACCCAACTACTTTTTTATAGATTAAATATATAGGATGCCATAAAAAGGCTTGTAAAAACAAAGATCCTAATCCGCAAGTAATCATGGAGATTACAAAAACACAAAGGTAACTTACAAGAAACAAAGCTATAGTTATACCCCATTTTTTAGTTCCTAATTTAAAACTAACTTTCACCACATCGCCTGTACTAAACTCTGGATTAAAAGCGAAAACTAACATAAAATAAGAAACAGGAACCATAGTATATATTAATGGTATGTAACATAATAACGCCGAAGGAATAACAATACCTATAGAAATAAGCATTAATACAAAAGCTTTACTTAAATATTTACCTTTTACAAAATGAAAAAAATCGGTTGTATTAACCACTTCATTATAATCCATTCTTTTAATTATTCTGAAAAAAGAAGCTTGTAACGTCAATGAAATAGTACCAAGAACAAATATCCCTATAACTACAAACAAAATATACAAAACAGACATACCGCCTAAAAATGTACTTAATGCTTCTTGATCGTTATAACCACTTTCCTGTTGCGCAACCATTAAACCAATTAAAGGCACGTACAACACTATAATTAAAGGTAACATAATAACCATAGTAAAAATTTGAAGCAAGAAACCTTGCACCCAAGTTTTTTTATACAACTCAATAGCTTCACTAAAAATCGATCCAAAATCGAGCTGCTTTGCATTATTAATTTTTTCTAATAGACTAGTAATTTTGTTCATATTTTAAAGTTAGGGGTTAAGTTATTTAAAGGCGTAAAAGTAATTTAATTTCTTAAAACAAAAAATTTTGTTAAATAAACTAAAATCACAATGTTAAATATTAAAAACAAACGATACACAAACCGTGCTAAAAACCTGATTTATAAAACATTCTTTTAACCAAACAGACCACCATAAAACCTATAAATAAGCTTAAAAAATAAAACTGCCACTTTGTCACAAAACACAAATTAATTGTATCTTTGCATACTTATTGAACAATACCAGTTTCTAGCAAACTATGGAAAAAATTATAGACGAAAATAAACAAGGCCAATCTTTAACTCTTGAACAGAAAGAGGGCAATACACGCAAACTTTTTATTGAAAGCTACGGATGCTCAATGAATTTTAGCGATAGTGAAATTGTTGCTTCTATCATGAAGGATCAAGGTTTTAATACCACACAAAACTTAGAAGAAGCCGATTTAGTTTTAGTAAACACCTGCTCTATTCGTGATAAAGCCGAGCAAACCGTGCGTAAACGATTAGAAAAATATAACGCCGTAAAACGCGACATAAATCCAAAAATGAAAGTTGGTGTTTTAGGCTGTATGGCCGAACGCTTAAAAACAAAATTTTCTTGAAGAAGAAAAAATTGTAGACTTAGTTGTTGGCCCTGATGCATACAAAGATTTACCAAACCTTTTAGCTGAAGTTGACGAAGGTAGAGACGCTATAAACGTTATTCTTTCTAAAGAAGAAACCTATGGAGACATTTCTCCAGTACGTTTAAATTCTAATGGAGTTACCGCTTTTGTTTCTATAACTCGTGGTTGTGATAACATGTGTACGTTTTGCGTGGTGCCTTTTACAAGAGGCCGTGAACGTAGTCGTGACCCACAAAGTATTCTAGAAGAAATAAACGATTTATGGAGCCGTGGTTTTAAAGAAATCACCTTACTTGGCCAAAACGTAGACAGTTACCTTTGGTATGGTGGCGGACTCAAAAAAGACTTTGTAAAAGCTACAGATATGGAGAAAGCTACTGCCGTAGACTTTGCTAAATTACTTGAACTTTGTGCTAAAGAACAACCAAAAATGCGTATTCGTTTTTCAACGTCTAACCCTCAAGATTTAACTTTAGATGTGGTTGAAACCATGGCTAAATTCGATAATATTTGTAATCATATCCATTTACCTGTACAAAGCGGAAGTAACCGTATTTTAAAGGAAATGAATCGTTTACATACACGCGAAGAGTATTTTGAATTAATTGATAACATCCGTCGTATTATTCCAAAATGCACTATTAGCCACGATATGATTGTTGGTTTCCCAACAGAAACAGAAGAAGATTTTCAAGATACCGTTTCCTTAATGGAATACGTAAAATATAATTTTGGATACATGTTTACATATTCTGAACGCCCTGGCACCATGGCAGGAAGAAATATGGAAGACGATGTACCAGAGCCTGTTAAAAAACGTCGTTTACAAGATATTGTAGATTTACAACGTAAACACAGCGAATTTAGAACCAAAGAATACTTAGGTACAGAAATAGAGGTTTTAATTGAGAAAGAATCGAAAAAATCTACCGAACAATGGTCGGGTCGTAGCTCACAAAACATTGTTTGCGTGTTCCCTAAAGGAGATTTTAAAATTGGCGAGTTTATAAAAGTTAAGGTTAACAATTGCACAAGTGCCACGTTAATTGGCGAAGGCATAGCATTATCAATGAATAATTAATATTTATTTGAAATTAAAACCAAGCATTTATCATTATTCACTTTTAATTTTTAATTAAGCATTATGGAATCAATCCAAGCAATTAAACAACGATTTGGTATTATTGGCAATACACCAACACTAAACCGTGCTATAGAAAAAGCCATTCAGGTTGCTCCTACCGATATTTCGGTTTTAGTAACAGGAGAAAGTGGTGTTGGAAAAGAAAGTATTCCTAAAATAATACATCAATTATCACATAGAAAACACAACAAATATATTGCCGTAAACTGTGGTGCTATACCAGAAGGGACAATAGATTCTGAGTTATTCGGACACGAAAAAGGTGCTTTTACAGGAGCAACGCAAACCCGTGAAGGGTATTTTGAAGTTGCCGATGGCGGAACCATTTTTTTAGATGAAGTTGGCGAGTTACCGCTTACCACACAAGTTAGACTTTTACGTGTTTTAGAAAACGGTGAGTTTTTAAAAGTAGGTTCTAGTAAAGTTCAAAAAACCAATGTACGTATTGTAGCAGCAACAAACGTAAACATGTTTGAAGCTATTGAAAAAGAAAAATTTAGAGAAGATTTATACTATCGTTTAAGCACCGTGGATATTAATTTACCTCCACTTCGTGAGCGCCAAGAGGATATTCATTTATTATTCAGAAAATTTGCCAGCGATTTTGCTTTAAAATACAAAATGCCAACTGTAAAACTTACAGATTCGGCAGTACAAGTTCTTACAAAACACCGATGGAATGGTAATATTAGGCAGTTGCGTAACATTGCAGAACAAGTATCTGTTTTAGAACAAAACCGTACTATTAGCGCAGAAACTCTAAACGGTTATTTACCTGCTTCGACAACAAATTTACCTGCAGTTATTAAAACATCTAAATCTAAAAGTGATTTTAGTAGCGAACGCGAAATTCTCTACAAAGTACTTTTTGATATGAAAAGTGACTTAAGCGATTTAAAGAAACTCACCATGGAACTCATGAAAAATGGGAACACAAAAGATGTTGAGAAGAAAAACGAAAGCTTAATTCAGAAAATTTACGGAGACGATGATGACGATATTCATGATTTTGAAGAAAGCGTAACCAATACCGAGTTACTTTCTATTCCAGAACATACCTCAAAAATTGAAGAGCCTATTAGTACGCAAGATAAGTATCACTTTGCAGAAGAAATTGAAGAGGAAGAAACCTTATCTATTCATGATAAAGAATTAGAATTAATTAAAAAATCGTTAGAACGTCACAGCGGAAAACGTAAATTAGCAGCCGCAGAACTTGGCATTAGCGAACGTACATTATACCGTAAAATTAAACAATACGATCTATAAAAACACGTTAACCTAATACACAAGTCTCTATAAAAGAGATACGTATTTAAGAAAACAAAATGAAACACGCAAAATACATTATTGCAATATTAACTATTGCAACCCTTACAAGTTGTGGTATTTACTCTTTTACAGGGACGTCTATTTCTTCTGACATAAAAACCTACCAAGTAAATCGATTTGAAAACAATGCCCTTTTAGTCGAACCTGGTTTAGAGCGAGATTTTAAATTAGCTTTAGAAGATTTAATTCAAAATCAAACCAACTTAAGTCTCGTACCATCTAATGGTGATTTAGTTTACGAAGGCGAAATTACAGGATACCGTGTTTCTCCAACAACAGCTACATCAGAAAATGTTGCAGCTCAAAACAGATTAACCATAAGTGTAAAGCTTAGGTTTTTCAACAGAAAAAAAGAAGAGGACGATTTGGAACAAAGCTTCTCTTTTTTCTATGATTACGATGGAACAGCACAACTTATTGGAACCACGAAAACCACAGCACACGAAGAAATTTTTGAGCGTTTAACTCAAGACATTTTCAATGCTACGTTAGCAAAATGGTAATAAAACCAAGCGTTAACAATCATTTTTAGATTAATATTAAAAATTTGGCTTAGCCAATGAATCGAACCGATTTTACATATTTACTACAAAACCCGCATGCTATAACGCATGAACAAACCGAGGCTATTAAATCTATACTAGATCAATATCCTTATTTTCAATCGGCACGCGCTATTCATTTAAAAGGATTAAAAGATCAAAGTAGTTTAGATTATAATCAAGCCTTAAAAACTACAGCTGCCTACACCACAGACCGTAGTATTTTATTCGATTTTATTACTTCGGAACATTTTATTCAGAATGAAATTTCACAATACATCAAAAAGAACATTTCACCTATAAATGATATAGAAATTGATGTTGAAGATATCACAGTTTACAAAAAAGTAACTATTGATGATACTTTAAAGCAACAAATACAGGATACTACTGGTGTTTTAGATCCTTCATTATTTGAACCTAAAGAATTTCGCCCGAAAAAAGAAACGACTCTTCCTATAATTCCTTCTGAACATATTGAAACTTCATCTGAAAAAGTTGATCAACTCGAAAAAAACACTCCAGAAGCTATTTTGAATTTAGGGACACCACTTCCCTTTGATAAAAAAGAATCGCATTCTTTTAACCAATGGTTAAAACTTACACAATTTAAGCCTATTGAGCGCGAACCTGAAGTTTCAAAAAAAACAACTAAAAAGAAATCGGAAAAAGCCTTAAAAAAGGAGAAAAAATTCGATTTAATTGATAAATTCATCATTAAAAACCCAAAAATAAACCCAACAAAGCCACTTTTGCTTAAAGGAAATTTAGCTAAAGCCCAAATGATACAGCCGGAAGCCTTAATGACAGAGACTTTAGCACGTATTTATGTAGAACAAAAAAATTATTCGAAGGCCATTCAATCTTATAAAATTTTAAGTTTGAAATATCCAGAAAAAAGTGGTTTCTTTGCAAACCAAATCGAGGCAGTAAAACAATTACAAGAACAAAATAACAAGAAATAATGAGTACGTTTACAATATTTTTAGCATTAATAGTTGTGGTAGCATTTTTACTAATTGTAGTAATTATGGTGCAAAACCCTAAGGGTGGTGGATTATCTTCTTCATTTGGAGGTGGTGGAACACAGCAATTAGGCGGTGTAAAAAAGACAACCGATTTTTTAGACAAAAGCACATGGTACTTAGCTACATTTTTGCTAATATTAATTTTAGCTTCAAACATAGCTATTAACAGAGGGGATTCTTCTTTAGAATCTAAAGCTTTAGATACTGATGCACCAAGCACTCAACCTTTAGCAACTCCTGCTAATACAGCAACCGATGCTGCTACAATAAAAGATAGTGTGAACTAAGATTCTCAAAAACATATTATATTTAAAAATGCCAACTTATACAGTTGGCATTTTTTATTTCTGCAAGTTTGTCAGTCTATTGCTCTTGGCATATTTTTAGCGTACTATTAAAGCGTTAATCATAATTTAATTAATTAAAAATAATATAAAAATGAGCTTAAACATTAAACCATTAGCAGACCGCGTTCTTATTGAGCCTGCTGCCGCTGAGACTAAAACAGCATCAGGAATTATTATTCCAGATAACGCCAAAGAAAAACCACAAAAAGGAACTGTTGTTGCCGCAGGAAAAGGCACCAAAGATGAGCCTATTACTGTAAAAGTTGGTGACACTGTTTTATATGGTAAATATGCTGGCACAGAATTAAAATTAGAAGGGACAGATTATTTAATTATGCGTGAGAGCGATATTCTTGCAATTATTTAATAATTCCTTTTTTATTTTCCGCGAAAGCGGAAACCTCATCAATTTAAACTAGATTTTCATTAAATAGATTTTCTCCTTAGTGAGAATAAAAAAATTAAACATATTATGGCAAAAGATATAAAATTTGATATTGAAGCACGCGACGGATTAAAACGTGGTGTTGATGCATTAGCAAACGCAGTAAAAGTAACGTTAGGACCAAAAGGACGTAACGTAATTATTAGTAAAAGTTTTGGAGCACCACAAGTAACTAAAGATGGTGTATCTGTAGCTAAAGAAATTGAATTAGAAAACCCATTAGAAAATATGGGTGCGCAAATGGTTAAAGAAGTTGCTTCTAAAACTAACGATTTAGCTGGTGATGGTACTACAACTGCAACTGTATTAGCTCAAGCTATTGTAAAAGAAGGCTTAAAAAACGTTGCTGCAGGTGCTAACCCAATGGATTTAAAACGTGGTATTGACAAAGCTGTTGATGCTATTGTTGCCGATCTTGAAAAGCAAGCTAAAAAAGTAGGTAACTCATCAGAAATGATAAAACAAGTTGCTGCTATTTCTGCAAATAATGATGATACTATTGGCGAATTAATCGCTACGGCTTTTGGTAAAGTTGGTAAAGAAGGTGTTATTACTGTTGAAGAAGCTAAAGGGATGGAAACTTATGTTGACGTTGTTGAAGGTATGCAGTTTGATAGAGGTTACCTTTCTCCTTACTTTGTTACCGATTCTGATAAAATGATTGCTGATTTAGAAAATCCATACATTTTATTATTCGACAAAAAGATTTCTAACTTAAACGAAATTCTTCCAATTTTAGAGCCTGTTGCTCAATCTGGTCGTCCGTTATTAATTATTGCGGAAGATGTTGATGGACAAGCGTTAGCGACTTTAGTTGTAAATAAATTACGTGGTGGATTAAAAATAGCAGCTGTTAAAGCGCCTGGTTTTGGTGACCGTCGTAAAGCTATGTTAGAAGATATTGCTATCTTAACTGGTGGAACTGTAATTTCTGAAGAAAGAGGTTTTACTTTAGAGAATGCAGATTTAACAATGCTTGGTACTGCTGAAACAGTAACAATTGATAAAGACAACACAACTATTGTAAATGGTTCTGGTGATGCTGAATCTATTAAAAATAGAGTAAACCAAATTAAATCTCAAATTGAAACTACAACTTCAGATTACGATAAAGAGAAACTACAAGAGCGTTTAGCTAAATTAGCTGGTGGTGTTGCTGTTCTTTATGTTGGAGCTGCAAGTGAAGTTGAAATGAAAGAGAAAAAAGACCGTGTTGATGATGCATTACACGCAACTAGAGCAGCCGTAGAAGAAGGTATTGTTGCTGGTGGTGGTGTTGCATTAGTAAGAGCTAAATCTGTTTTAGAGAAGCTTACAACAGAAAACTTAGATGAAACAACTGGTGTGCAAATTGTAGCTCGTGCTATTGAAGCGCCTTTACGTACTATTGTTGAAAATGCAGGTGGGGAAGGTAGTGTTGTTATCGCTAAAGTTTTAGAAGGTAAAAAAGATTTTGGTTTCGATGCCAAAACAGATCAATATGTTGATATGCTTAAAGCAGGTATTATCGATCCTAAAAAAGTAACACGTGTAGCATTAGAAAATGCAGCATCGGTTGCTGGAATGATTTTAACTACAGAATGTGCTTTAATCGACATTAAAGAAGATGCAGCTGCAATGCCTCCAATGGGTGGCGGCGGTATGCCAGGCATGATGTAATAACATCACATATATAGTATTAAAAAGGGGGCTTTCTAAAACTTTAGAAAGCCCCTTTTTTTATTCAATCTATATCTTTTCACCCCCCATTATAGACACTGCTACAATCTCTAAACTTTGAGATAAGTAAAACTAACGCTGTATATAAAAAACAAAAACTCCAAGCATGACACTTGGAGTTTTTTCCTTTTAAAAAAAAATAACAATAATATTAAGCTAATAATATAATCTTCCCATGTATTACTGCGACACGAAATTGTCAGGAATACTTAATGGTAAATACCAGTTTTCTGGATTTAATAATTTTTGACCAACAGTTGCTGCTGCTCCACTTTCTCCTGCAGTTACAAACTTATTTGCAACAGCATTCGCTAATATTGTTGGATCGTTACTTCTAAGTGAAAAACGAACTAAATCTTCCCATCTGTTTCCTTCAAAAGCCAACTCTAAAGCGGCCTCATTAAGAATTAAAGTACCTACTTGCTCCATAGCATTACTACTTGTTACATCGATATCTAAACCTACTGGAGCCATACCTACACGACCACGAACTCCTAAGTAGCCAGAAGTAGGCTCATCACTAGAATTAGTTGCGTAATAGGTGTTTATATCAAAATTTAAATAAGCTTCCGCATTTTCAAAAATAGGAGCATCAACAGGGTCTACATCAGGATTATTAAAAATACCATTTAAAATAGCTAATGCCTGTTCTGGATGTCCTGCATAATTAATAGCCTCTGCATACCTTAAATATACTTTAGCTGCTCTATTCCATGTAAAATAATCGTATTGGTATTTTTTAATTGGAAGTAAATCACTACTCGTATCAACCGAGCTACTAACTCGTGTATCTACTCCTTCAATCTTTGGCTCACCTTCAAACCCTACAGATTGATCTGCCCAATTATATATAATTGATAATGACGCCGATAATTGATCTGTCACCACTGTAAAACTATTGTTAGGCTGTCTATATTGTTCACTAAAACCAACATAATTGATAACCTCACTGGTTCTAACGGTTTCTCCGAATATATTTAACCAACCGCTTACTGTGCTATAAACTCCTCCTGACTCTGTAACCGTTACCGAATTAGACCCAGATAAATATAAAACACCTTGTAAAGCCTCTTTATCTAAAAATGCTTTATATCTCGTTGCCGCTAGTGCGTTGTTTCCTTTCCATAAATGTAAGTCTCCCAAAAGAATATCTTGATCAGGAATCATGTCAAAAATTTCAAACCCTAAAGAGCCTGCATATTTTGTTACATTCTCTACACCTTCAACCTCGGCGAGATTAGAAATTAATTGATCTAAAGCCTGATCAATTGATAATAAAGGGTAAGTATCATCCAGTTCATCACTCGTTCTAATTGGTTTTGTAATGTATGGTAACTTTCCATAATTTATTAGAATTTGCATTTGCGCCCATGTTCTAATTCTTAAAATAGAAGCATAATCATCTAATAATTGATTTTCGTAAGCATCCGTATCAATACCTTCTAAAGCAAAATTACAGTTATTGATAATAGAAAACATAGTCGTTAAATCTGCATAACTATTATCTTCACTTATGCTGTGGTTGTTAACTTCTTGAAGCTCATCAATAGAGTTTGCATTTACATTTACTAAATCTGCACGTAACTCACCTAGCACTACATATTGCCCTACAACGCCTTGCAATTGAGAAAGTACTCCAAACAATGCCGATCTAGCATCTATTTGATCGTCGCCAAGGTAATCCTCGGCAAGCAATACTTCTTCAGGTTCTACTTCTAACAAACTCTCGCAAGAGGTTAAAAGCGTTAATCCGAAAAGTATGCTGAACGTAATATTTCTATATTGTTTCATTTATATCTATTTTTTTATTTTGAATCTATTATACAAAAATTATAGTCCTACTCTAACTCCAACTAAAACTGAAGTGTATTGTGGTGTTAAACCGGCATCGATACCTTGTAAATAACTTGTTTGAGACGAGCTCACTTCTGGATCAAACCCTAAATAATCTGTAATTGTAAATAAGTTATTTGCCGTTAGAAAAACTGTTGCATTAAAAAAGTTTGGACTATAAGATAATGATAAGGTTTTTAAACGAATGTAAGATCCATCTTCTATCCAACGGTCTGAAAACCTTGAATTACCAACAGCATCTCCATAAACCGCACGAGGTATATTTGTGTTTTGATTTGCAACCGTCCAACGATTTGCTACCGCTTCACTTTGGTTAGCTAAACCAGACATAGATTCTGTTTGCCAGCGTTGTGCATTGTAGACATCGTTTCCTTGACTGAATGAAAAGATAGCCGATAAGGATACATTTTTATATGTAAATGTATTATAAACCATACCTGTAAAATCTGGATTAGGATTACCAATTACTACACGATCGTCTTCATTAATCACATTATCTGAAGTATCACTATTCACAAAACGAACATCACCCGCTACAAATGGTTGCTCAAATCCTGCAAAATCTACCCAATTTAAACCTTCGGTTGAAGCTTCTGTAGCATTATTATAAATACCATCTGTTTTGTACCCGTAAAATAAACCTAGCGCACTGCCTTCTTTATTAATTATTGTCGCGTTTACACCAGCGATTTCATATATCTGCTGATCTCCAGGTAATGAGATAATCTTGTTTTTGTATTGAGAAATATTTCCTCCAACATCCCACGTAAAGTTATCTGTATTAATAACACGAGCATTAATCCCTAATTCGAAACCTCTATTTTTAAGTTTTCCATCGTTAGATAAGAATCCTTCACTACCAAAAACGGGGCTAATACTTGTTTGGTTTAACAAACCATCTGTAACATTGTTAAAATAATCTAAGTTTACAGATACGCGTTCGTTTAACAACCCTAAATCTAAACCTATGTTAGCTTTAGTTGTTTCTTCCCAACGGATAGAACTTTTAGCAATGTTACCATTAATAAGTCCTGTTCCTTCTAAAAATCTAGTAGAAACAAAATAAGATTCTGCATTGTAGTTTCCAATACCATCGTTACCTGTTAAACCATAACTTGCTCTAAGTTTTAATTTATCGATAAGATTATTGTTAGCCATAAAGTTTTCTGAAGAAATTAACCACCCCACTCCTAGACCAGGAAAAATACCGGTAGATTTAGCATCTCCAAAACGAGATGAACTATCTAAAGCTAAATTATAACTAACAAAATATTTATTTAAAAATGAATAATCTGCATTAGCATAAAGTGATGCATATTTCCAATTACCAATATTACCAGAAGTAACAAACGTATCTCTATTACCATTATTAAGTGATGTAAATTGATCGTCTCCAGAGTTACCACTAATAGAGTATGAATTCTCATAATCATTTTGGTTGTAACGCACTCCTAAATTTATTGAGAAATCGTGAATATTATCAACGTTTAATTTATAGCTTAATCGTGTATCATTGTAAACAGAAAATAAACTCTCTACACTTACTTTTGATGTACGGTAAAAAGCATCACCGAAATCGTTAGTTTCTTCAGACAATCCTAAATCTGGTAAGAAAACATTTTGTCTGTTTTTAATATAATTAACACCCGATAAAGAACTCAATGTTAATTTATCCGAAATTTTATAACCGAAGTTTAATTGTCCGTAAAGGTTATAATCTTTAGCTACAAAGGTTGCTACATCTGTAATAACTACAGGGTTACTAAAGCCACCAATATCATCAACATCCTGATAAACATCGGTTACTACACCATCTGCATTCTCTGTATAAGGTGCTAAAAATGGCGATTTATTAAGCGCCGAAAATATTGGAGATGTGCTTAACAAACCATCGTCATACAAACTTCTATCCGTATAACTTACACTTAAGTTTGTTGATAAAGATAATCTATCTGTAATATTGGTATCAGCATTAAAACGTGTTGTAAAACGCTCGAAATCTGAATTAGAAATTACACCACCGTTAGTAGAATAACCAACAGATAAACCATATTTAGCAATCTCATCACCACCAGTTACTTTTAAATAGTACTCATTAACATAGTTATCATCGAATACTTGTTTTTGCCAATCGGTAGAATTATGATATTTTTCATAATCTTGAAACGATGTACTCTCATTAAAATAAGGCAAATTACTTATTTCACTATTAGTATAAAGTCCCGAACTATTTAATTGGTTAGATAAATACGTTTTGTATTGATCTGCATTCATCATTCTAATATTATCTGGAGAAATATTTAAACCTGCTTGCGCATAGAAATCTATTTTAGTTGTTACATCGTCCGTTTTATTAGTTTCAATAAGTATTACACCATTTGCAGCTCTAGATCCGTAGATTGAAGCCGCATCTTTAATTACTGTAATATTTGCAATATCCTTTGGGTTTATATCCGATAAAGGATCGTAACTATACCCTCTAATAATAGAATTATTATTAAACGTATTTGTTTCAATCATCATACCATCTACAACTATTAAAGGTTGTGTAGAACTATTTAAAGTATTGTACCCTCTAATAAAGTTATTAGAACCAATACCTGGAATCCCGGAACGCATTATACTACGCATACCGCTTACCTCATTACCTGTAATCATATTTGCAGCAGACTCACGTGCCGTAGCAATATTACCTTCTCTTACAGAAATAGCACCTACTACAGAGGAGTTACTTTTAGCTCTAAGTGGTGTATTTATGTCTGTGTAATACGTATTGAAATCCTTCTTATTAATTTTAATTTCAACTTTAGACCTTCCTTTTAAGGCAAACTCTTTATTTTGAAATTCTTGGCTACTTAATATAAGTGTAGCTCTACCATCTGGAACTTTTATCGAGAACGCACCTTTTTCGTCTGTAAGTACAGAGGAAAAATTGCCCGCTCGTACATTAACGCCAGCCAAAGGTTCTTTATTAGTAGCGTTAAGCACCGTTCCCGTAACTATTTTATTCGATTTTTCTTGTCCTTGCGATGCAAAAGTAATTCCGAAAAATAGAATGAAAAGCAGGGAATATGTATTTTTTATTTTCATCATAATCAGATAATTCATGTTTGTTTTTTAGTTAAAATACTTACTCTACTGGCGTTAATACTATAAAATCAAGACCAAACTTACGATCGTACAGTAGAAGTTCTGGCTCACTAACATCTACAATAACTTTAAGCTTCACAAAGTATTCATTATCAACCTCTTCATTAATAAACACAGGGATATCATAAGTGTCTCCAATGGGAATAACACCATCTTCAAGATTACTTACTATTAATGGGCCTATTTCGTGCACTATCACATTTTTATCAGCATCTGTATAGCTAAACTCAAACCTCAACTTTGTTTCCTGAGATGCTCCTACGGGTGTAAACCTTAATTGAATATTATAACTTGCAGATAACACATTGCTAAATGCTACTTCAAAATAGTTATTACTATTGCTCGCATCTGGGTTTGCTAATAAACTTACCGTATTTGTAAATGAACCTGAAGCGGTTCTATCAAAATTTTGAACTACTGTAAAGTCTGACAAATCACCGATAGTTCTTCTTTTATTATCTTCAACCTCATATCCAACAGCTTTATACATAACACTTTCTGGAGTGTAATTTAAATCACTTACTAAAAGCACATTACCATTACTTAATGCTTCATTATCCGTTATAGAACCAGCATCTAGCGCTACAAAATTACCAACAGTATTTAAAAGCAACGATCCGTCTAAATCTGCTTGTTCAAAAGCAGGGAATGTTAAATTGCTAAATATTGTTCTATCTGTGTTACTCTTTACAGAATCTTCAATAGGGAATTTATAATACTCCTTAAAACGATCGTAAATCCCTGTGTAAGCATCATCGCCTAAACCAATAAAAGTAAAACGATCTTCTTCAGAACTTAAATCTCCTATTGTTTTAAATTGTGTATTTGATGCGCTAAAAATAGAATCGTAAACTGTTTGACCTAATGTATTGGTACCTGTTTTAACACTTCTTGCTTCATCGAAAAGAATTTCGTTATATTGAGAAAAGTATTCCATTAAAACCGGAAACTCTTCTACATTGTCGTTAAGGAATCCCCAAATGTTTGGTTTTACGCTTAACACGCTTGATACCTTATGAAGTATACCATTTGATGTTAGCAAATCTGCCTCTAACAAATCAACATCTCCAAAAGTTACTTGACCATCTACATTAGAAAACTCGATATACTTATCGTTAAGCATTTTTACAAATACAGGATTTTCATTTATTGTTGAACTGTAAGAGAACCTAGAAATATGATTACCTATTAATTGCGTTAATGCATCTGGATCGTTTAACACATCGGCAGACACTAGCGATAAAGCCTCATTGCCTGGTGCCCAAATTGTAAAAGCCTGCGATGAGCTAAGTAGTTCTTCAAAGCCTGTTTGTTTCACCAGTTCTAAAAAGGTTGAATAGTTAGCATCGGTAGCTAAGGTCTCTAAAATGGTAGATTCCAACCTTTGATCTTCTTGTCCATAATGATCGTCCAATGCATCTTCCTTACAGCTAAATGTTACAAGGATAACAAGAACGGCACATATGCGGCCTAGATTAATTATGAAATTATGTTTATTATTCATTATAAGTTCTTTATTATTTATTTTATTAATCAACGGGTACAAACTCAATATAATCAATAGGAATACCTCCTGATCGTATTGTTTCAAAACGCAATACATGACTTTGTTGTTCTGGCATAAGTAAATCATCTGTTACAATAAACCTGGCAAAACCAGCTGTATCGTATGATGTTGTTGAAATTTTATCATCATTATTATCACCAACCTTAAGCCCTCTAACATAACCTAGGGACCTTAATTCTAGTGAATCTTCATCTGGCCAACCTATACCTAACTCACTTGGGTTAGATCTCATATCCCATTGTGAACCTATAGGTTGCCCATCCCAATAGGTTTGAAATATTGGTCTACCATTATTACCTGTATTACCACAAACACGAAGTTCATACTTGCCTTTAGGCAATACTGGTGTATCAAACTCAATCCAAGTTACACTACCTAAGTTTAACACCGATTTATTATCGTATGCAGGAGCTGTATTCCTAAGAATTCTAATTCTGGTTGCTGGAAATACTCGCACTGACTCAAAAAGATCAGAATCATACCATGTATTATAACCTATTTTACCTGCTTGAAATTCAGGTAAACTTGTACCAAAATCAAATATCACATATTTTGCTTTTGGAATAAATATGGTAAATAACTTATTAACCGTGTGATATACACCGTTCTTTGCAGGGAAATTACTGTCTTCAGAAATTAAAGACGTCCATGTATCATCGACACCCGTTTCAGTTTCATTTAATCTAAGTTCGGTATCTGTTTTTAAGGATTTAATAGCATTTTTAGGTAATACCGTGCTTATAAATGAATCCGCAGGGAAATCTGCAGAATACAAAAAGCTTTCCGTTGCATGATATCCTATAAACCTGTTTAATTCATTTGTTTCACTAGTATAATCAGTGTTATCTGGAGATATTCTATTAGCTAAATCTTCGAAAGAATTTATACCTTCTTGTGCATACACAGCATCTGATTCTGCCAAAATAGTATAATTATTTTTCGAACCTGTTTCACTAAAGTATTGAGAAAACAAATCATAATAATCTGTTTGTTTTAAAGCTTCAATAAAAATAGTATGCTTACCTGCTTTTTCCATAACAACAGTTACTGGATCTACAAAAGGATTTAAAACTCCTGTAAGCGCATGTATAGTTCCATTGTTTGTACGAATATCATATTGATCTAAACCAACTTCTTTATTGATTTGCACATTAGCAATACCACCTCCTAATAAGTAAGACGTTGTAAGGTAATCTCCGGTATAAGTTGTATCGGCCAATCTACCTTCTATAAAACTACTTGTAGTTCTACTCGTTGGTAACGTATGGAACTTAACTAGTACTTTTAAAAATTCGATTTGCTCCTCCGAAGTTAACTCAGCAACAGTACTTACATTAAAGCGTTCTTCCAAAAATGCTTTTATAGCCGTATTCGTAGGTGCTAAACAGGTATAACTTCCATAACTTCTTAATGAAGTGTAAAATTCTGTTTTTTGCAGAATTTCAACATACATAGAAAATTTGTCTGGATTAGCTTCTAGTACCTCTGAAATTGTCATATCAGTAGTTTCACCATCTGTGGTAAAAAAGGTAGTTCCGTCAAGAGGATCATTACAGCTATTTAATATTAGCATAAACATGCAAAGACCTCCAAGCCAATTAATTATTTTTTTAGTTTTCATAAGTTTAGTTTTAGTTTTCGTAAAATGGATTCTGCACTAAATTATCATTCAAATTAATTTCATTTTGATAAATTGGTAAAAAGTATGAATCTGGATCGGAGTAATAACTCAAAATCTGCTCATAATCATCTGCACCAGCTTTAAAATCAACTAAACTTAAAATAAGTTCTTGATTTGCAAAGTTATCACGACGTGCAAAACGTAGTAAATCATACCAGCGCTTTCCTTCGAATGCAAATTCTTTTTGGCGTTCTAGTAATAGCGCATTTAATAAACTAGACTCATCTCTAGAAACATCTAAAGGTGCAGAAACCGCACGCATATGTACATCGCTAATAAGTTGATAAGCCATGTCTAAATTTTTTCTGTCGTCCGATAAAATGTAAGCTTCAGCTTGCATAAGTAAAACATCTGCATAACGATAGAATATAAAGTTATTATAATACTCATCACTACCACGGTATTCGCCTGTTTCATCCACACCAGCATATTTGAAGACAGCAAAGTTTTCTCTATCATACGTTCCTAAGTGCGCACGAATATCATCTGGAAACTCTCTATACAATTCGTTAATTCCTTGGTAAGCCACATAATTAAGATTACTTACTTGAAATGAGTTTCTTAGTGTTGCCGAAATATCGCTAAACTGAAGTTCGAAAATACCTTCTTCGGAATTTCCTTCAAAAAAGATGCTATTAAACCATTCTTCACCAGTAACTAAATTATAACGACCTAAATCTATTAATTGCTGTGCTGTATCCACACATTCTGTGTACTGCTCATTCCATAAATAAGCATCTGCTAATATAGCAAGGGCTGCTCCTTTAGTTATCCTTCCTTTATCATGAGCTGCAGATTGTGCATACCCTAAATTTAAGTCTTCTACTGCTAAAGTTAAATCACTAATAATTTGTGTAAGAATCTCCTCTTCAGTGTTTTTTGCTGGATAAAAATCAATTTGATTCGTTGATGTTGCTGTTAAAACTAACGGCACCTCTCTAAAGTTTTTTACCAAAATTAAATACACTAAAGAACGAATAGTAGTAGCCTCTGCTTTAAACGTTTTTAATTCTTCTATAGAAAATGTTTGATCTTGCTCCTGAGCGCCATCGGCAAACTCTAACACTAAGTTACAGTAGTTTATTGTTGCATAAAAAGTGCTCCAGTTTGTTAAACCATCTGAAGGGATCATATAATTTCTCATTATATTCTCTAAACCTCCACTACCAGAAACCATCATTTCTGCTCTAAGTTCTCCCCATTTTAATACTCTATCGGTAAACCCTGATTGATTCATAGAGGCATAACATCCCGCAACAGCCGAACTTACCTGCTCTTTATTATTCCAAAATTCTTGTTGAATTAAGTTGTCTTTTGGTTCTAGGTCTAAATAATCGCTACACGATGCTAGTGTTGCGAAAATCATCGGAACCATTATAAATATTTTAATTATGTTTCTTTTCATAATATTTTAACTTTTTATGCTATTTAAAATGATAGATTTACTCCTACCGTTATTTGTTGCGATCTTGGTGTTTGTTCCGCATCATAACCTAACTCTTGCCAATCGTTACTAATTCCTCCTTCAGGATCTACTCCCGAATACTTAGTAAAAGTTAATAAATTGGTTCCTGTAACATAAACTGAAGCATTTGTAAAATTCAACTTATTAATAAAGGGCTTTGGTAAATTATACCTAAGTGTAATGTATTTCATTCTTAAGAATGAAGCATCTTCCATAAATCTATCAGACCCCAAAGTATTAACAGGGCTATTCAAGATAGCTCTTGGTATATCTGTTTCATCACCTTCAAATCTCCAACGTCTTAATACAGCTGTACTTTGATTATCAAAATCATCCATACTTTCCGTATTCATACGTGCAATATTCATTAATTTTTGATCATATCTAAAGTTGAAAAACGCATTAAGTTGAAAGTTTTTATAACGAATATTAGGTCCAAATCCACCAAATAATAACGGGTTTGCATTTCCTAAGTATACTACATCTAATTCGTTTATATTTCCATCTTTATTAACATCTTCATACATGGCTTCACCTGCTGCAAACTCTTTACTATTATTAAAAACTAGATTTTTAGGTTCTCCATTAAGATCATAAATAATATCTCCATTACCATCACGCGCTACTAAATCTTCTTGAGAACTAAATACACCTAAATAACGGTAGCCATAAAAAGAACCAATAGGGTTACCTTCTTGAATTCGTTTTAAATACCCACCAGGCCCAGTTGTTAATGGGTTTCCAGATTCTGCTACTTGAGCCTCTGTAATACGTTTAACTACGTTTCTATTACGAGCTACGTTAAAGTTAAAATCTAATCCAAAATCTTCATTATTGATTATTTTAGTTCTTACACTAAACTCAATACCTTGGTTACTAATATCACCTAAGTTTAAATAAGGTATTCCAGAAAAACCAGATGTACTTGGTATTGCGGTGTTTTTAGTTAATAAATCTTTAGTGTCTTTTTGATAAAATTCTAAATCACCACTAACTCTGCGATCAAAAAATGAATAAGTAACACCTAAATTCTTTTGTACAACGGTTTCCCATCGTAAATCTGTTAATTCCATACTACTTGGTATTACGGCAGGCTCATCTAAATATGTATAACTATAAGTGGTATACGTATTGTACGAACCGTAGTTTGTACCTGGCGAGTTACCATTTACACCATAACTAGCACGAATACCTATCTCGTCTACAAAATCTGCGTTTTCCATAAAAGGCTCTGAAGATAAAATCCATTTTGCAGCAACACTTGGAAAAGTACCATTTCGGTAATTACTACCAAATTTAGAGTTCCCTTCCGATCTAATACCTCCACTTAAAATATAACGATCTAGGTACTGATAGTTAAAAGCAAAATTAGCAGCAAGCGTTGTGTTTTGCTCGAATGTAGATTCTAAAGAATTCCCAGAACCTTCAATTCTAATATTTGCAATAGGTGTTTGTATGTCACTTGTTGGACTATTACTAGCACTAGCTACATAACCTTGACTTGTTTTTTCGAATGTTTGAAAAGAAAAACTTGATAAAAATGAATGCTTTTCTCCTAATTCTGGCATCCAAATTAATTTATTGTCTGTACGCATTACAAAAAATTCACCATCATCAAAAGTCGATCTGTTGGCTCCTGAGTTTGTCCATGCTGCTCCAATAGCTTCTTCTGGTACAAATTGAGATTTTTTATCTACATTAATATCAAATGAAATAATAGATCTAAAATCGAAATGCTTATTAGGTTTATAACTAAATCTAAAAACTGGTGTAATTCTATTATTTTCAGTATTATTTCTTGACAACCTAGCCATTGCTACTGGATTGTAATAAGTAACCCCATTACCTTGAAAAGAATTTTCTGGGGTAAAATATTCATCTGTTAAATTACCATCTCCATCCACTTGATAAATAGATTGGTTTGGCATTTTAATTAAAGCTAAAGATCTTAAGTTAGCTTGACCTAAACTATTATCTTTTGCGTAAGAACGATCTAATGATCCGTGGCTATAAGAAAGCTCGGAAGCAATAGTAATTTTATCAGAAATATTATAATCTAAAATAGCACGTGTTGTGAATAATTTAAAACCACTACCAACCGTTGTACCTAATTGATTTTTATAACTTCCGGAAACACGGTATGAAGATTTTTCTCCACCACCAGATACACTTAAGAAATGCTCATTAGTGTGCCCTCTTTGTGTAATTTCATCTATCCAATTAATATTTTTGTTGTATAAATCAAACAACTCGTAATCGGGATTGTATGCTATTGGATTGCTATCTGCTAAATTTGTATTAGTAGCAATCAACTCATCTTTAATTAATGTAGAATATTGATCTCCATTTAACATTGGAATTCCTTCCGGTTGTTTTGATGTACTCCCTTTAAAGCTATAAGAAAATCTTGCTTTACCTTTTGCTCCACGTTTAGTTTTAATAAGTAAAACTCCGTTTGCTGCACGCGACCCATATTGCGCCGTTGCTGCTGCATCTTTTAAAACTGAAATTTCAGAAATATCATCTGGAGACACACCAATCATTGATGCGTATTGATCTTCATCGGCTGTAGAAAAATCAAAACCAGTATCAATTTGTGTTTCAAAAGGCACACCGTTAATAACAATTAATGGTTCTGAGGAAGCATTTAATGATGATGTACCTCGAATACGGATGGATAAACCAGCTCCTGGATCTCCAGAGTTAGCTACAATATCTACACCACTTAAACGCCCTTGTAACTGATCTACAATACCTGATGATGCTGTTTCACTAATTTCTTTAGTCGATATCGTTTCCATGGCTGTAGCAATTCTTCGCTTATCCATTTCAAATTCACCAGTAAACACCTTTTTTGTTCCCCTTACAATAATAGCATCTAACTCTGCTACATCTTCTTTTAATCCAATATCTATTGTTGTTCTACCTCCAACAGTAATTTCTTTGGTAATAAAACCAATATAAGAAAAGGTTAGAACGTTATTAGCATCTAGCATTTTAATAGAATAATTACCATTAAAATCGGCGACAACACCATTAATAATACGGTTGTTTTTATCTTTCTCTGCAATGGTTGCCCCCGTTAATGGCTGACCATCTGACTCTGAGATTACGGTTCCTGATACGCTTATTTGCGTTTGTGCTGACAGACTGAACGCCGAAAACAATACACAAACTATCATTAAGACATATGAATATGACCTGTATTTATCCTTCATATTTAAAAACTTTTAGTTTTATTATTTTATATAATTATTAGTTTCGTGTATTATAATTCTCTTTGATAATAAATTAGTCATACCACCAGTTGTTACTGTATCTCCTGTTTCTTCGTTTGTAATAGAAATAGATGATGTTGTGTTTACAACAGAAAACTGATCGTAAACTGGAGCAAAATCGACAATCTTACTAAAATACATAGAAGGAAAAGTTCCTGTTATTTTCCCATCAGTAGGCAGCGCTTGTTGTATAAAGTGCTTTTTAGCAAAGTTTAAAAGATCTCTTTTTGCTATCGCTCTATCTAAATCATCCAATCCATTTACTGTGCTAGGGTCTACAATTACACCATCACTAATAGCCTGTGCTACAGCAGTATTATTAGGCGCAAATAATGTAAACGTTCTTTGTAAGTTTAAAAAGTTAATCAACTTATCATTAGAGCCTATAATAGTAATTAATGCGTCTGCACTTTCTAAAACCTCAACAAAAGATGAAAAGTTTGCAGTATTCTCGACTAAAGTACCATAGGTAAAATTTAATGGCATATCTATAATAGCACTCATTTCATAAAAATTCCCATTATCTGTAACTTGGATATTCTCAACTTGAGCAGCTTCCATATCTTGAATATCTCCACCACCTTGTGCTAAGTTACCAGCAGATGCGTATATAAACTCGCCACTTCTTGCTTGAAAATAATTATTAGCATTAAAATCTATATCCTCATCAATGATTTGATTTAGAACAATATCGGCTATTGTATTTCTAACATAAGCTATATCTGCTGCACTTGGAGACGTTGCATCTGGATCTGGGTATGTACGGTTATTAGCTCCTACAGGATCACCTTCTACATCCATATAAATTACAGATACATCAGTAGGATCATAAGAATCAAGATCTGTACGCACTGTAATTCTTCGAGTTGCACTGTTTGGATCTGCAATATCTACAAACTGATCGTTTCTTACTCCTAAAATAGAGAAACGGACGGCATTACTTTGCAAAGCCGTATCAATTCTAAGATCTTGAACTGCTTGAAGCATAATAGAATAATTAGAATCTAATAATAAAGGCCCCATTATAGTTCCAAAACTGTTATTTGTATAAACGGTATTTACACCAACAAAGAAACCATTACTACAAAACTTTTTATCTACAATATCTTCTTCTTTAAAATCTACTAAACCTAAACTTGTATCATAACTCTGACCAAAACTACTTGGGCAAATATTATAATAATCATTAAAGAAAAATGGTGACACAAACTTCCCTAAAACATCTAAAGGCATATCATCGTAGCTATTATAAAATTCTCCTAAAATACTGTCGCCATCTAGATAGCTTTGTAAAGCATCATTAGTTGGTACCAATAAGCCCCATGCCTGAGCTAAGGTTCCATCAATATTTGTTGCATAATTTTCATCAAAAGGATTGAATGGTAAAAAATCGTTTTCTATCCCTGTTGAAAATCTTAACTGATAAATAGTTTCTAACTCTCCTGTATCATCGTTAACCTCATCCCCCATTAACCTAAGAGTAGAAAAGCGCTCTAAAATCCTTCTAAACATAGAGTATTTATCTCCATACTCTGGAGATGTTAAGTTATCATACATGTTTCTTTTAGGCTCAAACACTTTATCTATAGCATAAATAATTCCATTTTCTGCCACAATATTTTGTTCCGTAACATGAGCTCCAAAAACTTTCATGTCTCCACTACTAAAAGTTTCTCCTGTAAACATAAAATCGTAATCGGTAGTTTCAACACCATAATTTTCTAAATAAGAATCTAGAAAATAGTTGGTTGTTTTAAATCGACCTAAACTAGCATCAACAATATACTTCCCTGGTTCTAAATCGTCCCAATTCATAATATGTTGTAACGTATCAATATCAACTTCTCTATTCGGTATTTGATATTGAGTTCTACGTCTAAAACTTTGACCTAAATAAAACCGACTTGGAAAGTAAGTTAACGTTGTAGTATTCCATCCATCAATAACGATTGAATACTCTACGATATCTAATATTTTTTCTGGTGAAATAGACTCTATAGTCGAGATCCCTTCGGCAGCCATGTAAGCTTCAAAAGCCTCATCTGTTGGAGCAAAAACTGTCCAAGAGCCACCTTTTATCAATGGTTCTTTATAAGCCGTTTGATCTAATGCTTGTAAGTAATAAGTAAAATTCCCCATGGACTCTAATTGCTGGTATATTGTACCAGCCAAATTATCGGGACGCGCATACTCAAGCGGGTCAGGCTTACATCCAAAAGTGGCCATAATTATAAATAATATAATTATACCATTTCTATGCTTCATTTTTTGTACCATATTAATTGTAGTTAATTTTAGAATTATTGTTTAGTTATTTAATTAGGTTCAGTTTATAAATTTAAACTTGGTTTTTAATCAAGTTTAATAAAAAAGACATTTTAAGCGCAAATGCTAAAATGTGTTAATTAATGTTAACAGTTTGTTAATGCAAACTTATAAAAGAATGCCGTTTAAGTATATAAATTATAGCTATTTAGAGATAAATTATAGCTCATTTAGGCTGTTTCCCCCTTACAAACACTAGGGTTTATGTAAAATCCTACATTTTTATTTTCGCTATATTAACCTATTCTTAAAAAACCATAAGCTTAATTATCAAATTAGCATAATTCGGTATTTAATTTTGCTTAAACGTTTAACAAATGAAGAATACACCGAAGTTTCAATATTAAATGAAGCGTAAAAATGTTGTCAATTTTGAATCAAATTCACCCCCATTTACAACTTATCATTTAGCTCTTTTTAAGCACAAAAAAATCCCAGATTAACTTTAATCTGAGATTTTAAACAATATTTTAATATGAATTAAAAACTACTATTCTGCTTCATTTTCTTTTTGTTCTATAAACTGACTAGGAGTTACATCAAACAATTCTTTAAAGGTTTTACTAAAATATGCCGTAGAATTAAAGCCAGACATATGCGATACCTCTTTGATAGAATAATTATTTTTCACCAACAACTCTGCAGCATAACGTAAACGAATTGTCCTGATAAAGTTACTTGGATTACTACCTGTTAAAGTATTTATTTTTTTATAAAACTGAGATCGACCAATACCCATTTCGGCTAGTAAATCACCTTGTTTAAAGTCTATATCACTAATATTCTCAATAATAACTTTCGTGGCTTTATCAAGAAAAGCTTCATCTAAATTATTCGAAGTTACTTCGCTAGACGGGAATATACCTCCAATTTCAGAAAAACGTTGTCGCAATCTTTTCTTAGCCTCAAGCAAGTTATTAATTCTAGCTTTCAATACATCGGTAACAAAAGGTTTTGATATATAACCGTCTGCACCATGCTCATAACCTTCTATTCGATCTTCAACTAAAGTTTTAGCAGTTAATAAGATAACAGGAATGTGGCAGGTTTCTAAATCGGTTTTTATAGAATTACACATTTCGAAACCATCCATTTTAGGCATCATAACATCACTTATCACTAAGTCAGGCAAATATTTATGTACTTTCTTTAATCCATCCACACCATTAACAGCCTCCTTAATAATATACTGATCTCTTAAATCACTACTTAAATGCACACGTAGCTCCTTATTATCTTCAACTATAAGAAGTATTGGTTTATTAGAATCGTCACCATCATAATCGTCTATAGAGTCTTGTTTTACGTTTGGTAAATGATCGTTCGAGATTAACATATCATACTCTACAGCTTTCATTGAGTTTATTAAAAACTCATTCTTAACATTCTCAACGTCGTCCGGCTTAGCATCAATATTTAAAGGTAGCTTTACAATAAACTTCGTTCCTTTTTTATGTTTGCTCTCCACATCTATCTCACCACCATGCAACTCAACCAAACCTTTGGTAAAGTTTAAGCCAATACCTGTACCTGCTTTTGAAGCATCTAAATTATAAAACCTTGAAAAAATACGGCGCATTTGCTCTTTATCTAAGCCCACACCAGTATCTTCAACTATAATTTCGACATACTCATTAGACTTAGCTTTTCCTAATTTCAAAAAATTAGAGTTACTACTACCTGTATTAATTTTATTAATTGTTATGGTTATATCACCTCCACTAGTGGTAAATTTTATAGCATTCGAAATTAAGTTTGTAATTATTTTTTCAACTTTATCAAAATCAAAAAGTGAAACGATTTTATCTGAAGTACTTATAAAGTTATAATTAATTTCCTTTTTGAAAGCTAAATCTTTAAAAAGCGAAAAAATATCTTCACTAAACTTAACAACATCTCCTTTTTCTAGTTGAAGCGGTGCCATACCAACATCCATTTTACGATAATCTAATAACTGATTAACCAAATGAAGCAATCGTCTAGCACTTCGCTGAATAGACAATGCTGATGTTTTTACAACCTCAGGATTATCACTAAAATTTGCTAATATTTTATCTACCGGATTCAGGATTAATGTTAAAGGTGTTCTAAACTCATGAGATACATTTACAAAGAACTGTAGTTTCATTTGATCTAGTTCGTGTTCTTGTTCTTCTTGTACTTTAAGCTCATAATAATACATTAAGAAACGAATAATTAACGCTCCAATAATAATATAAATAAGGTAAGCCCACCAACTACGCCACATAGGTGGTAGTATTTTTATATTTAAAAAGGTTGTTTTAGCAGTCTCCCATTGCCCATTAATAGTGGCTTTTACTTCAAATTTATATGTCCCAGATTCTAAGTTCGATAGGTTTACTACACGGTTAGAGCCCAAATTAATAAAGTCGCTATCTAGACCTTGCATACGGTAAGCATATTTAACCTGCTCCGGATTATCAAAATAAAGCGCAACAAACTCTAACGAAACATAATTCTCTTTATACTTTAAGGTTAAGTCTTTAGTTTCAGAAATTCCTTTGTTTAATAAAACTCTTTTGTGGATTGAATCGCCTGCAAAAACAACTTTATTATTTAACTTTAATTTACTTATTTGTGGTTTTAAATCTACAGCTGCAGGAATAGCAATATCATTCGGATTAAAAATATTAAAACCATTTAAACCACCAACAATAATGCGGCCATCAATGGTTTTCTCGATAGATTGCGTTTGAAACTCTGCCCCTTGTAAACCATCGTGTGTATTATAGTTTATAATTTGGTGAGTATCTGGGTTTAGTAATGATAAGCCACTTTTAGTTGTAATCCAGATATTAAAATTATCATCTTCCTTAATCCCCACAACCAAATTGTTTGGCAATCCATTTTGTGAAGAATACGACTGTACCAAATTTAAATTAGAATCAAGCTTATAAACGCCACTGTCCGATCCTACCCAAATATTATTATCATGATCTTCAGTAATAGTACTAACCCTAACCTCCACTAATCCGGAAACGTTAACAGGTATAAAATCAATATCATTCGGGATAAAACCATCTAAGGCATTCAGTTTAACGACATTCAACCCCAGTTCTGTACCTATAAACAAACGTTTTTTTGAGTCTATAAACGTACTAATTATAGAGTTACTAAGTAAAGAGTTACCAGAATCGTAGGTGCTTTTATAATTTTTAAATTGTTTAGTTTTTGGATTATAAAGACTTAACCCCTCGTTTCTTAAAGCGAACCAAATTCTATGTTCAGCATCTTCCACTCCGCTCCAAACAGAACTTTGCCCAATAGACTTAGTATTATTAGCATCGTGTAAAAACACTTCACTTTTACCCGTTTCCGGATTAAATTTATTAACGCCACCATCTAAGGTACAAACCCAAATAAAACCTGCATGATCTTCAAAAGTATATAATATTTTATTGGAGCTAAGCGCACTTATATCATTAGAAAAACTACTAAAATGCTCAAATGAATTCTCTTTTTCATTAAACAAGTTTAAGCCGCCATTGTATGCACTTATCCAAATTCTCCCTTTGGAATCTTGCAAAACAGATTGTATTGTTTTTTGACTTAAACCATCGGCCTTATTCGCTTTGTAGTAATAATGCTGAAAGGAATAACTAGATGGATCTAACTTACTAACACCAACATCATAACTACCTATCCAGAAAATACCTTTTCTATCTTCAAATATTTTAGTAGGCTTATTATTAGGCAGTGAAAACGGATCAGAAAAATTGTTTACAATATGGCGTTGCATTTCTACATCGTCATTTTCTTTTTTGAATAAATACAAACCGAAAACATCTGTAGACACCCAAAACAAGCCTGTTTTATCCTGATAAATATCGTAAATAGGCACACTTTTATCTACTAAAGATACATGCTTAAAAGTATTACTTTTGGTATTCCAAAGTATGAGGTTAGATAAATCGTTACCAATCCAAAAATCACCATCTTCATCAATAAATACTTTTTTAGTAATGTGGTTTAACTCGTAAGATTCCTTTTTATCAATTAAAACACGATCGAAGTTATCGTTTTTTCTATTATATCGGTTTAAATGCTGTCCATTAGTTCCAGCCCAAATCGTATTATCTTTATCTTTTAAAAGAACATTAACTTTATTATTATCGATAGATTTTAAATTGCTTTGATCGCTTATGTAATATGAAAACTTAAAATTATCTTCATTAGTATTATAATCATAAAGTTGAATTTTTATAACACCAATATTAGTAGCCACCCAAAGTGTATTATTAATACTGTCGTACAGTAAATCATTAATAATTTTTTGTGAACTGTTTGATAAAGAAAGCTGTTTATATAGTTTTATTCGAATAAACTTATTAGTCTGTTTATTGAATAAATTAAGCCCATTATTGGTTCCAACCCACAAATTCCCTTCGTTATCTTCTTCAATAGCATTAATTCTATTATTACTAATAGATGTGTTATCATTTAAAACAGATCTAAAAATCTCAAATTCATAACCATTATATCTATTTAGTCCATCAATAGTTCCAAACCACAAAAAACCAGCTTTATCCTGAAATATTTCGGTACACGTACTGCTTGAAAGTCCACTAAATGTATCTAAATTTTCAAACTTTATATTATTCTTCTGCCCAACAATAATATTTGTTAGTAAACAGAATAAAGCAATAAAATAATTTTTAAAATTCATTTTTATTTGAAATTTCAACAACTAAATGTTATTAATTTACTGAATACAAAACTTTTACTAATTCGTATTCAAGCTAAAATAAAGTATGGAGGTTATTTACCCGAAACTGTGCAGGCCTGCGCAATCTAAAATGCTCATTATAATGAAAACACAAAACCAAACGGAAATCATTTTAAAATAAAGTGATTACATCGTTTTTAGATATTAGCAAAAAGCGAAGTTTTTCACTAATATAAAAAACTTTGCTTTACTAATATTATTTTTAATTAATGTCTCGAAAGATTAAAGATAGATCTCTAATAAATCGGCTTGAGAAGCAGTAATTTTAACAGCATTAACAGTGGCTGGCAACAATATAGTTTCTCCTGTATTTAATGTATAAGTATCATCGGCATGGCTAATTTCTAAACTTCCGCTAACGCACATATAAATTACAAAAGAATCTAGGCTAGAATAATCTTTCTCTAACTCGTTTTCAACTTTAATAAAGTTTGTTTTAAAATAAGGAGAATGCACTAATTTGTTAGCCGTATTCGCCTTAGTTTCATAACTTGTTTTAAACTCGCTATGGTAAGTAAAATCTATAGCATCTAAAGCCTGATCGTTGTGTAACTCACGCTCTTTACCCGTTGTAGCATCTACCCTATTATAATCGTAAATACGGTAAGTAACATCTGAAGTTTGTTGAATTTCAGCTAATAAAACACCAGATCCAATAGCATGAATTCTTCCCGTAGGAATGTAAAACGTATCGCCTTTTGCAACCGTTTCGTGATGCATAACATTTAAGATTGTATCATCTTCTAGATGTTTTTGGTATTCTTCTTTATCAATTTCTTTCTCGAAACCGACAATAAGTTCTGCATCTTTATCGGCTTGCATAACATACCACATTTCATTTTTACCAAAAGAGTTGTGACGCTCTTTTGCTAACTCATTACTTGGGTGTACTTGTATAGACAATGGTGTTTTTGCATCAATAAATTTAATAAGTAACGGGAAATCTTCACCAAAAGCTTTATACACAGCTTCACCAACAAAATCACCTTTATAAGTATTAATTAATTGTTTAAGCGTTTGCCCTTTAAGCTCGCCATTTAACACCTGGGTTTCATCGCCTTTTACATCCGAAATTTCCCAAGATTCACCAACACTACTTTCTGTATATTCTTTATTAAGTTGTGTTTTTAATTTTTCGCCACCCCATAATCTGTATTTGTAAAGTGGTTCGAATTTTAATGGATATAGTTTCATTATAGTTGTGTTTAAAAGTTATTTTTTAGATGAATTTCTTTCTATTAAATGGGTGTCTATTAATATGGTTTGCCCCTTTTGAGATGTTTCTTTAGATAAAATTTGCTTCAGTATTAACTCCGAAGCTATTTTCCCTATTTCAAAACCAGATTGATCTATCGTGGTTAACGATGGTTCAATAACACTAGAAACAGGCTCGTTACTAAAGCCAACAAAAGCAATAGCATCGGGTATTTTAATTTGCAACTCCTTGGTGTGTTTCATGGCACCAATAGCCGATAAATCGTTAGCACAAAACACGGCATCAATAGGTAGTTTTTTTGCTAGTAATTTTTGCATACTAATATAACCATCTTGCTCCATAAGTCGAGAGCTAATAACATATTCTTCTTTAAAGGTTAAATTATTTTTCTTTAAAGCTGCTTTATAGCCTTCAAATCTATTTTTATAAATTTCCAACTCCTGCGGTCCTGAGAAATGCGCAATATGCTTACAGCCTTTTGATATTAAATGCTGCGTAGCATCGTAACCGCCTTTAAAATCATCAATTAGCACATTACTAAAACCAGGAATATCACAATGCCTATCGAAAAATATAAGCGGAATATTACTGTTTTTTAAAGCTTCTAAATGGTCGTAATTCATGGTTTCCATAGACACCGAAATTAATAAACCATCCACCCTATTTGCAAGTAAACCACCAACTATTTTTTTCTCACGTTCTAATTGCTCTAAAGATTGACAAATAATAACATTATAACCAGCTAAATAGGCCGTTTCTTCAATACCCTGAATGGCGGACGAAAAAAAGTGTCGAGATATTCTTGGCACCACAACACCTATAGTATTAGTAATGTTTTTTCGCAAATTAGACGCCAACATATTACGTTGGTACCCTAACTCTTCAGCTTTAGCCAAAATTTTATCTTTTGTAGCACGAGTTACTCGTGGGCTATCATTTAAGGCTCTTGACACGGTAGAACTATCAATTCCTAGAGCCTTGGCAATGTCGTGTATGGTGGGTTTGTTATTCAATAGTAAATTGAAAAATTAAGTTTAGCGTTCACAAATATAACAAAATCCAATCGATTGTATTTGGATTTTATTTATTATATTTACATCGTTAAAAAAAGTTATACAATCATATATAAAAACTAAATACCATGAAAACCAATTATGAAGTACGCTACGCAGCATCACCACAAGATGTTAAATCGTATGATACTACTAGACTAAGAGACGAATTTTTAATTGATAACTTAATGTCTCCAGATGAAGTAAATTTGGTGTACTCTCACTATGATAGATTTATTTCTGGAAGTGCTGTTCCTGTAAAAGAAGTTTTAACTTTAGAAGCTATCGATCCGTTAAAGGCCGATTATTTTCTAGAACGCCGCGAATTAGGAATCATTAACATTGGTGGTTCTGGTACTGTTACTGTAGACGGAACTGTTTACGAATTAGACAACCGCGAAGCATTATACGTTGGTAAAGGCAACAAAGAGGTTGTTTTTGCTAGCAAATCAGCTAACGAACCTGCTTTATTTTACTTAAACTCTACACCTGCTCACAAAGCATATCCAAACAAAAAAATTGGAATTAACGATGTAGAAGTTGTACAATTAGGTGCTCCTGAAACTGCTAATGCAAGAACACTTAGAAAATATATTGTAAACAGCGTTGTAGATGTTTGCCAATTACAAATGGGAATGACCGAATTAAAATCGGGATCTGTATGGAATACTATGCCAGCTCACGTGCATGACAGACGTATGGAAGTTTATTTCTATTTTGATGTGCCAGAAGAGCAAGCTGTATGCCACTTTATGGGACAACCACAAGAAACAAGACATATTTGGATGCAAAATAACCAAGCTGTTATTTCTCCAGCTTGGTCTGTACATTCAGGATCAGGAACGAGCAATTATACCTTTATTTGGGGAATGGCTGGTGAAAATTTAGATTACGGAGATATGGATCACTGTAAAATAACCGAATTAAAATAATAAAAATGTCTATAAACTTATTTGATTTAACAGGTAAAGTAGCCCTTATTACAGGTGGTACTCACGGCTTAGGACAAGCCATGGCAGAAGGTTTAGGTAACGCTGGTGCCACTTTAGTAATCAACGGAGCTTCCTCTCAAGACAAACTAAATACAGCTGTAGAACATTATAAATCTTTAGGCATTAATGCTTCTGGATATCTTTTTGATGTTACAGATGAAGCTCAAGTTATTAAAAATATAGCTGCCATTGAAAAAGAAGTTGGTAACATTGATATTCTTGTAAACAATGCAGGTATCATTAAAAGAACGCCGCTTGAAGATATGGAAGTTGCAGATTTTGAAGCTGTAATTAAAGTAGATTTAGTAAGTCCGTTTATTATGTCTAAACATGTTGTAAAAGGCATGATTAAACGTAAAGAAGGTAAAATAATCAACATTTGCTCAATGATGAGTGAACTTGGTAGAAGTACTGTTGGTGCTTATGCAGCTGCAAAAGGTGGTTTAAAAATGCTAACGCAAAACATGGCTACCGAATGGGCTAAACACAACATACAAACTAACGGTATTGGACCAGGTTATTTTGCAACTACGCAAACCGCTCCAATTCGTGTAGATGGTCATCCATTTAACGATTTCATTATTAACCGTACACCTGCTGCGCGTTGGGGAGACCCAAAAGATTTGCAAGGTGCCGCAATATTTCTAAGCTCAAAAGCTAGTGATTTTGTTAACGGACAAGTGGTTTATGTTGATGGTGGTATTTTAGCCACTATCGGAAAACCTTCAAACGAAGATTAATTTAAATTCAGTATTTATGAAAAGAAATAAAATATTAGCCGGTATTTTTTGTGCCGCTATACTTTCTTCATGTAATCAAAAAGAAGACATAAAATCTATTGTTGTTAAAAACACTTTAGATTTTGAAAAAACTTTTGAAACTGTTGAATTATCAAAAGCATTTTTAAACGTTACCGATCTTACAACGGTCGGAGTTCGTGATGCCAAAGATGGAACTTTACAAGTAACGCAAACGGTAGATAATGATGGCGACGGCACAATGGACGAGATTTTATTTCAACCTAAAATAGCTGCAAATTCAGAAAAAACGTTTGAAATTGTTACCATTACAGAAGCCGAACAACCAAAAGCTGAAGAACTTTGTTATTCTCGTTTTGTACCAGAACGCACAGACGATTATACTTGGGAAAACAATAAAGTAGCCTTCCGTGTTTATGGGCCTGTTGCTCAAAAAATGGTTGAAGATGGTACACCTGGAGGCACACTTTCTAGTGGTGTAGATGCTTGGTTAAAAAAAGTAGAATATCCAATTATCAACAACTGGTATAAAAAGAATGAGGAACGTCCTGGCGCTTATCACGAAGCTTCACCAGAAGGTCGCGATAATTTCCATGTAGGTGTTAGTAGAGGTGTTGGTGGTATTGCTGTAAAAGCAGATACTACTTACTATTTCTCTAAAAACTACACACAATGGCGCACCATTACTACGGGGCCACTTAGAACTAGTTTTTACTTAGAATATGCAAATTGGGATGCTAACGGCAAGTTGATAAAAGAATCTAAAACTATTAATTTAGATTTAGGAAACAACTTCTCGAAATTCACAACAAGCATTGAAGGAGCCGATACTATTTATGCTGGCTTAACGCTACATGAAAAAGATGGTATAGTTACCGGAAGTGATGATAATGGATGGGTTAGTTACTGGCAACCACATTTTGAAACCGAATTGGCAACTGCCATTGTAGCACCTAAAGATACATTTTTAGGTTACGAAACTTATGATACCGAACAAACGGATTTAAGTAACGCTTACGCGGAATTAAAAGTAACTAATAACGAAGTAGTTTATTACGCTGGATTTACTTGGAGCGAAAGCAACCAATTTAAAAACAGCCAAGAATGGGAAGCATATTTAGATATGTTTTCTAAACAAATTAACACTCCTTTAGAAGTGGTTTTGAATAAATAAATTCAACACTATTTCTAAATCATTTTATTAAAGTGATTGTTTCTACTCTTTTATTAAAAGAATGAAACAATCACTTTTTTTTATGAAGCATTTCCTAATAAAATATAAATAGCTACCGTTACTACGCAAAGCATAATAGCCATTGGTTTTGTATACTTCCAAGTTTTCATTTCTACAAACACAATATTGTCTTGCTGCATTTCTTGGGTTGGTGGATAAAAGTAAGATACCGCAAACATCACTACCAGATTTAAAACAAACTCTATTCCCCAAATATGCACAAAATGAATATCTACTTTAAAGATAAACGTTGTTAGAATATAAAATATTAAGCCTACAAACAAAGCCACCTTTGCTCCCATAGCCGAAATACTCTTCAGAAAAAAACCAGCTAACATAATAGACGCAATCGGGATAAAGAAAATACCATTAAGTTGTTGCAATAATTGATACAAACCATCTGGTGCATTGGCAACCATTGGCGCTACCAAAATTGCGAAAATTGCTAATATTAAAGAGGTAAGCTTTCCTACTTTTACTAGTTTTCTATCACTACAGTTTTTACCAAAATGACGCTTAAAAACATCAATACTAAAAATAGTAGCCGCACTATTTAAAACACTATTAAAGGTACTTAAAACAGCTCCCATAACAATAGCAGCAAATATACCTACTAGGCCTACTGGCAATACTTTTTTAATTAATTCTGGGTAAATCATATCTTGGTTTTCATGCATAGAATCTCCAAAATAATAAAACCCAATAACGCCTGGTAGAATAATGATAATGGGCACTAAAATTTTCAAAACACCTGTGTATAAAAGTCCTTTTTGGGCTTCAACTAAATTCTTCGCCCCTAAGGCACGCTGAATTATAGTTTGATTCATACTCCAAAAATATAGCTGATTGATAATTAATCCAGTAAACAACACTTCGAATGGTAAAACCGAATCTTTAGCACCAATTACATTAAATTTTTCTGGACTATGGTTATAGACCTTAGTTAATCCTGCTAATGGATTCCCATCACCAATACTAACTAAAGCAATTAACGGAATGGCCAAACCTCCTATAAGCAGTCCATAACCATTAATAGTATCAGAAACCGCTACAGCTTTTAAACCACCAAAAATGGCATAAATAGAACCTAAAATCCCTACAGCAACTACAGTGATCCAAAGGCCTTCTTTTTTAGAAACTTCTAATACTTCCGATACGTTAAAAATACTTTCTAAATTTATAGCGCCTGTATACAAAACTATAGGTAACAAGGTTACAATAAAGGAGATCATTAAAAACAATGCGACTAAAGTTCTCGTGGTACTGTCAAATCTTTTTTCTAAATATTCGGGTATGGTTGTTAAGCCCATTTTTAAATATTTGGGCACAAAATAAATGGCTGCAACCACTAAGGCTAAAGCCGAAGTTACTTCCCAAGCAATTATAATAAATCCATTTTTATATGATGAACCATTCATACCTATCAAATGCTCTGTTGAGATATTAGTAAGCAACATAGAACCCGCAATAACGACTCCTGTTAGGCTTCTTCCGCCTAGGAAATAGCCATCTTTTGAGTTTAATTTTTCTTTCCGAAGTTTATACCAAGAATAAAAGGCAACAAAGAGTGTAAAGCCTATAAACGTAAGCGCAGTATACATAAAGTTAGTTTAGTGGTTAGTTGGTGTTGAAGTTTAACAAGCGCTAATTTCAACAAAAATTAATTTGCCAAATTATTGATGCATTATCACAATTCGACAAATTAATTATAAACGCTAATCTCACTTAGCGTTTGGTTGGTTTTAGTTTTAAAAGTTACTAGAACTTTAAGGTCTCGGGTAAATATTTTGATACCAAATCTTTATAATATGGTAAAAGTTCTTCTGCATTTGGCGGCACAGGTGCTTTAGAATACAAATCGTATGGGTTAAATGCTTTTACCCATTCAAACATTTCAACATCTTTTTCATTCATTAAATGCGTATAATCATTCTCTCTATGTTGCGAGTAAAATGAATGATAGCGTATAATATATAATGCAGGATCTGGCAGATAGTCTTTCATTATTTGATACAAATACTCGTCATGTCCCCAACTCATTTTTACGTTATCCAATCCGCAATTAGGCGAATACACACCGTATTTAGTATTGTAACGCGTATCTGTATAATCTGGATTTGCTTTAAAAAATTCTGGATAAACAATTTTATCTGAATATGCACAACCTACTGGAAACGTATCGCCAACAACTGCCCATTGAGGTTCTCCAAAAAGACATAGAATTTTACCCAAATCGTGAATAAAACCTGTAAGCACAAACCAATCGGGATGACCATCGGCTCTAATAGCTTCTGAGGTTTGTAAAAGGTGTTGTAATTGATCTAAATCGATATCAGGATCACTATCATCAACCAAAGTATTAAAAAAATCTACGGCACCCCAAATAGACATTTCCTTTCTATCGAACTTTAAAAACTCAGCTTCCTTCTTACAAACAAAGTCGTAAGTTTGAAGTTCGTGATTAATTTTATAAAATTCGCGTACGGTATCTAATCTCTCAGAATCTACATAATTCCTAAATGCTTCTTTCTCTTTTTTAGGTTCTTCCGGATCGGGATATCTATCTATTAAGTTCTCTTCCCAATCGTCAATATTCTCCATTGGATTTTGGAGATTTTTGTTCAAAGATTCTTTCATTGCTATAATGTGAATTAGTTTAATTTTCTAATCGCAATTTAAAAGATAATGAATGGATTTAAATGGATTTATAAATCAAAAACATGGAGATATTAAAGCAAAAAGCCTATTTAAGCAGCTTACTTGGCGGATAACCAAATTGCTTTTTAAAGCAACGACTAAAGTACAACGGATCGTTAAACCCAACTAAATCAGTTACTTCCGACACATTATGTTTTTTCGTTTTAAGTAATTGTACCGATTTTTTTAAACGAATGGTTCTAATAAACTCATTCGGAGCTAAATCTGTTAATTCTTTAATTTTTCGATACAATTTAGAAGAACTCACTCCTAATTCTTCACACAAAAAACTAGTGGTTAAATCGGGTTTACTAATATTATCTTCTATCAGTTTGGAGATTTTCTCCATTAAAACTTCATCTACCGGCGAGTGCGTTAGCAAACCAATTTCGCTATCAGCATCATCAGAAAATTTGGTTTTTAATTCCAATCTAGATTTTATAATGTTAACCATTATAGATTTTAATAACGACGGATCAAAAGGTTTTACCAAATACCCATCAGCACCAACATTATATCCTTTTACCTTGTCTTCATTTTCCGAAAGCGCAGTTAATAATATTACAGGAATATGACTTATAAACTCATCATTTTTAAGTTCTTCGCAAAATTCAATACCATTTTTAACAGGCATCATAACATCGGCCACACATAATATAGGTTTTACTTGTCGACAAATCTGCAAACCTTCTTCCCCATTTTCTGCTTCGTAAACTTTATAATAGTTAGATAGGTAATCGATTAAATATTTTCGGAGTTCGGTATTATCTTCAACAACCAATATTTTCTCTTTAATTTCGGTATTTGTTGTTGTTTTTTTCAATGGAACCTTCGGAATTTGCTCCTGTTCTTCAATATTAGTCACAAATTCAAAAACTTCATTCTTACTGTAAAGTTCTCTACTTATTGGAATTTCAAAAGAAAACACACTCCCTTTATTTGGCGTACTTTGCACAGAAATAGTGCCTTTATGCAAATCGACCAAAGCTTTAACAAGCGATAAACCAATACCCGACCCCGTATTGTTTTCCTTACTATTTGTGGCTTGGTAAAAGCGCTTAAATATTTTTTCCTGACTTTTTTGCGGAATCCCAATACCATCATCACTAACCTCAACCACTAAATAATCGCTACTATCACTTTTTAATCGCACAAATAAATCGACATGCCCATATTTATTGGTAAACTTAATAGCATTTGACAAAAGGTTGTATAAAATTTTATCATATTTATCACGATCAATCCAACCGAAAAGCACCTCGTTTTCCGAATTAAAATTAAGCTGAATTTCTTTATTATAAGCAAACTCCTTAAAGGAATCGAACGTGTTTTGTGTGTATTGCAAAATATCGGTACTCGATACTTTTAACTTTAATTCTCCCGTTTGTGCTTTTCTAAAATCGAGTACTTGGTTTACTAAATTTAAAAGTCGACTCGCATTTTGATGAATTAAGTGATAACGGCTTTTTTGATAGTCGCTACTATATTCCTTACTCTCTTCAATTAGTTGTTTTACCGGCCCAATAATTAGCGTTAAAGGTGTTCTTAACTCGTGAGATATGTTGGTGAAAAATCTTAATTTCTCATTGTTTAATTTAATATCACGCTCTCTATTTACCTTCTCGGTGACCAATTCTTGCTTTAAACGCATACGGTTTTTAAAATCGCGCCTCACAAAGTAAAGCACTAAACCTAAAAATAGAACAACCAAAAACAAAGCCTGATAGGTAAGCCAAAACGGTCGTCCTATTGTAATTTTGTACGATACAATTGGACTCCAGTGTCCATCGCTATTGCACGATTTCATTTTAAAAACATAATCGCCCGGGAATAAATTGGTGTATTGTACCGTTCGAGAATTACTATTTGTAGAAATCCATTTTTTATCGAAACCTTCTAACTGATACTCAAACTTATTTAGTTTTTCATTAGCATAAGAAGGTGAAGAAAACTCAAGTGAAAAATTCCTGTTATTATAATTTAAATCAATACTTTTTATTTGATTAAAATCTTCTTTTAGCGGGATTTCCTTATTGATTTCCATGCCCGGAACCAATATTTCATTCTGTATTTTAATTTCGGTTATTATAGGCTCAGGAGATAATTTATTCTCTTTAATCGTATAAGGCGAAAAATAAATAACTCCATTTTTTCCTCCCAAATAAATATTAGAATCTCTAAATTTATAAAATCCTCTAGAGCTAAAATAATCTAATCTATTACCGCTATTTACGTGGTATATATTATAATCTAAACTACTAACATTTACTCTTGCAACACTGTTATTATTTACATTTAACCATAAATCGCCGTTGGTATCTACAAGTAAATCCGTTACCCATTTACCAGCTAATTCTTCAGGTTGATTTAAAGGATAAAAGTCATTTTTTTCATTATCAAAATAACAAATTCCATTACGCGTAGCTGCCCAAAGTTTACCCGATTTATCGAAAACAATATCACTCACATTATCGTGAGCTAAACCTTTTTCTGTATCTAAAGACGATTTATAAATGGTTTGACTGCCATTTTTTGCATTGTATTTTACAGCGCCTGTTTCTGTTGCAAACCAAACAACATCATCTTCACCTTTTATAATCTCGTTAATCTCACTACCGACTAATAATTTGGGCTGCTGAATACTTCCAGCAATATTTTCAGTATCTAAAATTAATGCACCCTCACCAAACGAGCCAACAACCAGCTTGTTATTGCCTAAGTTTTCGAAAGTGACTATCGGAGATTCTTCAAAACCGATATATACCTCTTTTGAAGTCTTCTTTTCAAAATCGTAAATCAATATTTTACCATTCCATAACCCACAATAGAACACTTTCCCGTCCGGGGAATAAATACTAGCAATATCTATTTGATCTATTTCTAAAGGTACGAAACGATCTTCTTTTGATATGAAGAGCCCGTTATGTCGGGTAGCGACAATAATTTCATCGGTATATGTTTTAGAAAAACCACGGATTCTAGGGGCCTGATTCCCTATATATTCCGAAATATCTTTGTTTAAATTAAATTGATTTTCATAAGGATCGTACTTATCCAAACCATCTTCGGTACCAATCCATAAAATTCCAGAAGCATCAAAATATAAGGCAGAAACCAAATTATCTACTAGAGATGTTTGATCTGTTAAAACAGAATAATACCGTTTAAAATCGCCTTGAGCAATGACCTCTAAACTATCGCAAACAATTAAACCTCCAAGGGTAGCAACCCAATATTTGCCATCGGGACCTTGCACTACCGATAAAAAATAAGGTCCTAAAGCTTCTCTTGTTTCTTTGTTTTCAATATATAAATTTTCAAACTTATCTAGAGTCTTGTCAAGTTTATAAAGTCCTTTTCTTGTCCCTACAAAAATATCGTTTTTGGCATCTTCATATATAAAATACACATACGGGTTAGTTTCTATAGAATTAGGTATAGGCAAAGAAAAAGTGCTTATTTGCTGGATATTGCCAACAGAATCTAAATTTATTTTTGCTATAGACGCTGTACCGTAACTACCAATCCAGATATGACCTTCGGAGTCTTCAAAAATCTCTTTTACGTAATTAAAATCCGGGAGATTTACTTTCTCGAAACGTTCCTCGTCTGCATAAAACAAGAATACGCCATTGTCTTTTGTACCAACCCAAACACGATCGAAATTATCTACATAAATAGATCGAATTTCTTCGTCTTGTAAACTATTTGGGTTGTTCTCATCCTTTAAAAAAGTGGTAAATTTTTGAGTATCACAATCGAATAAAGTCAGTCCTTTTCGTGTACCAATCCAGATATTACGCTCTTTCTCATCTAATTTTAAGGCTGTAATATCATTATCATTAATTTTATTTTCACCTTCAGAAGTACTTAAATAAGACTGAAACTCGTAACCATCAAATCTATTTAATCCAGAAAAGGTACCAATCCATAAAAACCCACTTTTATCTTGAACCACATGGCGCACAGAATTATGAGACAACCCATCGTTATCATTATAATGTTCAAATTTGATGTTTTGAGCAAAACTGCATAAAACAAACAAAAAAGAAAGGGAAAATATAATAAAACGTTTAATCATTAAATGGGTATTGTTTTAAGATTTATGGAGTAATATTTTTTATGGTATGGACTTCTAAATTTATTCTGAAATGATTGGAAGGTGCGCCTTTTCTACTTTTTTCAAAAATACGCAACCACAACTTCAGTTTTTCATCTGTAACATCTTTTAACTCTTCACAAATAAATTGATATGCCTTTAATCGATTTTCACCAATATCAGCGAAAGCTAATTGATCCGCGCTTCTCAATTTATAAAAATCGTTAACCATATCAAAACCTGTCCACGTTTCAAAAGCTTCCAGGGTTAAGTTGTTAGCTAATAAATGGGCGTTTAGTAATTCGGTTGATGTACTATTTTTTAATAACAAATCTTTCCCCGAGGCGGTTAAAAAACTATCAGCAAAAGCCTTAGGCCAATCGCTTGGCAAAAACCGAAGACGCACTAATTCTTTCAAGTGAAATTTAGTAAAATCTTTATAATTTTCGGTAGTTAATATATCTTTATTCCATTTTGTAGAAGAATCCGTTTCGCTCAAGTAAGCGTATTCCTGCTCATATAACGGAAACAAACTATTAAAGTTTTTGGCCTTATTAATAATTACAGTTTCTATATCAAAATCTGTTTCCGACAGTATGGTTAACACTTTATATCCCGGAGCGTATGCCGCTAATGATGGCGTTTGTATATTGAACAACGTATTGCCTTTTTTACTAGTTCGCGCACCAGTATCGTTAATATGCATATGGCCTCCAAAATGTATTTGAATGCCTGCATCGGCAAAAACCTCAGCAACATCGGCTTTAGGAACGCGATGCAGTTGCATTTTATTTTCTCCAAAAAAGGCTTTCATCTCTTCGGAAGCATCATCGTTAAAATCAACCATAGGATAATGGCTAAAAGCGATTAAAACCTTACCTTCTTCTCTGGCTTGTGCTGCTACTTTTTTCACCCAAGCTATTAAATGCATTTTCTGTAAAAGCACGTTATTGTAACCAATACTTGCTCCAGAAAAATCACTTGCATTATTTGATGCTCCCGACAATTCTTTATTTGGCACATACACATTGGCATCGATTGCTAAAAGCCAAACACCAGCGGTTGGCTCTACTAAATAACTAGCATCCGGATGCGTATTATAGTCATCAATTTGATAGGTTCTTTTGTTTAAACCTGAAGCTTCTTTGGCTTTTTCAAAACTATATTCGTCGTAAGTATATGAAGAAAACGGCGTTTCCCAGTACACATATTCTTTCTGAGGATAAAACCCGAATGCCCCCATTTCATTCAAAATATCTTTATAACCCCATTTTTTTATTTCTGAAGTTATTATAGGTTTCAACTGCCCTTCCGCTGTGTCTTTTAAATTTTTAACCGAACTTATTATAATTTGTTCCTGACCGCCTACGCCTAAAAAATCAGTTTTTCCCGCCTCTTGAGTAAAAGGTTTTACGGGATCGTGATTTCCGGTGGTTGCGAAGAATAAAACACCATGCTTTTTAGAATAACGGTCTAAAATTTTGCGTAAACCTTTTACGTGAATTGGTTGTCCGTCGTCACTAAAATCACCAGGCAGCGCCACATATTTAATACCTCTAGCAACAATATCATCTAGAGCTTCAATAAATGCAAAATAGTTTTCGTTGAATATTCTAGTGGATTGCAATTGTGCTTGCATAGTCCTGATATTAACAAAATTTCCTGTTTCCGGATTTTCGATACCTTTATAATTGGCATCTTCAAAATGCGCATAAATATCTTGAAAATGGGCATCGGCAATAAATGCTATTTGAATAGGAGTCACCTCAGCTTTTATCTTTTCCTCACAAGAAAACAATATTATTAAAAGCACGACACCAATGTACTTACTATACAATTTATTCAAAATTCTAATTATTTTTTAACAGTTTCCTTCGGAAAAGCATAACTCGCTTTCCATCCTCCTAAATCTATCAACACCTGATCTATCATAACCCCCGGATCTACCATCCAAATTTTTAAAGTATGCGCTCCGGCCTTATTTACTATTTGTTTCGCCGCTTTTACCGTGGCGTTTTTAAGCACATTTTCTTTCCATTCATCACTACGACCTTGCGTTTGAAAATCTACAATTACAGGGTCGGCATCATCAATAGCAACGGCACAACGTACGCCAATACCTGCATGTGGTGCGTGTGTGGGTACAACTTGTAAGTTCACTTGAGCTTCTCCGAAATTAAAAGTATAAAAATCATACTCCAAAACAGGGCTATTGGCTTTTATTTCTTCAATATTAACATTTGGTACTGCCGTTCGAGGTAAAGCTGTAATAACCTTATTGGTATAGCCCATGCCTTCAAATAATTCCCAATCCGCATCTTTTACTGCGTTTTTCCTTGTGAAATTTTCAGCATTTATTGACACATATCCTTTATCTTCAACAAAGCCTTTGTAGTTTTTTAAAACTTCTAATTTCGGGTTATAAACTGAAACTCCAATGGTTGTTGTTTTTCCTTCGGAAATAAAATCAATAGCACTATTCACCTTAAAACTTGGTGGAATTAATTGAAAATCGTGTCCCAACGGCGCTTCTTTTTTGTTCTCGCCTTTTGGCACTTTATCCCAATCGATACGCACCCAAATCCTTTTTTCTACCTGACCTGAAGTTGTATTTAAGACACCGCTTACTTCAGATAATTTTATCCAATCGGCCTTTGGTTTAGCTTCCCAGTTTAGAGTTCCGTTGCCTTCAACAAAAACATCAATAAAATAACTGCTATTTGTGTATCTATTAAACACCGGCAACACATCTGCATAACTGTTTATAATTTCATCATTCACTTCCATTTGGTAACCTTCTAAAGCCAAACCTAACTTAGCTTTTTCTTCGGTTTGAACAGTAGATGTCGCCGGTTGAGCAAAGACGGGTAAAAAACGAGGCGCCATGGTCATGATATGATTCCATTTCCCGTTTTGAAGTTTTGTATTGTAATACGATGTTTCCTTTTCAATACGATTAAAAGCATCTTTTGATAAAGCACCAAACGCATTTGCACTCTGTCTACCTTGTTTAGCCGTAAATTTATTTTTGAAGCTATACAGCCATTTCTGATTTAATTTTGAAGCGCCAATTACAGGATAATACACCAATTGATAGAAAGCATCTTTTCTATGTTCCGGTATACCATCATATAAATGTTCTGTAGTTTCAATGATAGTTTGATAGCTATTGATACGTTCTGAAACCTCATCGCCATAATGATACTGCGTTAATTCTGTTTCGCCTTCTTTTGTAACAGGTTCCACTTGGCTCCAAGCCATAAACTCTGGACGTCTAATATAGGCTAAGCGGTTACTTTCAAATAAAACATCCGTAATTTCAGAAGCCGATTCTTTTCCAAATTCACGTACTGCCCAAGTACTCATATGTGTTTTTACAGCGGTACTTTTTTCAAAATTATCCATATCCCAAGCCATGTCTAAAAATAGCTCGATGTTATATTCATGTGGTTTAATATCTCCACAATTCAAAATCCAAATATCACGGGATTGAAACTCATAAGCCTTAGACATTTCTTCCCACATTAAAACAGGGTTTGTGGAATTCAACCATAAATAATCATGCGGTCTTCCCCAATATGAGGTATGGTAATATACACCCGCGCCACCTGGTCTAGTTTGTTCATCAGGATTACTTAATTGACGCATATAGCCGTAGTTATCATCCGTCCAAACAAGTGTAATATCTTCTGGTAATTTTAGTCCACTTTGGTAATAATTCAATACTTCTTTATAAGGCACAAAAGCTTGAGGAATCTCTGTTGGATTCTTCTTGGTTTCCTTTTTCAATATGGCACGCTGATCGGTAATAACACGTTCTAATAAATTAACCTGTGCATCGGTATCGTCTTCACCAACAATCATTGGCGAATCATGCTCTCCTCGCATACCAACCGTATAAATACCATCGTATTTCGCGGTTTCTTTAGCTCGTTTAGTAAATAGATCTTTTATGGTTTCTGAATTGGTATCATAACGATATTCGCCCATGGTATCATGTTTCCATTCCGTATTGATGTTACTCAACATCGGTTCCGCATGCGACGTTCCTATGACAATAGCATAATTATCTGCAACAAATTTATTCTCAGGATACGAGTAAAACGGTTTGGTACTCGAATGCATCGCCGGCCAAATAGTATTGGCTCTTAAACGTAATAATAACTCAAAAACTTTAGCGTAGGTTTTAGGACCAATATCACCGGTTTCTGGCTCAAAATTTAAAGCAGCCCAACGTTGTAAACCCCAATCTTCATCATTTAAAAAAACACCTCTGTATTTTACTGAAGGACTTTTGGATACCGTATTTTCAACTGTAATCTTTAACTCTTTTCTTTTTTCTGGCGTAACATCGGCCCACCATTCCCATGGAGAGACACCAATTTTTCTAGACAATTCTAAAATACCGTAAGCTGTTCCTCTGCGATCACTCCCCGCGATGACTAAAGCTTTATCAATACCTTTTACAGGGTTTTCTATAATTTGAATAGCATAACGTTCCCAATCATTTTTAAACGCAGTAACGTTTAATTTACCCGAAGCTATTAATTTATCTATTATCGTATTTTCTCCAATAGTTCCTGCGATTATTACAGATGAAGCAGTACTCGCTTTCGAAATTATTGTCGGTTTTAAACCGGTAATATTCAAAACATCATTTGCAAAAATATTTGAAGCTATAGATACCACTTCAGCATCTTTTTTATCAATTAAAATTGATATGACATTATTGCCTTTTACAATTGAAAACTCCGAAGTCTTATCTTCTTGTGCTGTTAACACTAACACTTGAAGACAAGCCAAAAACAATCCTAAATATTTAAACATGCTTTTATATTTTAATTTTTTCATAAGTTCTTTTTCAACATATATTTAGATTTCAATTCAAATAAAGTTGACGCCATAAAAACTTATCAAAATAATCTGTTCTATAAAAGCTTACCCGCTATAAAACTTCTTATTTTTTGATTGTTTTTAGAAAAGCTTCCGCGTAGCGTTCACCTAATAATCTCTGACTTTCTGAATTGAAATGTACCGCATCACCTTTATCGACCAAATCATCGGTTTTAATAACCGACATGTATTCATCTCCTTTAGCGTGCTCGTTTATAATGGAATTCATTTCCACCCATAGCGCATCCTTTTTGGAGTAGCGACCAAGTTCACCTACCAAAATGGGCAACTTTTTATTCCGAACAGATTTTCTAAACGTTTTAAAAAGTGCTGTTAAGTTATCATCATGTTGAGGGATTTTTTTTGGATTGGCATCACTCTCCCCTTGATGCCACAAGATGCCTTTTACCTTACCGTACTTTTTTGCTAGCGCAACTTTTTCTTTAAAATTTGATAATAATTTTACATCTCGATGACTAACATCTCCAAGCCATTGACTTATCGAGCTTCCGCCAACCGCAGTTTGTATTAATAATACAGATGTGTTTTCTGGAATTTCTTCTAAAAGGTTTTTAGCAAAAGACAAACCGCTATCTAAACCTCCCATTTTAGGTTCGTAAAAATGAAGTGGCTCTTTAGCCAAAACGATTTCATTATTTTTATTTATAGTTAGCACTCGGCTCGATGCTATAGTGTCTTGCGGTTCTACATAACCACGACCCGCCATATTAGATTGTCCCGCCATTATAAAAACCCAAACATCTTTCTTTTTAGGAAGCCCCTTTAGTTTAACCTCAGCTTTCGGAAAATTATAAGTTCTGTCTAGCTTTTCTTTTTTGGCAGGCTTTGCCATATTCTTTAACCATTTTTCGGCTAATTTTGGCCAGATTTCGCCAGCTACATTTCCTTTACGTAAACCATAACCATGTCCACCTTCTGGATAAACATGTAACTCTACTGGCGTTTCGTTATCGCGTAAAGCTTGCCCCATAACAAAACCACTATTGCCGTATTGATCATCTGCTGTTCCGAAGATAAAAAACGGTGGTGTATTTTTATCTAAAGAAAAATCGGGATTTATTGTTTTATTTTCACCTTTATCTAAATAAGCTGGATAAATAAGCATCGTGAAATTCGACTTGCTCGATAAGTTATCTATAGAATCTTGAGGCTCATAAAAACTAGTATTATCATTGGTTGAAGCTAAAGCAGACAAGTGACCTCCTGCTGAAAAACCTATAAGTCCTATTTTGTTGGTATCTAAATCAAATTCCGAAGCTTTACTTCTCAACACTTTTATAGCCCGCTGAATATCTTGAGAAGCTCCTTTTTGGTTTTTAGGAACTCGATATTGTAACACAAACGCGGTGTAACCCAAGTTGTTTAACCATTCGGCTATCTCGTAACCTTCTTTATCGATAGCCAAAATACCGTAACCACCACCTGGGCAAACAATAATACCTGCCTGAGATTCATTGGATTGTTTTGGTTTAAATACTGTAAGCGTTGGGTTGGTAACATCCGTTAACCTTATAACATTATTACTCGTGTTGTCCGTTTGCCTTGGTAATTGTTTTGGCCGCGACTCGTTGGGTACTTTATCAGGCCACAACGTAATGATATCTTCCGTTTGAGCTGAAAGCAAACAAGTAAAAAAAAGACTAATAGCTAATAAAGCAAACTTCATAATGCAAAAAGGTTTTTATGGTTTTAAACGAAAACTTTTTTGTTGCTTAATGTCTTGAGACGATCCACCTATCATAAATTGATATTCGCCACTTGCAAAAGCCCACTGTTTCGTTTTTACATCCCAAAATTGCAACTCTTTTTTCGAAACTTCAAATTCTATCTTAGTTGATTTTCCTTTAGGCAAAAATTCTCTTTTAAAACCGACTAATTTCTTCAAAGGTCTTTTAACTGAAGCGTTAGGTGCTTTGAAATATAATTGAGCCACCTCATCACCATTATAATCTCCAATATTTTCAATGGTTGTCGTGATTGTTAATGTGTCGTCTTTCTGCTTTATTTTAATGCCTTTGTATTCAAATTCAGAATAACTTAAACCATAACCAAACGGATAAAGCGCTTCACCTTCAAAATACATATAAGTTCTACCGTTAGAAACCTCGTAATCGTCCATTGGAGGTAGATCTGCGATTGATTTATAAAAAGTAAACGGCAATCTTCCGGCAGGATTATAATCACCAAAAAGCACATCGGCAATGGCTTTTCCACCAGATTCTCCCGGATACCAAGCATCTACAATAGCAGGAATATTATCGTCCATCCAATTAATAGCCAAAGAACTTCCCGCAACCAAAACAACTATAACATTCTTGTTTTCGGCATAAATCTCCTTTAAGTAATTAACTTGATCTTCGGGTAATTTTAAATCTGTACGGTCTCGACCTTCTTTTTCTATAGACTTATTAATTCCCATAACAGCAATCACATAATCACTTGCTCGGGCAACGGCTTTATCTTCCGCATATAAATCATCGGTTAAAGTTGGGACTTCCCATAATAACTGACAAATAGCATCGCCACCATTATCAAAATACTCTAATTTAATAGCGTATTTTGCACCAGCTTCCATCGTTATTTCAACTTGATCGGTAGTCATTCCGCGATTATGCCATTCGTCTACAACAAGTTTATTGTTTAACCACAATCGAACACCATCATCCGAATTAACACCAATTTTATAAATTCCCGAAAAGTTAGGCGTTATGTTGCCCGTCCATCTTATTGATTTATGCCTGTAATTGGTATACGGATCTGGCGGATTGTTTACAGGATCGAAATTCACTACCTTATCTACGCGAGTTTGCGGCGTACCTTCTAGAAACTTATCATCATAATATTCTCCGTATAAGCCAGTTTCATCATTATAATCATTACGTAAATTTTCAGCTTCAATAAGGTTTAAATTTCTAGCGGCGGTTTTCCATTTTACATAAGTAACTTCGGCTTTATTACCAACCTTTTCCTTAACTCCGTCTAAAGGAGAAATGGGTTTAATAACCGGCAATCCACTATAATCTCCAAAAACAACCTGATTGGCATTAAAACCAACCACTCCTATTTTTTTAATAGCATTTACATCTAAAGGCAAAGTATTATTCTCATTTTTAAGAAGCACTATAGATTCTCTTGAAGCCTCTAAAGCTAAATCTTGATGTTTTTTTGAACCAATAATATCTGGTGAAATTTTGGTATACGGGTTGTTTTCTGTGCTATCGAAAATCCCTAATTTAAACCGCGTAGTTAACACTCTAGCCGTTGCTTTATCTATATTTTCTTCGGAAACTAAACCTTTTTTATAAGCCGAAAGTAAATGTTTTGCATAAATATCATTGCCACACTCGAAATCTAACCCCGCTTCTATTGCTGCTTTTGCTGCGAGTTCTTTAGTATCTACATATTTGTGCGATTTCACTAAATACGTTGGTGCTCCACAATCACTTACCACATAACCTTTAAAACCCCATTCATCTCTTAAAACAGTGTTTAGCAACCAATTGTTTGCCGTACTTGGCACACCATTAACAGCGTTGTAAGCACTCATTATAGATTGTGCATTGCCTTCTTGAACGGTTGCTTTATAAGCTGGGAAATAATACTCACGTAGCGACCTTTCAGAAATATTAGCATTGTAAGCAAACCGATTATCTTCTTGATTATTGGCTACAAAATGTTTGGGAGTAGACACTACTTTTAAATAGTTCTCGTCATTTCCTTGTAATCCTTTTACAAAAGCAACACCTATTTTACTGGTTAAATAAGGATCTTCACCATAAGTTTCGGGCGTTCTTCCCCAACGTGGATCGCGTGCCATATTAATGGTAGGCGACCAAAAGGTGAGTAAATCACTGTACACATTTTTTTGATCTTTACCTTGGTTGAAGAAGTTCCATTTTGCTCGGGCTTCATCTGAAATAGCTGAAGACACGTTATAAATTAAATCCGAATTCCAAGTCGCCGCTAAAGCTACAGCTTGAGGAAACACGGTAAATCGCCCACCTTTTACAACACCATGTAAAGCTTCGTTACCATGATAATATTTATCGACTTCTAAACGCGGAATCGCTTCTGCGGTAGACACAAGCATCGATACTTTTTCTTCTACGGTTAATCGCTCCAATAAATCTTGAACACGCATTTCAATAGGTAAGTCTTGATTTTGAAACGTATATTTAGTTTGGCCAAAACCTAGAATAGGCATGACAGACAAAACAAATATGATGACTCTTTTTAATACCATTTAAAAACCGAAATTGTATGAATGATTATTATTTTAACTCAATTTTAAATCCAGTAATAGGAATTTCTGTAGCAGTATAAACCGGCATTTTAATGGTTAAACCCGTTTTTGTTTGCTTCCATTTTACTTTATCGGTAGTATTTAATCGTGTTATCGATTTTATCTTATCGCCGTTCTCTAAAGCCAATGCTTTGATAATAACTTCTTTATCGGTAACGCTGCACACGTAAGCATAAACAGCTCCGTTTTTTGAAGTAAACCTAACTTCAGGAAAAACAACTTTCGATGTGCCATCATGTTCGTTATCTTTCATCGTGTTTTTTTCTTCGGAAAACTTAACCTTTCCGTTTTCTTTTGGTGTATCAACAAGGCGCTCTCCTTGTACTTTCCATGGTTTAGAACCGTAGATTCCTTCTGAATTTTGCTTGATCCATATTCCCATTTCTGCCAATCGCTCTTGAGCTAAATCTGTAATTTCACCCTTAGCCGTTGGTCCGTTATTCAATAGTAAATTTCCGCCTTTACTTACTATTTCTAGAAACTGGCGTGTCATTAATTCTGAAGATTTATAAATAGTATCGTACTCAATATAACCCCAATTTTTTCCCATGGTAATACAAGCTTCCCAAGGCTCTACTTCCAGGCCATCAACAATTTCTTGCTCCTTAACTTTATAATCACCAAAACCATGTTTAATACGGCTATTTATAATACATTCCGGTTGAAGTTCAAGAATCAATTCTCTTAATTCTTTGCTTTCCTCTGGGCTAATTAATTCTGGTGTATCAAACCAAACAACATCAATTTTACCATATTGGGTAAGCAACTCCTTTATTTGCGGTTTTACTTTTCTTTCAAAATAGCGACTGTAAACTTTAATATCCTCATCTGGATAATCTACCAAATTACTTCTACCTCCTTTAAAAGGCCAATCGGTAGCCACATCTGGATCTTCCCAATCACGACCCAATGAGTAATAAAACCCAAATTTCATATCGTGTTTATGGCAAGCCGCAACGAGTTCCGTCATAGGATCTTTTGCGTAAGGCGTTCTGGTTCTAATATTATAATCGTTGGATGGTGAATCGAACATGGCAAAACCATCATGATGCTTGGAGGTGATGATAATATACTTCATTCCTGCCGCTTTAGCAGTGAGCACCCATTTTTCGGCATCGTAATTAACCGGATTAAAATCATCAGCTATAGTTGCATATTCTTTTAAAGATATTTTTTCATGAATCATGAAATGCTCATTCCCTTTTGCTTTGTGACCTTTCCAATACCCTGCGGTTTGAGAATATAAACCCCAATGCATAAACATACCAAATTTGGCATCTTTCCACCACTCCATTTTATCGGACGACTGGGAAAAGGCATTCGTTATAAAAACAAGTAAAAAACCTAAACTGTAATAAAAATTTCTTCGGAATGTGTTCTGCTTCATTTTATGATAATTTGGATATTTTCTAAGAATAAACTCTTACTTGGTAATAAATTCTATGTTGGTTAACTTCACCACCACAGGGTTTGGCCAAATTTTATCGTTATAAAGCCTTTGCGCTCTACTGATAGAAATTTCAAGTAAATCCTCATGCTGAATAAATCGAGACGTTGGTGTGTTTTCTGGCCAATACTCCACTACTAAATCACTTTGTCCAAGTACCGAAATTGTGGTGTTTTTAGTGGATTGTATATTTTTCAATAGAAAGTTTCGTCTAAAGCCTTTAAACCAATTTTCTTGTCCGGTAATAAAAACATAAGCGGTGTTATCATCTTTACCTTTTGTAAACCACATATCGCCATCTTTAACAATGGTTGGCACGGTTCTCACATTTTTCACGCCTTCTTCATTAACATACATCCATAACGCAATTTCTCTCAAACGCTCTTCTTGCTCTATAGGAATTTCTCCGTTAGGTTTCGGACCTATATTCATTAAAAAGTTACCGCCTTTTGCTCGGATTTCAATCAGTTTTTCGATTAATTCAGAGCCATCTTTATAATCTTCATTCGTAGGTTTGTATTGCCATTGCGTACCCATCGTCATGCAAGTTTCCCATGGTCCTGGCATGGCGCCGCCTGGAATTTTTTGTTCTGGTGTATTCATCTCACCACGAGTAACAACAATATCTGGTGCGATTTCATGAACATATTGTGCCATAGGCTTCGCCTGAAAAGCATCGAAAAACATCACATCTATAGGACCATAATTATCAATAATCTCTTTAACTTGAGTTTTGTCGTATTCAAAAAGCTCTTTATTGGCAGTTACTTGTGTCATTGGGCCTTTTCGAGAAATTAAATGCCCCTGCTTATGGATAAAACTAAAATCTTCTGGAGAAAAATAAATCCCCACTTTTAAATCGAATTTACGCAACGCCTTTACTAATTCTCCAACAATATCCTTTCCGTAAGGTGTATTCATGATATTGAAATCGGTAGTTTTAGTATCCCACATACAAAAACCATTATGGTGTTTTGCTGTAAAAACAACATACTCGGCTCCTGCTACTTTAAACAAACGCGCCCATTCTTCTGCATCAAATTTATTGGGATAAAATGTTTTAGGAAGCTCGTTAAAATATTTTTTTACATAATTGTCTGAAGCACCAACTAACGAATGACTAATAACACTCCCCAATTGAGAATCCATACTCCAATGCACAAATATACCGAAGCCCATATCCATGAAATCTTCATTAAGTTCGGGCTTATTTTTAAGTTGTGAAAAGGCTGAAAACGTTGTTAGTAAAATGAGTAGTATAGAAAATTTCAACTTCATAATTATAAATATTATTATTTAGAAACGTTAGACATTTCTAATATTAATTCGCCACCGTTTAATAGGTCTCGATGAGAAATACTATAATTTTCAATTGGCTTATTATTCAAACTCACTTTACTAACATAAACATTGGCATCACCATTATTATGTGCTTTTATGCTGAATGTTTTATTTGAATAATAATCTGGATTTAATTTGATGGTAACCTCGTCGAATATAGGGCTTCCTATTTGATATTCTGGGTTGGTTTCTGTTCCTCCATTCATCTGAAATAATCCAATTTTCATAAGAACTGAAAGACTTCCCATTAAACCTTGATCTTCATCACCATTAAAACCAGTAGATGGAGACAAGCCTGCAAAAGCTTTATTAATAACGGCACGAGACCAGTATTGAGACAAATCGTTTCGTCCCAATTTATTAAACACAAAAGCCGTTTGCATCGATGGTTGATTACCATAGTTTACAGGAATTCGACTATACTCTGGGTGTAATTCTTGCGAATGCGAATTCCCTGCTGTAAATCCAATTTCTTGGGCTGTTTTAAATTGTTGGTTAAGTTTTTCAACCGCTTTATCATTTCCGCCCATTAATGTTGCTAATCCTTCTAAATCGTGAGGCACAAACCATGTAGATTGCGCTCCATTAGATTCTATAAAACCATTTTCGGCTTGGTAAGGATCGAAATCTTCTTTCCATACACCCGCTAAGTTTTTAGGACGCATCCAAGTCGATTCAGTATCAAACACATTTTTATAATTCTTAGATCGTTTTATAAAATAATTATAATCGTCATTATGGATTAACTTTTTAGCCAACTGCGCTAAAGTCCAATCTTGATACGCATACTCCATGGTCATGCTTGCTCCATCTTGATGACCTCCAAAATTACCATCTGGAATTGGGTAAGGCACATAGCCATTTTCAATATAATATTTTAAACCGCCACCTAAGTTTGTATCATGCTCGTAACCGGCTTTCCCCATAATACCATTAAGCATGTGGTTCTTTTTTAAAGCCTGGTAAATGCCTTCTAAATCTTCTGTAATTATTCCTTTTTGAATAGCACTTACCATAAACGGTGTAGAAGATGCTCCTGTCATCACGTAAGTGTAATTTCCTCCTGAAGGCCCACGTGGTACTAAACCACCATCTTTATAATATTGCATTAATGAATGTGCAAAATCGGCCATAATTTCAGGGTACGCCATTCCCCAAAGTGTATTTATTGTCCATTGCGCACCCCAAAATGAATCGGAATTAAAGTGATTAAATTTCGGTTTACCATTTTCATCTAACGGTAATTGCCCAATTCTAAATTCAGCTCCCGTATTATCAGGATACGCACCGTTGGCATCGTTTATAATTCTACGCCCTTGTAATGCGTGCCATAAATCGGTATAAAAACGCCTTTGTGCTTGTTCTGTATTTCCTTTTACATCAATTCTTCCAAGTAACTCATTCCATTCACCCTTAGAATCATTTACAATTTGGTCGAAATCCCAGTTTGGTAATTCTTTATTTATATTAAGATTTGCATTTTCCACGGAAGTGTACGATATACCAACCTTCATTAAAACTCTCTTTTTATCTTCTTTTAAACTGACGAGGTAATTACCCGTTTCTTCATCTTTTTCTAAAGCTTCAATTTCAGTATTCAACTTCACTTTAAAATAAACAGTTAACGGTTTTGGTCTGCGATGTGTTGGTTCCATAACCAAATGCCCCGAAAGTTCATTTTTATTATTTTGTTCTAAAACCCCATTCGAATTTTCACAAGGTCCCAAAATGGTATTCAAATTAAAAAGAACGGCTGCATTTTTATTTTCAGGAAACGTAAATTGATGTAAACCAACACGTTTTGTACTCGTAAGTTCTGTTTTCATGTTATAACGCTCTAATTCTAAACTATGAAAACCAGGTGTTATTTGCTCTTTGTCGTGATTGAATTTTGAATAAAAATCTTTAAAAATATTGCTTTTATTTTCTTCGGAAATGGTAACGGGCATAACAGAAACACCAGACATTTGCCATGCATGGATATGGCTAAACCCTTTAATAGTATCTGTTTTATAACGATAGCCACTACCCCAAGCACCACCAATTTGTGTGTCGGGACTTAAATTAACCATACCAAACGGGCGATTTGCAGACGAAAAGAAAAACCACCTAGAATTTTCGGTATCTAATAACGGATACACTTTTTGGGTATAATCTATAGCAGATTCCTGAGTTGTTTTTAATTCCTGTTTTTCATTTTCTTTACACGAAAAAATGGCAAGACATACAAAAATTAAAATGTAGAATCTGTTTTTAAGGAGGTAATGTAACTTCATTATTATAGGTTTTAAGGCGTAATTTTATTTAAGTTATTTTCAATCGCGGCTAACATATCGTAAGTAGGAAAACCATTATTTTGTCTTCTATTTTTTATGGCGTACCAACCGTTCCATTTATCATCTAAATCGCCAGATGCTCTGCGTTTATAAACAGCTTCTAGTTGTTCTTTAGCCGAAGGAAGCAATGCTTTAGCTTCATTTAAAAACGTTACATTTTTAGATGCTTCGAATTGGTTTTTAAGTTTTGTCATACTATGAAGCGTAGTTTCAAAAGCAATTAAATCATTATATAATTGCGCAGGTAACAAAATATAGGCATTATAGAAATCGGTCGCTTCAATTTGATAACCTCGCTCTGCTTCCGTTAAGGCTTTTTGAACATTTGCAGCAACATGTGCCGTAGTTTTATAATCTCCTATAACACGTTTATAATCAAAAGGAATTGGAGTTTTTCCTGGTCTTCTAATTGGTGTGTTTGATAAATATGAAACCGCCTCACGAATTTCCCATAAGTGCTCTACATAACCTTTACGTCCTTCTTGCGCTTCATGCAAATATTTCATGGAAGCTATAGCGTGACTTGATGCTTTTTCTGAAAAATATCGAGAAGTCCAATCTTTATAAAATTCATCGCCATTAAACGTATCTGGATTATTACAAACGGCACTATACGCTTCTAGATTTAATAAAAATGGTCTAAAATTTTGTCCGTTTACTAAACAAAACTTATCGGCTTTATAGGTTTCAAACATGGCTTTCATTATCGTTTCCACCTTGTTTGGATATGGATTGTGAACGGTGTGGTTTAACCAATATCCAGCATGCATATAGGTTCCAAACTCATAATTATCGGTAGTATTTGGTAGATGTTCGAAATCGCCAAAACCATGATCGGACCAAAGCACTGTCCAGTCTGTTGGTGGTCTAAAACCTTCGTTCCACATTTCCATCCCATCGGAATAACACACCAAAACTTTTGAAGCATTAGGTTTATATTCGTCTATTAATTTTCCAAATTCAACATAAACTTCGTTAAATACATCTATTTTACTTTCGCCACAAGTACTCTCGTATTTCCAATCCCAAACTTGATGACGCGGACGTAGAATAAAAATATCTGTTTTAGCCAATGGTGTTTTCTCTAAATAGTAACGCCAAGCACTTATCCAATCTTCTTTATATGTTTTCCAACAATCGGCTTTATCAGCCGACATAGGATGAATTTGGTAGCCTAACTCAAAATCTATAGCCACTTTCATGCCTTTTAATTGGGCATAATCGATCATTTTATCTATAAAATTAATATCGACTTGATAGTCTGGTTTTAGTTTTTTGTACTCTGGACGAACATAGAATTCTGGTCGCCCCAACATATCGAACAACTGTATAGCGTTGTAGCGCATGCGCACTAAGGCATCTATTAATTCAGTATAAGTTTCCCAATCGTACTCTAGTAATTTACCTCGGTAATTTGCTAGCTCGTCCACATCGTTTTCAAAATAGGCTAAAACGGGAACTTTTGGTGGTGCTATAGTTTTTGTTGTGAAGTTAAAGACGGCTTCGTTATCTATTTTACTCGCTGTTTTACCTGTCCAATATTCTAAAGGATCAATACCTAAAACATCTTTTGAATAATCGTAAATAGCATACTGCAAGCCTTGCACGTCTGAACCTCCAATTACAATCGTGTTTTTATGATTATTGTGATTTACTTTTGCCCAAATCCCACCGCGACTTCCGGGTATTTCAGTAGACAAATTAATATTTTTTTGAATGGCTAATTCTTGGATTAACGCATTTGAAGTTGGTGTTCCTAGAATGAAAACTGTACCTTTTTTTGGAAAAGCTTCTTTTTCTGAAACAATTTTAACTTCGGAAGTAATTACTTTTTGTAAATCTGTTTTTAAATCATCTATAGTGTTTAATTCTACTTTTGATAAGTTATCTCCAACCACTAAATAGAATGATTCATCTACTGTTTGTGTACATGAAAAGCATAAAACAACTATTAATAGAATACTTAAAATGTAATTTTTTTTCATATTTAAAATGGGCTTCAAAATTGATTGTATCTATAATTTAGAGTAAACGTATTTAACAGTTTCTGTTTACAAAAATGAAATGACTCTTGATTAATAAAAATATAGGCAGACATATTCTCGTCTGCCTATATAAACTAACTTAAAACAACTAAATCTTTTAATTTGCTATTAATTAATAATTTGGGTTTTGAGTCATTGTTTCTGGAGAAATCTCTATTTCCTTAATTGGAATTGGACGTAATAAATGTTTTGAAGCATCGAATGCGCCATGATCAGCATAATGCGGATTATTAGTAAGTTTCTCTTCTAATTTACCCATACGTTTTAGTACTGCCCATCGGTTAGACTCACCAATTAATTCTAAAGCGCGTTCTACTAAAATATTATCTAAATCTACTGTTGTGTAATGATCTGCAACACCTGTAGCACGCTCTCTTACTCTATTTAAATGAAATAAAGCTTGGGTTGTGTTTCCGGCACCTAAAAAGGCTTCGGCTGCTATAAGATGTGTTTCTGCTATTCTAAAAATAAAGGTATCTCTAGCCCCACTAGTTTCTGCTGCAAAAATTTCATCATCAAACTTTTTCATGATTGGAAAATTGATAAATGAAGGATTTAAAGAATACTTATAGTTTACACCATCAATATCTGCAGGAACTCCAAATAAATACTGATCTGGTTGATATACCCAGTAACGATCTAAACGATCTTTAAGTTCGTCAATATCTAAAGTGTTTTTAGGAAAATAAACTAAAGTATCTCCAGGATTAATAACATCATCTGCAAGACCACTTGCTTCATCGGCCATAATAGTTCTATGGATTGTTACATTTTCTCTACTATCATTATCCTCAAATAAAGAATAAAAATATGGTGTTGGCATTAAACTGTTACCCTTTGTACCATAAGGATTTGCACGACTTACTCCTGGCAAATCGAACACTTGATACATAAAAAGAGAATGTTTGTTATTATTACTATCTTCTGAAATACCTGTGTCACTCCATTGTCCTGCAAAAAGAATTTCATCATTTACTTGATTATCATAAGCAAAAACCTCTTCAAAAGACTGACTTCTAATATCGTAAGAACCAATAGCTGCAACTGCTAAATCGGCAGCTGTTTGAAAATCTGTACTTTCGCTAAAATCTGAATATGCACGCGTTAAATATACTTCTGATAAAACATGTTGTGCCGCTCTTTTAGAAAAACGTCCAGTATCAGGGTTATCGACTAAGTCTGGTATTGAAGCCTCTAATTCTTCAATTATTAAAGTATAAGTTTCCTGCTCTGTCGATCTCGTATAATCGTTACGAATACTTTGTGGCTCATCTAAATCTAAAACAACTCCACCATATTGTTGCGCCAAATTAAAGAAGGCTAACGCTCTTAAAGCTCGTGCTTGAGCTATACCATAAGCTTTTTCACCTAATTTAGCATCACTCCAATTTATTTGAGTTTCATATCGATTAATAGCCGTATTAGCTTTAGAAATCACATCGTAGTTTGCACTCCAAACCCCATTGGTTTGCGGCGCGTTAAAACCGACATAATCATTAGTACTTGAAGTCGAAAAAATTTCTCCTTGAGTTGTAAAAATATCGGTTCCCTCAAATTTATAACCATAATCTTGATAAACTGATCTTGTGGAGGTATAAAGTCCAACTATTAATTGATCTGCAGTACTTTCATCAATAAAGTTCTCACTTGTTATTTGTGTGTATATATCTTCTTCTATAAAGTCGTTACAAGCACTAAGCAAAAGCGACCCACCTAATATAAGTGCAAAGTATTTTATATTTTTTATTGTTTTCATCTTTAATAAAATTTTAAATTAGTAAGATAACTTAAGTCCGAATAATATCGTTTTTGTTAAATAACCTGAATTATAAGAATTCTGTAATCCTGTTTCAGGATCTGGACCTTTATAATCTGTGAACACAAATGGGTTTTGTATATCTAAAGTTAATCTTAAACTAGACATTCTTAATTTTTCTAAAACATCATCAGTGAACTGATAGCCTAAACCGATATTACCGATTTTCACAAAACTTAAATCTTCGTAATACCATTCACCTGGGTGACCATATTCTGGCGCAGGATACTTAGCATCTGTATTATTAGGAGTCCAATAATCTAATTTTATCTTGTTAAATGTAGCATCATCGCCATTATACGGAGCAAAGTGAGAGTAAAACTCTGAGTGACCGAAAGAACCTTGTCTTGTATAAACCTGTACAGATAAGTCTAAGTTTTTATAAGTAAAGGTGTTCGTCATACCTCCAATCCAATCTGGAGATACTTGACCTAAAACCATTTTATCTTCAGCACCAATAGTACCACTATTATCAACATCTCTATATTTATATTGACCAGGAAAAGCACCATACACTGCAGCTGCTGCTGCTTCGTCTAATTGCCAAATACCATCTACTTGGTAGCTATAAATAGCATCTACAGGTTGGCCAACCTCAAGCACGCCATGAGTTCCGTAAGTTTCTTTATCTAAATCACCATCTAGCTCAAGGATCTGATTTTTATTTTTTGCAAAATTGATACTTGTAGACCATTTAAAATCTTTAGTTTTAACATTAACCGTATTTAAAGTAATCTCAATACCTTTGTTCTCTACCGAACCAAAATTTCCGGTTGCTGTTGAATACCCTGTAATATTCGATAATGTTTTATCTAATATAGCATCTATTGTTTTCTTTCTATAAAGCTCTAAACCTAAGGTTATTCTATTTTGTAAAACGCCTAAATTTAAACCTATATTCACCTCTTTAGAACGCTCCCATGTTAATTGATAGTTAGGTAAACCTGCTACATTAACACCATTAGTGTGCGTGTCTCCAAATACATAATCTGATCCTGATAAAAAGGCTAATGAGCTATATGAGCTTACCGGGCTATCATTACCAGATTCACCATAACTTAAACGCATTTTTAAATTACTTAACCAATCTACGTCTTGTAAAAACTCTTCATCACCAGCTTTCCATGCAAATGCTGCCGATGGGAAAAACGCCCATTTATTATTAACTGCTAATTTTGAAGACCCATCATAACGACCAGTGAAAGTAAATAAATACTTGTCGGCAATACTATAATTTAAACGACCTGCAAATGATGATAAAGTTTCTTTTCTATAGTTAGTATCGTAATCTCTAACATCTAATCCTGCTGCTGTATTATAAAATGAGTAAGAATCGGTATCAAAATCTCGTGTTTCAATATTACTCCACTCTAATTGATTGTAGTATACAGAAGAAATTAATGTTGCTTTTAAGTTTTGAGTTTCTGTTATGTCGAAATCAAAATTTACAATGTTATCCCATGTATAAGATGTTTTAAAAGAAGAATCATAATGAGATTGTATTCTGGCAGGTTCATTTCTTGCAGCTTTTGTATACAGACCTCTATATTCACCAAATCTAGTATTCTTAATATTTGGAGCAAATTGTGTTTTAAAACTTAACCATTCTGTTGGTGCGTAATTTAAAAATACATTAGCAATTACATCTAAAGACTTCGTATTCGTTTTCCAAGCACCTTGCGCATCGTAGTAAGGATTCGTAAAACGTCCATCTTGATCGTCTGGAAACAAAATTACATTTCCATCAGGATCGAAAGAATTAACTGTTGGAGCTAAACGCAATGTACTTCTAAATAATTCTCTACTTCCTTCTTCTCTTTCAGATAAAGCTAAATATGCTTTTACACCTGCTGTAAATTGATCAGATACTTTTTTAGTTATAGACGCACTCAAGTTGTAACGATCGTAACCTTCTATACCTACAACACCTTCATCACTTAAATACCCTATAGAACCGCTATAAGTTAAACCATTTTCACCACCAGACATACCTAAATTATGACTTGTTTGTATTCCCGCATGGCGGTAATCTCCAGCCCAATCTGTATATCTACCATTTGCAGCATTACTTGCTTCTTCATTGGTAGTTCTTAATTCTCTGCTTAAATCTACAGCAACATTATTATAATCTTCGACTGTTGGAACATTTCCGTTTTGAAAAAGACCTTTCCAAGCAGTACTTCTTAATGCTTTATCAACAAAATCTACATACTCATCACCATTATACATATCAGGCACATTAGTTGCAGAACGTACACCTAAAGTAGCCTCGTAAGTAAATACAGTTTTTCCTTCGATACCATTTTTAGTTGTAATAATCACAACACCATTAGCACCTCTTGCACCATATATTGCTGTTGCAGAAGCATCCTTTAAAACATCCATTTGTTGAATATCGGCTGGATTTAAAATATTAATATCATCGAAAAAGATACCATCTACTACATATAAAGGCTTAGAAAGATCATCTGCAGCACTATCACTAACACCATCACGACCTCCATCGGTATTTTTAATTACTGTATTCCCTCTAATATCAATAGATAATGGAGCTCCTGGCTTGTTACTTAAAGTTCTAACATCTACACCCGCAATTCTACCTTGCATGGCCTGACCAATATCTGTTTTCTTTTGCTCTGTAAGCGCTTTAGTATCTAAAGACTCAACAGCTCCCGTTAAATCGGTACGTTTTACAGATCCATATCCAATAACAACTACTTCATCAAGTTGAGCAGCGTCTTCTTCTAACTTCACATTTAATGATCCTTGTCCTTTATAAGTAAGTTCTTTTGTTACAAACCCAATAAAAGAGAAAGTAATTACATCTCCACTTTTCGCATTAAGTTGAAAATTCCCATCGAAATCTGTGGCGGCTCCATTCGATGTTCCTTTTATAATGACGTTCACTCCCGGAATAGGCACATTTTGACCATCGGTTACTACGCCTGACACTTTTGATTGCGACCAAGAGGCACTCGCATAACCTATCAATAAGGTTACTAATAAGAGTTTTAGTTTTTCCATATTATTATTTAGTATTAGTTATACCGCTAATTTATAGTTAAACATTTGTTAATAGATGGACTTATTGATCCAAATTATGGATACAATCATCAAATAAAAAAGAAGTTAAAACTTAACAATCCCAATATATACGGGAGACAAAACATGTTTTAATATGGTCAATTCGTCCATTAGGCTGAATAAAGTGTCCATTTAACATTAATGAAAAAAAGGTATCTTAGTAGAATAATAACCAAGCTTAATTAAAATGAAAAAGACCCTTTTTTATAGCAAAGTATTTCTTGTTGCTATAGTATCTGTATTATTTAGTTGTAAAGAAACGCCAAAAGACACCACACCTTGGCAACCCTTATTTGATGGAGAAACCCTTAACGGCTGGCATCAATTAGGAGGTACAGCAACATATACAGTTCGCGACCAAACTATTGTTGGAACTACGGTACATAACACGCCAAATTCTTTTTTAACTTCAGATAAAATGTATGGAGATTTTATTCTTGAATTGGATTACAAAGTAGATTCTACAATGAATTCTGGAATTCAAATTAGAAGTAATAGCATACCTACTTATAGAGACGGACGCGTTCATGGCTATCAAGTTGAAATCGATCCTTCTAAAAGAGCTTGGAGTGCTGGTATTTACGACGAGTCTCGTCGTGGCTGGTTAAACAATATGGAAAACAACCCTGAAGCTCAAAAAGCTTTCAAACAAAACGACTGGAATCACTACCGTATTGAAGCTATTGGTGATACTTTAAAAACATGGATAAACGATGTTCCTGCATCTTATTTAATAGATGATAAAACAGCAAGCGGATTTATTTGCTTACAAGTACATGGCATTCATGCTGATAAAAAGGAAGGCACAGAAATTGTTTGGAAAAACATTAAAATATTAACTGATAACCTTAGTGAGTATTCTAAAAAATCTTCTCTAGAACCTATTGTTACTAAAAACAAACTAACTATAGATGAAAAGAAAAAAGGATGGAAATTACTTTGGGATGGAAAAACTACTAACGGATGGCGCGGTGCCAAACTTGAAGAATTTCCTGAAAATGGTTGGCAAATTGAAGATGGCGTTTTAAGTGTATTATCTTCTGGAGGTGCCGAATCTAATGCTGGTGGCGATATTGTAACCACAGAACAATTTGGGGATTTTGAATTAACAGTAGATTTTAAATTAACACCTGGTGCAAACAGTGGTATTAAATATTATGTAGACACTAACATGAATAAAGGTGCAGGTTCTTCAATTGGTTTAGAATATCAAATTTTAGACGATGCTTTACATCCTGATGCTAAATTAGGCAATCATGATGGTAGTAGAACCGTAAGTTCTTTATACGATTTAATTCAAGCAGACGTAAACAAACCTATTCACGCAATTGGCGAATGGAATACAGCATATATTATTTCTAAAAACAACCACGTAGAACATTGGTTAAACGGAACAAAGGTTTTAGAATACGAAAGAAAAAGCGATGACTACAAAAAGTTAGTATCGGAAAGTAAATATGCCAAATGGCCTAATTTTGGCGAGTTAGATAAAGGAGAAATATTACTTCAGGATCACGGAGATTTAGTATCCTTTAAAAATGTAAAAATTCGTCCTATCAACTAAATTTAAACCACCACAACAAAACATTATGAGTTCTAATAGAAGAGATTTCTTAAAAAAAACAGCTTTAGGTGCCGTTGGAGTAACATTGGCCTCTAACAGTATAAATGCCATGTCGGCAAAAAGTTATTCAAAAATCATTGGTTCTAACGACCGTATCAATGTAGCGATACAAGGTTTAGGCCGTCGCTATGGCGCATACATGTCTGCCATTGCAGATAAAAATAATAATATTGAGTTGAGCTATTTATGCGATGTCATGAAAAGCCAACGTGATAAAGCAGCCATTGAAGTATCAAAAAAACTAGGTAAAACACCTAAATTAGAAAACGACATTCGTAAAATTCTAAACGATAAAGATGTAGATGCTGTTTTTATGGCCACTCCAGATCACTGGCACGCACCTGGTGCTTGTATGGCTATGCAAGCAGGTAAAGATGTTTACTTAGAAAAGCCTTGTAGTCACAACCCAAAAGAGGGTGAGTTACTTGTTGCTTATCAGCAAAAATATAATAAAATTGTGCAAATGGGGAACCAACAACGTTCGTCTTCACAATCACAAGAAGTCATAAAAGCCATTCACGAAGGTGTTATTGGCGATGTGTATAATGCCATTGCTTTTTACACAAGTAAACGTGGGCCAGTACCTCATCAGAAAAAAACGGCTCCACCAGAAGGTTTAGACTGGGATTTATTTCAAGGTCCAGCACCAAGAAGAGAGTATACAGATGATACGTGGAACTACAACTGGCACTGGTACGGTTGGGATTATGGAACTGCAGAAATGGGAAATAATGCCACACACGAACTAGATATTGCACGTTGGGCACTAGATGTTAAGTACCCAGAGCATGTAGATGTAAAATCTGGTAAATTCCATTATAAAGATGATGGTTGGGAAATGTACGACACTATGGAAGCTACATTTCGTTTCGCTGGCAATCGTTCTATTCAATGGGATGGCCGCAGTAGAAATGGTTACGACAAATACGGCGCAGGTCGAGGTACACTAGTTTACGGTTCTAACGGTTCTGCTTTTATAGATCGTGATGGTTATAAACTATTTGATATCAAAGGAAAAGAGCAAAAAAACAATATTGTAACAGGTATAGAAGATGGAAACGCACTAGGTGGTGGTGGACAACTTTCTAAAGCACATACGGTTAACTTTTTTGATGCCATTAGAGGTAAAGCCCCATTAACATCACCTATAGAGCAAGGCGCTATTAGCCAGATGTTAACGCACTATGCAAATATTGCACATAGAATTGATGATGCTTTTGAAGTTGATGAAACTACCGGACGTATTTATAATAGAGAAGCTATGAAACTTTGGTCTAGAACTTACGAACCAGGTTGGGATATTAAACCAGTTTAATTAAAAAAATAAAACCTCGGGATTCATGTCTCGAGGTTTCTGCTTAAATTACCATTCCTGTGAAAACAGGAATTAAAAAAATATTGAAATGAAAAGAAGAGATTTTATAATCAAAGGTGCAATGGCTTCTGCTGCAGTTACTACCTCGGCCGCAGCAATGACCAATGTATTTGATTTTAAACACGCAAACGACACTTTAAACATAGGGATTATTGGCACCGGAGATCGAGGCACTGGTCTTTCGGCTAACATTAATTCTATCAAGAATTTTAATATCCTTGGCTGCTGTGACACCTTGCCTTTTAGATTAGAAAATGGTTTAAAAGCTGCAAAAGGAATAGCTAAGGGTTACACCGATTATCGTAAACTTTTAGATAACAAAGATATTGATGCTATTTTGGTTTCTACTCCATTTAGCACACATTCCAAAATTGCTATGGATGCTTTAGATGCGGGCAAACATGTGTATTGCGAGAAAACCATGGCCAAAGGTTTTGGAGGCATTCAAGATTTGGTTAATAAAGTCGATCAATCCAATCACGTATTTCAAACGGGACATCAATACCACAGCTCTAGACTTTACACCCATGTTGTAGATTTAATAAAAGCAGGTAAAATAGGAAAGGTTTCTGCTTTTGAATGCCAATGGAACCGACACGGAAACTGGAGACGCCCTGTACCAAGTCCAGAATTAGAAAAACAAATTAACTGGCGTATGTATCGCGAGTTTTCTGGTGGTTTAGTAGCCGAGCTCTGCTCGCATCAAATAGATTTCGCTAACTGGGTTTTAGGTGAAACACCAAACCAAGTTATGGGTACTGGTGGTGTAGATTACTATAAAGATGGTAGAGAAACTTACGATAATATTCATTTAATATATAATTACCCAAGCGGTGTAAAAGCTAAATTTACTTGCCTTACCAGCAATGCTAAAGATGGTTACCAAATAAAAGTAATGGGCGATAAAGGCACCATTATTTTAAGCTACACCAAAGCATGGTTTTTCCCAGAAGGTGGTAAGAAAAAAGAATTAGGTATTGTAGATGGCGTATCTGGCGCAACTGTAAAATGGGAAAAAGGATTAGGAATTCCTATTACTGTAGATCATAAAGAGCCTAGTTTACAAGCTTTAATCGATTTTAAATATAGTATTACAAACAACAGCAAACCTATTTCAGATATTAAAACAGGTGCCAATACGGCTATTTGCGTTCAAATGGGCTTAGAAGCCATGTACACCAATTCAATTGTTAAACAAGAAAACTTTAAAGATTTCAAATTTTATGAATAAATATATTTTACTCTTTTTCACTTTAATTACATTTTCAAGCTTAAGCGCTCAAACTTCTACTAAAGATCTCGATTTAGAGACGACTTTAATTGAACCACAACGGATTATTAAAATCAGTGATTCGCACTATTTTATTGACTTCGGAAAGGCCTTTTTTGGAAATGTAGAAATTACATCAAACGTGAATCAAAATGATTCTTTAATTATTCATTTAGGTGAAAAATTAGATGGCGAACTTCATATTGATAGAGATCCCGGAAAAAACATTCGTTACAGAACCTCGAAGTTAAACACATTAGTAGCAAACCAAACTGTAACTCCAGAAATACAAGCGTATAAAAGAAATACAACAGGTGCTGCAATTATGTTACCAGAAGATATTGGAGCTATTATTCCATTTCGTTATTGCGAAATTGAAAATCTAAAAATCCCTATTGAGTCTATTAAAATTAAGCAAAAAGCACTTCATTTTAAATTTAATGATGATGCCAGCGCTTTTTCTTCATCAGACCCTATTATGGATTCTATTTGGGAACTTTGTAAACACACTATAAAAGCTACGAGCTTTACCGGGTATTATGTTGATGGAGATCGTGAGCGTATTCCTTACGAGGCCGATGCTTATATCAATCAACTAAGTCATTATAGTGTGGATAACGAGTATTCGATGGCGCGCCGCACAAATGCTTATTTTATAGACAATCCGACTTGGCCAACCGAATGGCTGTTACACACTGTACTTATGTTTCATGCCGATTACATGTACACGGGAGATATTGAGCCACTTAAACAAAACTACGAGAACTTAAAGCTTAAAACTTTAATGGATTTAGAACGTACCGATGGTTTAATAAGTTCTAAATCGCCCAACCTAACCAAAGATTTAATGTCGAAATTAGGTTTCAAAAAAGCAAATGATAAGCTTAAAGATATTATAGATTGGCCACCTGCACAAAAAGATACCGGTTGGAAACTTGCAACACCAGAAGGCGAACGCGATGGTTACGAAATTGTAGATGTAAATACTGCTGTAAATGCGTTTTACTATTACAATTTAAAGTTAATGACTGAAATTGCAACAGTACTTAATAAAACTGAAGATGCTGAATTCTATAAGAAGAAAGCCAAACTTGTAAAAGCAACCATAAACAGCAAACTATTCGATGCTGAAAAAGGTTATTATATCGACGGTGAAGGCTCTACACACTCGGCTTTACACGCCAACATGTTACCCTTAGCTTTCGATTTAGTGCCAGAAGAACACGTAGCAACAGTTGCTGAGTTTGTAAAATCTCGCGGTATGGCTTGTAGCGTTTATGGTGCTCAATATCTATTAGAAGGTTTATACAAAAATAACGAAGCCGAATACGCATCGAGTTTAATATCAAACACTGAAGGCGATAGAAACTGGTGGAACATGATACAAGTAGGTTCTACAATGACTTTGGAAGCTTGGGATGTAAAATACAAACCCAATGCCGATTGGAATCACGCTTGGGGAACTGCACCGCTAAATGCTATTACAAGATACATGTGGGGTATTAAACCAAAAACGGCTGGTTTTAAAATTGCTGAAATTAATCCACAATTAGCAGGCTTAACTTTTACATCTATTAAAGTACCTACCAAACAAGGTTTTATTTTAGCTGAATACAAACAAGAATCTAACAAAAATGATGTTTATACCGTGACGATTCCGGAAAATATGACGGCAGAATTCACACTTCCTAAAAACTTCAAAAAGGTTACTTTAGATAACAAAAAAGTAAAAGGAAAATCTTTATTTTTAACACTTGAAAGCGGAACGCATCATATAAACATAGTTTACTAAGCATCTTATGAAATTAAAAAAACATCTATTTATTCCTTTTTTATTATTAGCCTTTTTTCAATTTACAATAAGCTTTTCGCAAGAGTTAAAACCTGCTAGTTTATTTTCAGATGGTATGGTTTTACAACGCGACATTCCAGTTCCTGTTTGGGGTACAGCAAAACCTAATTCCAAAATTACGGTAACTTTTGCTAACCAAAAACAGAAAACAAAAGCTGATAATAACGGAAAATGGATGCTAAAATTAGATCCGTTAAAAGCATCTAAAATCGCTAGAGACTTAGTAATCTCTGGTGATTCTAAAATAATTATATCTAACATTTTAGTTGGAGAAGTATGGATTTGCTCAGGCCAATCTAACATGCAGTTTAATGTGAATAATGTTCCTGAAATAAAATCACTTATTCCGTTTACAAAAAACATCAGAACCTTTCAGGTAAAAAATATAGTATCATTAAAAGAACAAGACGACGTTACCGGCCATTGGGAAGAAACAAACCCAAGTAGCGCTATTGCTTTTGGTTTTGCTTACTTTTTAGAAAGTATTGGTGATGTGCCTGTTGGAATAATTTTATCGTCTTGGGGAAGTTCTTCTCTGGAAGCTTGGATGCCAAGAAGCATGACCGAAGAATTACCGTATTTCAAAACCATAATGAACGATTTTGATAAAGATACAGTAACTCAAAACAGACTTAACAAAGCTATAAACTCACCAAAAGGCTGGAATATTAAAGAAGATATTTTTATGAGACGCCAACCTAATGTGGTGTATAATGCCATGATGAAACCTCTAGCGCCTTACGCATGTCGTGGACTCGTTTGGTATCAAGGTGAGCGTAACACACGTTATATTTCGGGTGTACCAGAAGTTACCGAAGCCCATTGGTTTCATAAGGTTGCTGGTATGAAAGAGTATGGCGATATTTTAAAACTTTGGATTCAGAATTACAGAAAAACATGGCAAAACGATAACATGCACTTCGCTGTAGTAATGCTGCCAGGTTATGGAAAAGGGACACATGCTAATCCAAATATTGATTCTAAAAGTCCTACTGCAGAATCTTGGGCATGGATGCGCGAATCTCAATTAAAAGCTTTAGAATTACCAAATACGAGTGTAACAAACACCATAGATTTAGGTAGTGAAACCAATATTCATCCTACGGATAAATTTCCTATTGGCCAACGTTTAGCACTTTCCGCAGCTAAACATACATTAAATCAAAATATAGTTGCAGAAGGCCCTATTTTAGATAAAGTTGAAATAGAAAACAATGGCTTAATAGTTTATTTTAAAAATAGTAAAGGTTTAAGAACCAACAACAGAAAAGCACCTGAAGGTTTTTGGATTGCAGACGAATCGTTAAACTGGAAAATGGCAGACGCTAAAATAGAAGGTGAAACCGTTATTCTTCAAAATAAAGACATTAAGAATCCTGAATTTATAAGATATGCTTTCGCAGGAAAACCAGATGTAAACTTAGTAAATGGCGCTAACTTACCAGCTTATCCATTTAGAACAGATGTTGATGGAAAATAATTATAGTTCTAAAACCAATTTTCGATAATTGTTTTTTCAGTATTTGGACTTGCTTTATGAATAAACTCATTTTTAATGGCATTATACTCATAATCTTTACTCCAATTCTCATGGTTTTTCGAAACCTGATCAATAGCATCGCAAATAAAAATAACCTCAGCGTTTGTTAAGGTTGGATGGATAGAGATTCTAATCCAACCTGGACGCTCCATTAAACAGCCTTCCAAAATTTTTACTTCTATAGATTTTGATGTGCTTTCATCTACATTTAATAAATAATGCCCATAAGTTCCGGCACAGGAGCAACCTCCCCTAGTTTGCACACCAAAGCGATCGTTTAAAAGTTTTACAATTAAATTATAGTGTGCCTTTTCAATATAAAAAGAAAACACCCCTAACCTATCGGTATGTTCTGGCGCAAGAATTTTCAGGTTTTCTATAGAAGAAAGCTTATCGAAAATTATAGCATTAAGTTCATGCTCGCGATCCAAAATATTTTGAACACCCATTTTTTCCTTCAACTGAATAGAAAACGCAATTTTTATGGTTTGTAAAAAACCAGGAGTTCCTCCATCTTCTCGCGTTTCTATATCGTCAATATAATCATGATCGCCCCAAGGATTGGTATAACTTACCGTTCCTCCACCTGGATTATCTGGCACTAAATTTTTATAAAGTTTTTTATTGAAAACCAATACTCCTGAAGTTCCTGGGCCACCCAGAAATTTATGAGGAGAAAAGGTAATGGCATCTAGATATTGTTCCTCATCTTCAGGATGCATATCGATATCAACATAAGGCGCCGAACATGCAAAATCTACAAAGCATAGCCCATTGTTTTGATGCATAATTTTAGCAACATCGTAATACGGAGTTCGTATACCTGTAACATTAGAACACCCCGTAATAGCTGCAATTTTTACGGGAACACGGCTATATTCTACCAACAACTTCTTTAAGCCCTCTAAACATGGTAATCCGTTGACATTAGAAGGAATTACTTTTACACAAGCAATTGTTTCTAACCATGAGGTTTGATTAGAATGATGCTCCATATGCGACACAAAAATTATTGGTCGTTTTTCTTCTGGAACTTCCGTACTATCCTTTAAATTCTCGTTTAATTTAATTCCTAAAATACGCTGAAACTTATTGATTGCACCGGTCATTCCCGTTCCAACCGTAATCAAAACATCGTCTTTAGAGGCATTAACATGCTTTTTTATGATAGCTCTAGCATCGTGATAAGCATGCGTCATTACGCTACCTGTTATAGAGGTTTCAGTATGTGTGTTCGCCACAAAAGGTCCAATATCATTTAATAATTTTTCTTCAATAGGTCGGTATAATCGTCCGCTTGCTGTCCAATCGGCATAAATTATTTTTTTCTTACCGTAAGGGGATTCAAAATGCAAATCGACACCAACAACGTTATTTCTAAATTGCTCAAAATATGCTTCTAAATTACTGTGTTGATTTTTGATTTTGGAAACACTTTTTAAGACACCCATTACTGAAAATTAAAAATGATTTATATTGAAATACTTTAAACTCTAGAAATTTATATATCTAAAGAATTAAACAATGTTTTTAATTGTGGATTCGATGGTCTTGGCGCATCGGCCTTAACAACGTTACCTTGTGGATCGATTAATATAAACCTAGGAATACCCGTTACATTATAAGCTGTTACAAAAGAGCGATCTTCTTTAGCAAATAACTGCACACCACCTAACTGTTTTTCTTCAATCATAGTACGCCATTTGCTATGTGCTTTTTCATCATCTACAGAAATGCTTACAAATTCAATATTTTTACCATGATATTCTTTTTCAACAGCTTTTAGCGATGGAATTTCAGCTAAACAAGGTCCGCACCATGTTGCCCATAAATCGATATAAACATATTTTCCTTTTAAATCATCTAAAGATGTGCTACCACCATTGTAGTTTTCGTAATCTACAAATTTTGGAGAAGCTTTACCATTTAAACTCATTAAGCCTTGTTTTTGCTTATACATACTATGCAATTGTTTTTCTAAACTTATCGCATCGTTTTGCTCACTTACCACAAATAACGAATCTAAATCTCCTGCTTTATCAAGTAAATCTTTAAACGTTTTATTGCTTTCTTTCACTTTTTCATTAAAGGCAGTTTCATCTAACTCAAACCAAGTTTCAATATCAAAAACCTCTTCCATAAGCAATGCCTTTTCAGCTAAATAATTACTGGCCTCTGCTCCTGTTCCTTCAAATTTAATAGTTTCATCAAAAGCTTTAGTATCTAACTTCATCTTTAAATCGTAACCATTTTTCAAATATACACGTGCTTGTTCTGCTCCATCATAAACTAAGAACACACCAGGCTCTACTTTTAAAGTATCAGAGAATGTTCCGTCGGCTTTCACCTGAATAATTTTTGAAACCGTACGACTTCTTACTAATAAAGAATCGGAATTTTGATTTGCAATTGTTCCAGAAAATGTAACATAATCTTTTGGCGCTTCTTCTTTACATGCTGTAAATACTAAACCTATTAATAATACGTAAATAAAATTCTTCATCTGTTATTTTTTAAATTTTGAAATTCCTGTTTTTAGCCAGTTATGATAATCTTCTACATTTGGTGTATAACTTACTGGATCTAATAAATTGTCTTCATTATGATCCATTAACACGTAAAAAGGCTGTGTATTGGCTTTGTATTTTATAGTTTGTAGTTCGCTCCATTTCTGGCCAATGTATTTTAATTTTTTGCCCGGTTTTAATTTTGAATCAACCACATCTCCAGCTTCTAACGGACGTTTATCATCAACATATAACGATATTAATACCACATCGTTTTTTAAAATATTTAAAATCTCTGGTTTTGGCCAAACGTTTTGTTCCATTTTTCGGCAATTTACACAAGCCCAACCTGTAAAATCTATCATTACTGGTTTCCCTACTTTTTTAGCATAAGCCAAACCGGTATCATAATCATTAAAAGCTAAAATATCGTGTGGCGCTAATAAATGTGCTCCTTCTGGCAAATCTCCATGATCGTTAAGCGCGGAAGATCCGGTACCCAACCTTGTATAACCAACACCATACGGCGATTCGCTATAATCTTGTGGTGGAGGAAAAGCACTTATTAAATTTAATGGTGCGCCCCATAGTCCAGGAATCATATAAATAGTGAAGGTTAAAACCACTAAACCTAAACTCAATCTACCAACTGAAATGTGTGGTAATGGCGAATCGTGTGGTAATTGAATTTTCCCGAAAAGGTATAAGGCTAATGTTCCAAAAATAGCAATCCAAATAGCGATAAACACTTCGCGCTCTAATAAATGACCTTGCATTACTAAATCGGCTTGCGATAAAAATTTAAAGGCTAAAGCCAACTCCAGAAATCCTAAAACCACTTTTACGGTGTTTAACCAACCACCAGATTTTGGTAAAGAATTTAACCACCCCGGAAATGCTGCAAATAAAGCAAAAGGTAATGCAATGGCTAACGAGAACCCGAACATACCAATAACAGGAGCTAATCCTCCTTTCGAAGCAGAAAGCACAATTATGTTTCCAACAAATGGCCCCGTACAAGAGAACGACACAATAGCTAAAGCTAACGCCATAAAGAATATACCTATAAATCCACCTCGATCGGCTTGCGAATCTACTTTATTAGCCCAAGAATTTGGTAACATAATTTCGAAAGCTCCTAAAAATGATACTGCAAAAATTATTATTATGACAAAAAATATTAAGTTAAAAGCAACGCCTGTAGAAAATTCATTGATTGCGCTTGCTCCGAAAACACCAACTACCGCAGTTCCTAACAAAACATATATGACAATTATAGATATCCCGTAGAATAACGCATTCTTTATCCCTGCAGATTTAGTTTTACTCTGCTTAGTAAAAAAACTTACTGTCATCGGAATCAATGGAAACACACATGGCGTAAACAAAGCTATAAACCCAGCTCCAAACCCCAATATAAAAATTGTCCAAAGTCCTTGCTTAGAACTAGACTCGGTAGATTTAATAGCATTATCCTGAACGCTCTCTGCGGTTTTAGCAGCTGCATTTTCTGAAATTATAAAATTTAAATCGACTTCTGTTGGAGGCAAACAACGAGAATCGTCGCAAACCATAAATTCAACAAAAGCATTTATTGTAGAAATACCTTCGGTAACTTTTACTTTTTGCTTAAATTTTGCTGTTTTTTCAAAGAATTTAATTTCCATTTGAAAAACAGGGTCGTCAATAGTATGGCCTTCTTCTTCAAAAGTATTTCCTATTATTTTGAATTGTCCTTCGCTATCATCATAAGTAAACGTTGTTGGTATGGGACCATCTTGAGGTACCGTTTGAGAATACAAATGCCATCCACCGTCTATAGTTGCTTTGGAAATTAATTGATATTCGGTATCAGACAATTTTTCAACAGAAGTTTCCCATTTAACAGGCTCTAAAACCTGAGCTTGCCCAAATAAAAAGGATATTAGTGCTAAAAATAAAATTACGTTCTTCATTCCTCAAATTTATTATTAATTATGTAATAGTCTCTAGTTTTTGTATTTCTTTCAAAAAAGTATCAATATTAAACATCTACTTCGTTTTATACCGTACTATTTTTAAGCTACAAAAACTACATGTGCTATAATGACCAGAAAACACGTCATTACCCTTAGTTAAATTCTGTTAAAATTTAAAAATTGAGTTACATTAAGACATCATTACATCTATTTTCGGTCGAAATTTACAACATATTTTAAATGAAGTTTCAAAGATTATAAAACTTTAACACCCGCAACATCTAAACTCTGCCTTACATAGATTTTTATTAGTAAAACCAAGCTATAATTAAAACTTAAAACAAAAAAAACGTTCACTTAAACAGTGAACGTTTTAAAAGATCTCGAATTAAATAACTAATAAAATTAAGAGATAATATTGAATGTTAACGGATACGTTGGATTTTCGCCACGACTTGCTCTTAATGCATTTACTATTGGTAAAATAATTGAAAGAAGTCCTAATGCTGCAAAACCTAGTAAACCTAAGCCAAAGAACAGTATTAATGGCACGCAGATGATAAACCAAATAATAAGACTTAATTGGAAATTGATAATGCTTTTTCCATGGATATCCATTTGGTTTACTCGCCCTTTATTGGCTAGCCATAAAATTAATGGTAGTAATAAACTACCAAAGCCGGTTACTAAAGATATTAACTGACTTAAATGTGTAATAACTAATAATTGTTTATCGTTTCTCATGGTTTTTGATATATTTTGATTGATGTATTAATATGACGCCTAGGTCTTTAATTTGTTACATAGACTACCATTAATTATTTATAAATTAAATGCTCTAGAATATTTTTCATGTTGTATTTTTGGCACAATAAATGATTAATGCCACGTTATAACATAAAACCAAACACATATATGATGCGTTTTACCCTACTTATAGCTTTATTTTTTTCGGTTGCCTTACAAGCACAAAATAATGCCATTGCCCCAAATGAAAAATTAGTTTACACGGCCTCTTACAACATGTCTGGTATTCTAAACGATATCGCCCAAGTCACCATGTCTACAGCAAAAGTGAACACTTCTAAAGCCACACTAATGCGTTTAAAAGTTACAGCTTTAACCTATAGCAAATGGGATAACTTTTTTAAAATTAGAGATTTATACGAGAGTTATGTAAGTCCAAAAACATTAACACCTTATTTATACAAGCGTGATATTAATGAGGGCGGTTATTACAAAGCCATGAAATACACCTTTAGCCACAAAACCAATACGGTTAAAACGGTGCAAACCAAAAAGAATAATTACGTAGAAAACAAAACAGTTTCTATAAACAAAGGCACAAAAGATATTGTTTCTGCTTTATACTACATCCGTTTGTTCGATTATGCTAGCATGAGCAAAGGCAGCAGCAAGAGCTTAAATATTATTTTCGACAGAAAAGAATTTAACGGTAAAGTAACCTATTTGGGTAAAGAAACCATTTCTACAGCTATTGGTACTAAGGAATGCTACAAACTATCAATTGGTGCAGATAGCTCTAGTGGTTTACAAGGCTCTAGTAACTTTTTATGGTTAACAGCCGATGAAAATAAAATTCCGGTTTACGGAAAGTTTAAAATTCCTGTTGGAAATGGTGAGTTAAAAATAAAATCGGCTTCTGGTTTAAAAAACTAAACCCGATTTTTTTAATGACTAACTTTACAACTCCCTTTATTGAATAAAAACACAAACTCATGAAAAAGATTTTCACCATACTCGCCGTAATAGCATCTGTTTTTGCAATCATTTTTTCGGTATTACCAATTTCTAACTTAGCCATTATTCCTGCGGTAGCAGCGCTTATCTTTGGTTTAGTTGCGTTTTACTTATCTAAAAAAACAGGCGAAATAAAAAAAACCATTCAGTTTTCGTTTTTCTTAACCATTGCCGCTTTAGCTATTGTAACTTATAAATCTGTTTTTACAGCAACCGAAATTGCGAACACAGAGTTTATTGATGCCAAAGAAATGGAATCTGAAGAAGCTGCTTTAGACGATCTAGAAGACTTAGAAATAGAAGATCTAGAAATTGATGATGCTGATTTAGAGTTTGACACCTCAGAATTAGAAATTGACGCACAAGAATTGGAACTAGAAGCTCCTGCATTAGAGGTTGAACCAGAAGCTTTAGAAATTAACGAAGCCGATTTAGAAAGCTTTGATGAGAACATAGAAATAGACGAATCTGATTTAGAAGATATTGAATTCTAAAAAGTAACTCGTTTTATATTAAGCTTTTCCTTAAAACAGAAAGCATAACTACAGCCCAAGTTAAATTATTTAGCTTGGGCTGTGTTCATTTTTAATTTTGTAATATCTTAGCAGATAAATTCTATCTCCTATGAAAAATTACCTTCCACTATGCTTAGTGGCCTTTACATTAATGGCTTGCAGCAGTTCTCAAAACAAATCTAAAACCACTGCTAACGCCGAAACTTACGCTAAAACAATTACAGCTGCAGAATTAAAAGACATGCTTTACACCTATGCTTCTGATGATTTTGAAGGCAGAAAAACAGGCGAACCAGGCCAAAAGAAAGCCATTGAGTTTATCAAACAAGGTTACGTAGCAAACGGTATTCCTTCGCCTATTGCAGAAGGCGATTACTTTCAAGAAATTCCTGCTTCCTTTTTTAAAGGCGATACCAAAGCTTCAGAAAATGTATTAGCTTATATAAAAGGGTCGGAAAAGCCAGATGAAATTATTATTGTTTCGGCACATTTAGATCATATTGGAATCTCAAAAAATGGAGATATCAACAACGGAGCCGATGATGATGGTTCTGGAACGGTTGCCGTAATGGAAATTGCTGAAGCTTTTAAACAAGCTGCAGATAAAGGTTTTGGGCCAAAGCGTTCTATTTTGTTTTTACACGTTACAGGTGAAGAAATTGGACTATATGGCTCACGTTATTATGCAGACGAAGACCCTGTTTTCCCTTTAGCAAACACTGTAGCTAATTTAAATATTGATATGATTGGCCGTGTAGATCCTAAACACGAAAACAACGAGAACTACCTTTATTTAATTGGTGCAGATAAATTAAGTAAAGAATTGCACGAAATCTCAGAATCTATAAATAAACAATACACAAAAATAGATTTCGATTACACTTATAATGATGAAAACGACCCGAACCGTTTCTATTACAGATCGGATCATTATAACTTTGCTAAAAACAATATTCCTGTAATATTCTATTTTAATGGTACGCATGCCGATTACCATAAACCAAGTGATACTCCAGATAAAATTAGGTACGATTTATTAGAAACTCGTGCGAGACTTGTATTTTACACTGCTTGGGAACTTGCTAATCGCGATGAGCGCTTAAAACTAGATTAAATAAACTTATAAAATTTAAAAAAATGGGAGCCGCTGATCAATCTATTATAAAGAATATAGCCGAAGATTTAGACTGCGGCTGCACCTGTTTTTATAATATCAAAACTAAAGAAGTTATAGCCATTCCCAGTTTTATGGATGGTTTTGATGATTTCGATGATGATGAATTTAAACCACCCACTGGAGATGATTTTATCAAAATCAATCCCTTAGAAGGTTCCGACTCCTTTAAAATAATGGAATCATTTGTACAGCAACTTCCTAAAAACGCTTTGCAGCAAGAACTAGAACATACCTTACGCAACAAAAAGCCTTTTCAGAACTTCAAGTATTTAATTGAAACCTCAGAGTTTAGAACGTCTTGGTTTAACTTTAAGCAAGAAGAAGTTGAAAAACATGTGGCAATTCAATTGAATCAAGGTTGAGTGGAATTATTCTTATCCCGTAGTTGTGTGTAATTTAAAACAAGTAACCTACCAAAATTGAAAAATAAGCTCTTCATACTTTTTTTAATACTTTTTTACTCTTGTAAGGACAACCCAAATGATTCTAGATACAAGAATTCAGACTATGTTTTTTATGAGGAAAATGGTAAAAAAGGTTATTGGCAAAAAATAAGTAAAGACTCAGACTTTAAATACAAAAAAGGAATACTAAAATATTACTACGACAATGGAAACAGATTCGGAGAAATAGAAATATTGGATAGCTTACCAAACAGAATAGAAAAATTATTTGATAAAGAAACAGATACCTTAATAAAAACTGTTTGGAAAAAAAATAACGAGGAATACGAGCGGATTTATGAAAATGGATATTACAAGCATTTTTACTCTAACAAAGGAGAAATAGTAATCGAAGAAGGTTTAGTCGAAGATAATTTAGAGCAAGGTCTTTGGAAAAGGTATTGGAATACAGATGGTAACATTAAACAAACCATTAATTTAAAAGATGGAAAAAAAAATGGAGAAAGAGTAAATTATAGGAGAAACGGAAATAGAAAAGACTTATCAAATTGGGATATGGACAAACAAATAGGACAAGCAATTTTTTATTACGAAAATGGAAAAATAGAAGAAGAAAATCATACAAAAGATGGCCAATTTCATGGTTCAATGATAAAGTACTTTAAAAACACAAATGTCGAATCTGAAAGACAATATTGGAAAGGAGAACTCATTGATACTTGTAAAACTTATTACGAAAGTGGACAATTAAAACTTTTACAGTTTTTTGATTTAGATACCATCTCAATGAAAAAAAGCGGGAGTCAAATTAATTACTATCCAAGTGGCAAAATAGAAGCTGAAATCACTTATAATGATAACATTGCGAATCTTAAGAGATATTATGAAAGCGGAGAATTGGAAGAATTATCTACAAAGATTAATGGTAAACATGATGGTAAGGTAATTGCTTACCATGAAAATGGAAATAAAAAAATTATAGGAATAGCAAGTAAGGGTTACTATAATGGGGAATTTCAATTTTTTAATAAATCAGGAAAATTGGACAAAACTGTGAACTATGATTTAGGAGAACCTTTAGATTCTATAATGCATTAAAAACCACACACAACAAAGTACTGTGCTAAAAAACAAGTAAAATCTTATTAATTTTTCACTAGCGTACTTTTATATTCCTTGTCAAATATTAAACCCGATTTTGCAATAGCAAAAGCTTGTTTTAGTAGCTTATTACATACCGCTATTAATGCTAATTTTTTACTCTTTCCTTTTGCTACTAATCGTTCATAAATATCCCTGCATGCTTTGTTGTATTTACAAGCTGTAAAACTGCACATAAATAATAAATTCCTGAGTTTTTGATTGCCCATTTTACTAATGCGTGGTCGTCCTTTTATACTACTTCCACTTTGCCTAATCACTGGAGTTAATCCTGCGTAACTACATAATTCTGCTGCACTCGAAAAGCGTTCAAAACCACCTGTTAAAACGATTAACATAATAGATGTTTTTTTTCCGATTCCTGGTATGGTTTTTATTCGAGTAAATAAATCTTTATGAGCCTCTTTTACTAAAACTAGCAATAACTCTTCTAAGCTGGACATCTCTTTATCTAAATGTTTTAAACTACGCTTTAAAGATCTCACAATGGCTTTACTTGGCTCCCCTAAAACAGATTCACCATGAAGTTTATTCTTTATCATTGTTCGCTGTTTTGTATATACAGAAAGGGTTCTGGTAATTTGAAGACACTCCTGTACTTCCTTAGAACTACCTTTCCAAAGTTTTAACTCTACTTGCTCAGCATAAGAACATATAAGTTTTGAATCACTCTTATCGGTCTTAACCTTGGATAGTCGCATCTGGATAAATCGTTTTACAGACAACGGATTTTCTACTGAAACATTTAGACCTTCTTCAAACAAATAATAAGCCAATTGATAATGATAGTAACCTGTAGCTTCCATCACGCAATGACTCTGAGAATTTAAGAGTTTTCTAAAGGCTTTAAAGCCTGAAAACTTGTTTTTAAACTGATAATAATTACCATCTGAATCTGTGACATCAAAAACTAAATAACTAATGTCAATACCAAAATATTTAATATCTTTATTCATAACAAATTGTTTTTTTGAAAGGACATACTACGCGAGTTTCAACGACTTAAAATCGAGGTCTTAAAGCCTCACAGAACTGTTCGAAATCTGTGTAGAAAAGAGAGGGGATTTACAATGTTGACGAGATCTGAAGTCTCTCCGTATAAATTAACCTTATTCCTCTCTTTTGTGCTTTCTATTTTATATGTTTAAATTAGTCTTTTTTATTTAAATGCTAACTTAAGTTGTATAAAAATAATTGCTTGGTCATTGCTTACTCGGAAAATCCTGCGGATTTTCCTCTGGCTAGTTTTTGTTTGCTAAATTAGTAACTTAACCACGCAACTATTCTTATACGAAACCGTTGTAAGCAATATAATTAGCGTCCTGAATAAAGGCTACATAATTTTAAACATTATGTACAAAAATGACAAAGTAATTAGACGTTACAGCGAACCTTTTAAATTAAAAATCTTAGCCGAACTTACAACCGGAAAGCATACCAAGAGCGAACTTTGCAAGCTCTACTCTATTGCTCCTACAACGGTGAATGAATGGATTAAAAAGTACAATCGTAAAGACTTAATGAACACCAGGGTAAAAGTGGAAACAAAAGACGAAATATCAAGAATTAAAGGGTTGCAAAAAGAAATTGAGCAACTTAAAAAACTACTGATTAAAAAGGATCTTGATGCTATGGTATTGGATTCATACCTTGAAGTAGCAGCCGAAGATCTTGGCTACAATTCGGTTGCCGATCTAAAAAAAAACTAAATATAAAGCCTTAAACATAGCTAAAGAAAAATCTAAGGGATTTGCTTGCTTATCTACTATTTCTAGTTGTTTTGGATTAAAACGTGATGCTTATTATAAATATAAGCATAGAGCTGATAAACGTTTAAAACTAGAGCAACAAATAATAACTATTGTTAGAAAAAGACGTAAATCCCTTCCTAGAGAAGGTGTCCGCAAACTCGAAAAATCATTGAAAAACGATTTTATCAAAGCGAACTTAAAAGTTGGTAGAGATACTTTATTTAATACCCTTAGAAAACACCAAATGTTAACACTTAGAAAGAAAACCAGTGCTAGAACAACCAATTCGCATCACCGTTTTTATAAGTATAATAATATTATTAAAGATTTAAAGGTGACGAGAGCTAATCAAGTTTGGGTGAGTGATATAACTTACATTAGAACCGTAAAAGGTTTTTGCTACCTAGCTTTAATTACGGATATGTATTCTCGTAAAATCGTGGGTTATGACCTGAGTGATAGCTTAGAATTAAAAGGATGTGTAAGAGCGCTTAATAAGGCTATTTATCAAGCCAAAAATATCAATGGCCTTATTCATCACTCCGATAGAGGAATACAATATTGTAGTAATGTATACACTCAAATACTTAAAAAAAAGCATATAAATATTAGTATGACTGAAGAAAATCACTGTTACGAAAATGCTATAGCAGAACGTGTAAACGGCATCTTAAAAGATGAGTTTTATCTCGACCAAACCTTTGATAACGTCACTCATGCAAAGAGAGCTGCAAAAAATGCAATTAATTTATACAACGAAATAAGATTACACTTATCTTTAGATTATAAAACACCTAATATGGTATATCAATTATCAGCTTAAAATCAATTTTAACCTGTAGCCATATTTCAGGACAAGACATTTAAAATGACCATAATAAATTCAATGTTTTCAGTTTCATTAAGCTTAATTTCGTATTCATTAATCTGAATAGCGGAATAAAAACGCCTGAAATACAAAACAAAACTCTGACTGAAAAAATTGATTGCGGAATTGAAAGTGTAACTCTGAAAACGGAACGAATTGAAAAGAAACGCAAGTTTTTATTCTGGAATTTAAAACATAAAAAAGTAATCGTAACTGACCGAATTATTGACCAAAATGGAAATGAAATTTTTGAAAAAAAATCAATTTTCACAAGCTCAATGGATGCTTCTGACACAAGAAAATTTAATCGCATAAAAATTGTCGAAAATGAAATTTGGATTTTCAGTCACGGCAAAAATGTGGACAAAGTTAAACCTATTAATCGTTATAATTTTTGTGCAGATTATCTTGGAAAAAAAGATTGGGAAAAAGGAGATTATTACGACGACTGAAATAAAAAAACTAATGGCAACAATGTATAGAATTAATTGCTAGATTAGTGCTTAACCAAAGGTCGTTGTGCGCCATTTGAAAAAAACAGAAATTCCTTGTCAATTGTAACAAATTATAGTCATTTCAGTCTTAATTGAAAGACTAAATTAATATGAACTCAATTAAATCTACTACTCAAATCAAGGAAAAAAACATAACCATAGCTAATGCTGCTTTAATATCTGGAATAGGAGTATTAATTATGGCGTTAACAGTACCATTTGCTGAATTCTATATTTTTCCAAAACTAATAGCTGAAAATCCAGCCTTGACTGCTAAAAATATTATGGATAATAGATTATTATTCACAACTGGTATTTTTTTACATTTCATCACACTTATCTGTGACATAGTAGTTGCTTGGTCTCTATATGTTTTTCTTAAACCTGTTTTTAAGCACCTTTCATTATTAACAGCTTGGTTTAGATTAATTTATACTGCTATATATTTAGTAGCATTGGTTAATTTAATTAAGGTTATAAATCTTTTAAATATTAATAAAAAATCAAATATATTAGACCAAACTCAATTATATGATTCCATCACATTTTATATTAATTCATTCCATATCGAATGGTCTTTCGGACTAATCATTTTTGGAATTTATTTAAGTCTTCTTGGATATTTAGTGTTTATTGCAGAATATGTTCCTAAAATATTTGGAATATTATTGATGATTGCTGGTTTTGGCTATTTAATAAATACTTTAGGATTGTTTCTATTCCCAAACATTAATACAGAATTCCTTTTGATTACATTCTTTGGAGAATTGATATTTATGATATGGCTTTTAATAAAAGGCTCTAAAATTAAGAACATAAAAAAAACGGCGCACAACAAAGTATAAAAAACATAAACGTTGTACCCAATTTAAGACAACACCATGAAACTTAATGACAAAAATATATTAAGTGTGGAAACTTATAATAATTCAGCAGAAAGCTATCAAGATAAATTCATGGAAATGGATTTATACCATGATACTTTTAATAAGTTTTGCGAACTAATAAAAGTTGATAATGCAAAAATATTTGAAATAGCTTGTGGGCCAGGAAACGTTACTAAATATCTAAAGTCAATTAATCCTAAATTTCAAATTAAAGGAATTGATTTAGCCTCTAAGATGATTGAATTGGCTAAAATCAATAATCCTGATGTTGATTTTGAAATAATGGATTGCAGAAAAATAGATGAGGTAAAAGAAATGTTCGATGCAATTATGTGTGGATTTTGCATGCCCTATCTTTCTAAAGAAGAATGTTCAAAACTAATTCAAGATTCTGCAAACTTACTATACGCCGATGGATTATTTTATTTGAGTACCATGGAAGATGATTATAAAAAGTCGGGTTACGAAACAACAAGTTTTAGTGGTAAAAATGAGGTTTACATTCATTATCACCAAGCCGCTTTTTTAGAAGAACAATTAAATAATTCAGGGTTCGAGATTGTAAACTTAGTTCGGAAAGATTACCCAGAACCAGATGGAACTTTTCTAACTGATATGATATTTATTGCCAGAAAAAAATAAAAAAATTTCGCTAAGTGCTTATTCGGAAATTAATTACTTTTAATCCCCTACTAACCATAGCCGAGACCGTCGTGCTTCATACTGAAAATGGAAGAAATATTTAATCAAATAAAAGTCTTTTTTGAACAAAATCCGAGATACACTTATTTAATGTTGAGTGCCGTTTTTCTAATATTTGGAATTGGAAATTTCATAAACAAAGATTGGGCTATTGACCCAGCTAACAGTACTCAAAAGTCTAACTATGACTTTTTTGGACATAATGCATTTAGGCTAGGAAAAGGAATCATTTATATAATTGGTTTCGCTGTTGGCATAATCGGATTCTTAACAACTTTAGAGTAATGCTATAAAAATGACTTATAATTTAACCCAATGAAAATTAAATTTATAATTATTTCACTTTTATACTTAATCGTAATTTCTTGCAAAACGATTGAAAAGGAAACTGATTCTACTCATAAAATAAAGATTGAGTGGACTAAAAACTTAAAAGAAGACTTTTCTTTTAAGGAAAAATGGAATTATCCTGAATTTGTATATAAAAACAAATTTGGACAATTAAGCTGTGACGGAGATTGTCCAATTGAAATTGACAGAATGAAAGATGAATTTGGAAAGATATATCAAGATTCTCTACAAGCATTTTATAAAATTATTGACACAACACATATATTTCACTCTTTAAAATCAGAAAACAGAATGTATGAATATTCAGGAACAGATTTTATTGAATTTAAAAAACAAAAAAATGGAATCATAAAAGGAGAATCAATAAATAATGTTTCGACTCATAGTAGGCTCATTTTAGAACTACAAAATGGTACGTGTACTTCTTATGTAACATTCAACAGCATAAGAGATTTAGGAATAAACCATTTCCCTTTAAAAAGTGGAACCATTAAAATAGATAAAACATTATTTGAAAACGGAATTATAAAAGCCATATTTGATTTTAAGTTTGAAAACACTTTGGAATCTGATAAAGAGCTTTTCTGGAAAGGAAAAATGTACAACAAAATAAATACTGAATAAAAAGCACGAACACACAAATGGCTATAATTAATAAGGGTTTTGGTGCTTAACCGAAAGCTTAGAGCTTTAAAATAAGTCCGCCAAATCTTTTGATTTGGCTTTAAAATGAAAAGATAAAACAAAATAAAAAGTTTTGGCTAAGTGCTTAATCAGAAATTAATTATTTTTAATTCCGTACTAACCATAGCAGAAACATTTTTAAATAATGCAAGAAAAACTGAACTACATATTAATTGCAACCCTATTTTTAATGAGTATTTCGTGTAAAAACGAAAATAAAAAGGACACTCTAAATTTAGAAGCTGAAACTGAATTGATAATAGATTCTATGGAAGCTAATCTCAACAACAAAAAACCCCTCACAAACTCTGAATATAATACTGACTATTCGGGAGTTAAAAATATTGAGCGACCAGAAAAAACAATTATTCGAAATTTAGCAATTGACACAACTAAAGCATAACACCAAAAGATCTAGTTTATAAAAGCAGGAAGTCGTTTTGCGTATAAAAAAAGGAATCGCAAGGTTAAAAAAATTCACTAATTTATTTTTTTTATATATTTGAATATGAAAAATTTAAAAAAGCTATTAATTGTACCCCTGTTTTTTATTTTAAATGCTTGCTTTAATCAAGTAGATGATATTACCATTTATAGATCTGGTAAAATCGAATTAATAACCACTATAGAAATTACAGATAAAGAGGCCGATAAAGACCAAGTAAACGAAGAAATCGAAAAAAAAGTAGCTCAGTTAAAAAAAGAAGGATGGTATGTTTCCTATAAATGGAAAAAGAAATCGAAACCCTATAAAATCATCTTTACTGCTTCTAATAACATAGATAAAATTCACGAATATCAAGTAGAAACCGAAGGCGATACTCCTTCTGGAATCTATATATCTAAAAAATTTACCGATAAACAATACGTTGTAACTTTCGATCTATTGCCAGATGCAAACAATAGATCCCTTAATCTAACCGGAAATAGTTTACCGCTATATCGCGTCAATGACGATGGTAAACTAGAAGCCACTAGAAATATAAAAAGCGAAAAGAAATACTACGTAGTTTTAGACTAATGCATTTAAGTAAGTTAGAAATCTAACTGCTTCAAAATATTTGGTATAATTAATCCAACGAATTGGACCATTTTAGACGTTTATGGTTTGAGAATTTCAATAAGAAACCTGCTTTTAAACCAAACTACATTTTACCAAACATTATTTCTATTATAAGGTGTTTAAACAATGGAAACGGACTTGCATTACTTCCAGGTTTTTTTATGCCAAGAACAAATTTTAAGAAATGAGATAAATCTAGTTTAGGAAGGAAACGTAAAAACGGAAAACACTTTATATTTTGCATCAAGAACAGATTTGAAATACAAAAAAGAATTAGATACAATTAAGACTATATTTACATCAAAAATGAAATAAAGGCATTACAACACCCAAAAATGAAAGAATACTTTAAACTTAAGTCGTATGTGTTTTATTGCCTAATTTTAATAAGTATTTCGTGTGAAAACGAAAACAAAAAGGACTCTCTAAATTTAGAAGCTGAAACTGAATTGAAAATAGATTCTACGGAAGCTAATCTCAACAACAAAAAATCGCTCACAAGCTCTGAATATAATACTAACCATTCAGAAATTGAAAATATTGAGCGACCAGAAAAAACAATCATTCGAAATTTAGCAATTGACACAACTAAAGCATTCGGGATTTGGACTCAAGATCCAAGTGGACCTCATGCCGATTTTTGGCTAACTAAAAAATCATTTTATGTTGTAGACTATGACGGAGATGCGGAAATGCCATATATTTTAGACAAAAACGAAATCACTATATTTTACAAGGACTTTGTTCAAAAAGGAATAATTACTTCGACAGAAAACGATACTTTGAAAATAAAGTGGTCTGATAATGAGCACGTAACTGAATATGTAAAATTCGAAAATTAATAAAGCACTAGATACTAAATCGCATAAAAAAATAACACTTAGTTTTTTTGCAAACATCAAAGTTACATCCACAAAAAAAGCCTTTCAATTTCTTGAAAGGCTTTTACTTTTTGGGTGGAAGACCGGATTCGAACCGGCGACCCTTGGTACCACAAACCAATGCTCTAACCAACTGAGCTACAACCACCATGTAACTTGCATTTTGTAATGCGTGTGCAAATGTAAACGATTTAAACGTTATCTACAAAGACTTTTTAAAAATTTTTACATAATTTTTTCAAAAAAACATCAGCAACATTCTAACTACTTTAAATCGAACAAACTACCAACTGCAGGCAAACGTTCTACATTAAAACCTTCGGCGTAAGCCACACCAACCAATCGTCCTAAATCCTGCGCACGATAAGTTATGCTATCTGTAAAGTTCTTACTAGATATTGGTGTTACAGGTGCTTTACTATCTGGATCGTAAAATTGAGTTTTGTATGCCAGCACCGATTCCATTTTTATATCAATAACGCTAGAGATATCAACAACAAAGTCTGGCTCTAAGTTTTTCCATTGTATATAATGGTATACTTGCTTTGGTCTCCAAGGTGCTTGAAGTGTACCTTGATCATCTTTTGTCTCTATTTTTATCAGTCCGCTTAAAAAACAAGCATCACTAACTAACTTACTTCCTTTTCCATGATCGATGTGGCGATCATCAAAAGCATTACAAAGTATTATTTCTGGTTGGTATTTACGTATCATTTTAATAACCTCTAATTGATGCGTTTTATCATTTACAAAAAAACCGTCGGCAAAGCCTAAATTCTCACGCACAGCAACACCTAATATCTTTGCAGCGTTACTAGCTTCTGTAAATCTAGTTTCTGCTGTACCACGCGTTCCCAACTCCCCTTGGGTTAAATCTATAATCCCCACTTTTTTGCCATTAGCAATTTCTTTAGCAATGGTACCACCACAACCTAACTCAACATCATCCGGATGTGCTCCAAGGGCTAGAATATCTAATTTCATTTTTACCTTCTTTTAAATTTTTATTTCGTTTTTCAACCTACAAAATCAGAATACACTATCAAAAATCTTAATTATCGCAAAACTAGTGACTTCGCAAACGTATTCGTAAGTATTTTTTGCATTTAATGAGGCTCAAATATAACAATAATGGAAAAATAGACCCCGAAATCAAAGTATGACTTTCGTCATAATTACTCTTCTGTATCTACAGTAATTTTACAGTATAATTATAGAACGACACTTATAGCGCTAAGCTAATAAACAATTATAAATTATGATCTACTTAATGCTTCTCATTTTAATTATAACTATTGGTCTCTTTGTTTGGGGAAAGTTTACACCAGATATTGTTGCATTAATATCTATGTTGAGTTTATACTTAACAGGCATTTTAACTCCAACAGAAACCTTAAGTGGTTTTAGTAACCCAACAGTAATTATGATTGCCGCACTCTTTATAATAGGAGAAGGTATTGCTCAAACCGGATGGACAGCCTTAGCAGGTAAAAAGTTTGTAGAATGGGCCGGAAAAAGTGTTCCGAAGCTATTAGTAATTATTACACTTGGTGCAGGTGTACTTTCTGGTTTTGTAAGTAACACGGGTACCGTTGCAACCTTAATGCCACTTACTATATCATCAGCTTGGAGCATTGGTACATTACCATCAAAAATGCTTATGCCTGTTGCTTTTGGATCTAACACAGGTGGTTTATTAACTTTAACAGGTACACCGCCAAACATTATTGCCAGTAACGCTTTAGTTGAAGCAGGCTTCGAAGGGTTTTCATTTTTCGAATTCGCCTTAATAGGTATACCATTACTACTTGTTGCCTTAATTTACTTTAGATATGTAGGCTACAAATTATTACCAAGTAACAAAACAAATAACAAACCTGTAAACATTGAATCTACCCTATATAATTGGATTGAAGCTTACAAAGTACACGATGGATATTATAGACTACGCGTACGTTCAATATCACCTTTAATTAATACAAAATGTGAAGATTGGCATTTTGAAAAAGACTTTAATGTATCTATTATAAGAATTAAAAGAAGACACCCAAATGTTTTAAAAGGTATCGCACAGTTTGAAGAATTCCCGGTACCATCAACAGATTTACTGTACCACGATATTATTACAGTAAAAGGTGATGCTAAAGACATTAACAAATTAATGATCACGTTTAGACTGGGGCTTTTACCTCTAGAACCTATTACAACCGACGAATTAAAACACAACTTAATTAACCAAGAGGTTGGAATGGCAGAAGTAATTGTGAATCCAAATTCTATTTTAGTAGGAAGAAAATATAAAGTAGGCGATTATTTTAAAAGATACGGTATTCAACTTTTAGGAGCTTCTAGAAACAATAAGCCTTTACTAGAAAAAGAAATAACTGTAAAAGTTGGTGATGCCTTTTTAATTAGAGGAACCTGGGCACACATTGAAGATTTAAAAGAACAAAACGAAAACCTTGTTATTATTGGTAGCCCAGAAGGTATGGCTAAAAACGTGGAGAGCTTAAGTCCAAAATCATACATTGCTTTAGGCGCTTTAATCCTCATGATTATATTTATGGTCTTTAAAATTGTACCAGGCTCTATTGCAGCGTTAATATCTGCAGGTGTAGTTTTATTAACAGGTTGTGTACCAATATCGAAAGCTTACAAAGGCATTAGTTGGACTAGTGTTGTTATGATTGCCGCTATGATACCAATGGGTATTGCATTACAAAAAACAGGAACAGCGCAACTTATAGCAAGTGCTTTAGTAGACTATTTAGGAGCCATTCACCCTATTCTATTACTTGGTGGTGTGTTTTTACTAACAACAACCTTTAGCCAGGTCATTAACAACTCGGCCACAGCGGTTTTAATGGCACCGATAGCCATTTTAGCAGCAACATCATTAAACCTTTCTCCAGAACCGTTTATGATTATTGTAGCCATAAGTGCATCAACAGCCTTTTTAACACCCATAGGCACAACAACAAACGCAATGGTTATGACGGCCGGTGGTTACAAGTTCATGAACTACCTAAAAGTTGGAGCACCATTACTACTATTATTTTTCATTATATCATTAATACTTGTGCCAATTATTTGGCCATTTTAAACCATAAAATTATTAGGAACTTTAAAATCAATAATTATGAAAACGACAGAAACCATGACAAAACAAGCCGACTTAAAACAATACGGAATTGACGCTGCGAAAGTGAATTGGAATTTATCTCCAGAAGAACTTCAAAAAATTGCAGTAGCTGAAGGTTCTGGTGAAGAAACAGCTAACGGAACTCTAGTAATTAAAACAGGTAAGTTTACTGGTCGTTCTCCTCAAGATAGATTTATAGTAAAAGATGATTATACTACTGAAAGAGTTTGGTGGGGAAAAACAAACAAAGCGGTTTCTCCAGAAAACTTTGATAAACTTGAAGCTGAAATTAAAAAATATCTTTCTGGAAAAGAAATATATGCAAGAGATGGGTATGTGTGTGCAGAGCCTGAATACAGAACAAATATTAGAACAGTAACCGAGTATTCTTGGTCTAGCATGTTTGTTTTTAATATGTTTTTACGCCCAAGCCCAAGTGAGTTAGAAAACTTTAGTGAAGATTGGTTAGTACTTTGTGCTCCAGGATACGAATGTCCAGATCCTAAAGCATACGGTATCCGTCAAGGGAACTTCTCTATTATAAACTTTACTAAAAAAATAGCTTTAGTTGGTGGATCTGCTTACACAGGAGAAATTAAAAAAGGTATCTTCTCTGCCATGAACATGGTTTTACCTGTAGAAAGAAATGTATTACCAATGCACTGCTCTGCTAACGTAGGTAAAAAAGGTGATACTGCCATTTTCTTCGGATTATCAGGAACAGGAAAAACAACACTTTCTGCAGATCCAGAAAGAAAATTAATTGGAGATGATGAGCATGGTTGGACAGCAGACAACACTATTTTCAACTTTGAAGGTGGATGTTATGCAAAAGTGATCGATTTATCTGAAGAAAAAGAACCAGACATCTTTAGAGCTGTTAAACCAGGGGCTTTACTTGAAAACATTTTAATTAAAGAAGATGGAGAACCAGATTATTTAGATAGCAGCATTACGCAAAATACACGTGTAAGTTACCCTATTTATCATATCGATAACATACAAGAAACACTTTACGCAAACAACCCAAAAAACATCTTCTTTTTAACCTGTGATGCTTTTGGTGTGTTACCTCCAGTATCTAAGTTAACACCAGGCCAAGCGGCTTACCACTTTATCTCTGGTTATACTGCTAAAGTTGCTGGAACAGAAGCTGGAATTACAGAACCAGTACCATCATTCTCTGCTTGTTTCGGAGAACCATTTATGCCATTACACCCAACAGTTTACGGTGAAATGCTAAGTAAAAAAATGACTGAAGCTGGTGTAAATGTATGGCTAATAAACACAGGATGGAGTGCAGGACCTTACGGTGTAGGATCTCGTATAAAATTAAAATATACAAGAGCGATGATTACTGCAATTCTAAACGGTGAATTAGAAGGCGTAGATTATGATCAAAACTTTATTTTCGGTTTACACATGCCAAAATACTGCCCAGGTGTACCAACTGAAATTTTAGACCCAATGAATACTTGGTTGAAAAAAGGAGAATATGTAGGGAAAGCAATTCAATTAGCACACTCTTTCCACTTAAACTTCGAGAAATTTGCAGCTCAAGCTTCAGAACAAATTATTGAAGGTGGGCCACTAATTGACGAACACCACCACTTAAACGAGAGTTTTTAATTAAGTGGATATTAATAGCAAAAAAAGGAGCTCGAAAAGAGCTCCTTTTATATTATAACTCTTTTTTTTTGAAACAGTTTTCGGTTTTAAATCACTGTAATTTATACTAAACTCAAAACCTTATTACTAACTTAAATCACAACATCATGAAGTACTTATTAACTACAATAGTGCTTATTATCTCTATTCCCAACAGCTATAGTCAATCTCCAGAAGATAAATTAGGATCTTGGTATATGCTCGATGGCACACATAAAGTGGCCGACAAATGGAGTGTTAAAACAGGGCTTCAATTACGTTCTTTTGAAGTATTAGATAACTTAAACTTATTATTTTATTATGCTGGTGCAAACTATCATTTAAATAAAAAAACAACATTAACCTTAGTGTATTGCTATTTAGATATCGATAGAAGCTATTTATTGGCCGGAGAAAGCCATTTATATGAAAATAGACCTTACGAGCAAATAAGTTACACACAATCTACCAGAAGCCTTCCTATTTACCATAGAGTAAGGTTAGAGCATCGTTTTTTAAACTATCAGCATACGCAAACTACTTTACATAGATTTCGTTACAGATTAGGCACAAAAGTGAAATTGAGCGATAAAATGTTCTTCAATATTAATAATGAAATTTTTATGAACCTGCAGGATCAGGTTTTTACCGAAAATAGATTTTATGCGGCTATAGGCTTCAATGTTTCAAAAACTAGCAATTTTCAGCTAGGCTATTTAAATCATGAAATAAATAAATCGAATTTAAACCGACTACAAGTAGGTTACTTTTTTAAAACAGATTTAAGAAAAAAAGTGAAGTAATTTTATAATTTTCTTTTAACCGAACCAGCAAAGTCTTCAATATCGTCTTTTACTTTATCGAGTTCTTTTTTAATGTCTCCGGTTACACTAGTATCAATTCCGCTTTTCTCAGCAGTTTTGGTAATTTCGTGTTTAATATCGTTGGTAGCATCTTTTAGAGTACGCATACCTTTACCCAAACCACGTGCGATTTCAGGTATTTTATCGGCTCCAAAAACCATCACCACTATAAATAGTATGAAGGCGATTTCTGCTCCGCTAATAAATAAAAATGTTGCTAGTTGTATCACGTGGCAAATATAGTAACTTGTTTTATTAGTTTAAACATTTTTTAATTTGTTTAACTCAATTTTCAATTTAAAACAAAAAAAAGCCGACTTTTTCAAGTCGGCTATAGTAAAGAATTCAATTGCTATCAATCAGCCCTTTACTTTTTCTTTAAATTTACTAAATGCAGTAGCATCATCTTTTGGCCACGCATTGTTTGTAGTATCCACATCGGCAGTTTCTAAATCTGGATCAATAACAAAACTCGTTATTGCTTTATTAGTTTTAAATACCTTTTTAACTTCAAACTCATTATACCTCCATATTTCAGCAGGATATTTTTTTCTTTCTACAGTGCCATCTTCATAAGTAATTTCTAAAATAATAGGCATTACTAATCCGCCTGGCTTTTCAAAAGTCACTTGGTAAAAATGCTTTGGAGCTTCTTTTAATTTTGCTTTTTCTTCTGGAGATAAAGACTCTAAATATGTATTAAGCTCAGCAAAATCGCTTGCACTTTTAGCATCTTGAGGAATCACACCATCTACAGCTTCAGCATAGTAAATAAAACGTCCTGGGTAATCTGCTAAGTCCATTTTAAAACGTTTAGCTCTTTCTTTAGCATTTTCAGTAGGCTGATCTGTTAAATAGTATTGCTTAACATCTTTAACACCTATATCTGTGTAATCGGTAGTATAAAACCAACCTCTCCAGAACCAATCTAAATCCATTGCAGAAGCATCTTCCATAGATCTAAAAAAATCTGCTGGAGTTGGGTGTTTAAACATCCAACGTTGCGAGTATGTTCTAAATGCGTAATCGAACAATTCTGGTCCCATTATAGTTTGTCTAAGCATATATAAACCTGCAGCAGGCTTTGTATATGCGTTTGGACCAAATTGGTGCACATAATCACCTTGAGACATAATTGGCGAAATATTACTTTGATCGCCACCCATGTAAGGCACAATATCTTTTGGTAAGTTTCCGGTAATATAGTTTGGATCGTAATCTAACTCAGCTAATGTTTCAACAAAAGAATTTAAACCTTCATCCATCCAAGTCCATTGGCGCTCATCACTATTTACAATCATTGGGAAAAAGTTATGCCCAACTTCATGAGTAATTACACCAATCATTCCGCGTTTTAATCTTTCAGAATAAGTTCCATCTTCATTTGGACGTCCGTAGTTAAAACAAATCATTGGGTATTCCATTCCCATTTCTGCATGTACAGAAACCGCTTTACTGTAAGGGTAATCAAAAGTTAACTTAGAGTATTCTTCTAAAGTATTTGCAACTACACGTGTAGAGTGTTCTTCCCATAACGGGTTACCTTCTTTAGAATACAAAGAAATAGCCATTACCGAACGACCATTAATATCTACAGCCATAGCATCCCAAAGGAATTTTCTAGACGTTGCAAAAGCAAAATCTCTAACCTTATCGGCCTTAAAGTGCCATGTTTTTAATTTTGTGCTACGTTGCTTTTCAGCAGCTTCAGCTTCTTCTTGTGTTACAATAAACACAGGATCTTTAAAAGATTTTTTAGCTAACTCAAAACGTTTTATTTGTTCTTTAGTTAAAACATCTTTTGGGTTTTGTAACTCACCTGTCGCTTCCATTTTATGGTCTGCAGGTACGGTTAACTTAACATCGTAATTTCCAAATTCTAAAGCAAATTCACTTCTGCCCCAGAATTGCATATTTTGCCAACCTTCTACATTATTATAAACACATAATCTTGGAAAAAATTGAGCAATAACATAGGTGTTATTTCCATCAGGAAAAGCCTCGTAACCAGAACGTCCGCCTTGAGTAACGTGGTTATTTACATTATACCACCATTTAATTTCAAATTTAAAAGTATCGCCTGGTGCTAATGGTTTTGCCAAGTTAATACGCATCATGGTTTGATTGATAGTATATGATAAATCCGATCCGTTATCGTTTTTTACATGTTCTATATTAAATCCACCATCAAACGTTTCTTGTAGATTACTTTTTGTAAAAGCTTGCGCACTATTAAAAGGTGTTCTAAAACTCTCCTCTTTCACATCTGGAGTTTTTGAATCTTTAGCTCGCATGTTTTGGTCGAGCTGAATCCATAAATATTGTAAGTGATCTTTTGAGTTGTTGTGGTACGTTATTTTTTCGTCACCAAAAATCTGACTCGTATTTTCGTCTAAACGAATATCCATTACATAGTCAACTTGTTGTTGGGTGTACTTGTAGCCCGGCGCACCAGAGGCTGTTCTAGTTTCGTTGGGCGTTGCCAACAAATCTTTCATTTGCCTAAACTTGTTTTGATCGGTATGACCTTGCGGTTTAGCGCTTGTGGGTTCTTGAGCGAAAAGGCTCGTGGAAATAAAAATTACAGATAGGAAACAATACTTCAGGATTCTCATTTTAGCTATAAATAGATTTAACAAATTTTCGGTTTTTAGAGCTAATATGTTTACTTATTAGAACTAAAAACGCTCGAAAATAATAAATCTAGAAGTTAATTAACAGTAAATTAATTAAAATTTAACAGCGCAGAGTTATTTTTAGTGGTTAGTATAAAGCTTTTCTGTTTGGAGTTTATTTTGGTTTTAACAATGTTTTGCTGATCTGGGCAAACAGCAAAAAGCATTTCATTAAACACCTCTAACGATTTAACATTTTGAATACCAACAACTTCCAAGTAAAACCGTACAATATCACCATCATATTCTTTACCCACAAATTGAAGTGTAGCAGGTTGTTTATTTATAGAAAGCTTTAAATTGGTATTAATATATTTTTCTAGGTAAGCATTTGTGGCTTCAGTATCATTATTTTCATCTAAAGTGATGTTTTCATCATAACTATGACGCAATGCTTTTTCTAAATCGTCAATAAAAACTCTAGAAATTATCTGAACCGACTTTTTATCCTTCACATATTCAACCTGCGTAACACTAATGTAATATTTATGAATGCTTGTAAATGAAAAAAAGCTAAATGCTAAAAGGAGTAAAACTATTTTGAAACGATTCATTAATCTATTATTTTTTGCTAAAGTAATTATTTTAGAAGTTCAAAAAGCATTCCAAAATATAAGTTCTTTTTTAAAACCGAAATATACACCCTTAATTCACAAAGAAATCTAAGGCTTTAAATTTTCTAAATACTGCTTATATTTCATTCTTAAAAACACAAGCACTTTAAAATCGCTCTGGTTTTTACAGTATTTTATAAAATTGGTATCATCGGAACAGAAATAGAAAAAATCCATTTGCTTATCTTCATCTAGCGGGTTCGATGCAAAAAAATCTTTTCCTAAACGACTTTTAATACTGTGCATTAAGCCATCTTTCTGCTCAATTTTCACGCGGCGTTTAAGCATTTTGGTTCGGCCCGAAATGGCATTTATAATGGGCGTAAAACCTATAGAAGCACCAAGGCCATAACCAGAACTTCCCAATCCAGGATTAAAACTAGAAGCCTCACTTAGCTGTCTTTCATTTATAGTAGCAATTTTACCCGTGTATCCCGGGATGCCCACATCGAAGAAATTAAGAGGTCTATCGCCTTTCGTATTTTTAATATCCGAAAGTAAATCGCCTGTTAGTATTTTACCAACAATAACGGTATCGAGCTGATTAACCTGCTCGTTTAGCTTTACCAAAACCGCTTTATTAAGCACCGTTTCGTTAGAAACTACAATTTCTTGTAACTTATACCGAATAGACGTAAACACAATAGTATCATGCAAACGCACCGGTAATTTAAACTCACCATGGGCATCGGTAACGGTATAAGCCTGTCCTGTTTTATTAATAACGTGTATGTTTTCCACATCACTTACGCCGGTAACCTTACCCAGAATTTCAACCGTTTGTCCATAAAAATTTAAAGACGCTAAAAAGAATAAAAATAGTAGTTTTTGTTTCACACTTTAATTTTAGAACTACGAATAACGACGATAATTTCTTAAAGAAATTACAAAACGCATCTAATATTTTGTTAAAGCTAACAACTCCTAGCCTTCTATTTAGTCTTTAAAAAAGCAACACTTCTAGTATTAAGCAACTCCAAGAACTCCATTTCTTTACCTTCGTTCAGTAAACTAAAATCAAAATTATTACGTTCCACATAATGTATAAACTCTTCCACGCGGTGTTCAGGAATATCAAAATTATCCATTAAAAACTCCGAACCAAAATAATACTTAACCGCCTCGATAGGTACTTCCGGAATTCCTTTTGCTTCTTTATCCTTAACCTTCGATCTAAATAATGGTAGTAACAATTGGTCTACAACATTTATCACATTCAGTCCGTTTACCATCGGCATATGTTCTCTACCAATAGCATCATTAACCGTTTGCGTGCTATAATCTTGAGCAAACTCAAATTCATCTTTATGTTTTATACCATAGTAAAGCGCATCCAACTTAGGCGAGAACGGCTTAGCCACTTCCATATCTTCAGCTAAAACACCCGTAAGTTTTTGTGGTAGCAGTATAATTTCGTCCAGCTTATTAATTTCCATAATTAAAAACACCTTCATACTCTTAGAACCCACAATATCTTCATTCACCGTAAATTTAATGTTTTGAAATTGCAAAGCACTCACCTCAATAATATCATTAAGGCGCACCGCAAGAGTAAACTCACCACGATCGTCGGTAACCGTCCCTATATTAGACGATGCATTAAAAACGGTAATACCACCAAGCTCGCTACTTTCAACAATAATTTTCCCTTCAACGTTAAACCGCTGAAAATCTTGCGAAAAAGCAAAACCACTTATTAAACAAACCAGTAAAAGTATTTTAAATCTCATATATTCTTTTTTATTAAAAATACGTTTTAATCGAGTCTTCGTCAAGTAAAACAAAAAAAAATACGTTAAAAAAATAAATTTATTTAGTTTTACCCTCTAAAGAAAAACATCATGCAACAAATTACCATTGCCAGCACCTCTACCCTACACGGTTCGGGATATTTAGAATACCTACTCGATTACCTCAGCGTATTTTTTAAAAATGCCGATACCATTCTATTTATACCCTACGCTAGGCCAGGTGGCATAAGTCATGATGCTTATACAGAAACCGTACAAAAAGCATTCGCTAAAATCGATAAAAGCATTACCGGAATCCATAAACACAGTAATCCTGTTGAAGCCGTAGCACAAGCAGAAGCCATTTTTGTAGGTGGCGGCAACACCTTTGTACTTACTAACCAATTGTACAAAAACAACCTCATCGATGCTATACAACAAGTCGTTAAAACCGGAACGCCATATTTAGGCACCAGTGCAGGTAGTAACATTTGCGGACTCACCATAAAAAACACCAACGATATGCCCATAGTATATCCCCCAAGTTTCAATGCATTAGCCTTGGTACCCTTCAATATCAATCCGCATTATTTAGACCCATTGCCAGATAGCAAACACATGGGCGAAACCAGAGAAACTCGCATAAAAGAATTCCACAATTTTAACACCAACCCTGTAGTAGGCCTACGAGAAGGCAGTTGGTTGGCCGTTTCAGGTAAATCTATAAAGTTAAATGGCGAACTACCCGCACGTATTTTCGAGTACAACAAAGCACCTTACGAGGTCGCGCCAGACACCCAATTAAATCATTTAAAATAAAAAGAGTAACATATTAAAATTCAGAATACAATTTTGGGCGGGTTTTTAAGAAAAATAAAAACCGCGCTATCCGTTATATCTTTTTACGAGGAAAAATTAGGCTTATCAAATCAGCTAGAGCATAAACAAAACACCTGCTATTTTAAGCCAATTTAATAAATCGTAAAAAGGATGCCACTGCTATCGCTCCCGCAATAATCCGCCATCACCATGATCTATCGTAAAATAAAGTGTACTTACTAAGTTCAGTGAAAAAATAAAAGATGTGCTTAGTTCAATTTATAAGCAAGCATCACACCACCTCTATACGGCAACCATTCTCCACTCTTATTATAGCGCACTGCACCATCTACACGATCACCAGAAGCTTTATTGTATCCTTTATAAAAAGCCTGATGCGTACCACCACCAAGAAAAATATCAATATTAAACCGATCACTTAAGCGTTTCTGTATCCCTATGGTTGCTCCTGCGGTATATCCAAAACCTTGTTCGTAACCAGTGTTTCCTCTAAAAAACTTCGATAATTTAAAGGTTGTACCAGCAATATGCCCACCCACATAAAAACCTTTAAAGCGTTCCTTAAAGTAATAACGAAATTCTGGAGTCACAATCAAAAACTGCAACGGCGCACCATCTACAGAATTCCAAAAAGAAGCAATTGCATCTATTTGAAAGGTCCACTTTTTACTCAAGCCCGTTTCAAGGCCAATATGTGGCATAGCCGCCAAAAGTGTTACCGCATTTCCTTTTAAATAAGTGCCTTTAGAATCAGACGCTATTTCAACATCATTTTGAGCATTCATTTTAAAGAAACCAAAGACTAAAACAACAACAAAAACACAGGCTTTATAATTCATAATTTATTTGTTTTTAAACATTTTCGAGTTAAAACTAAGCAAAATCTTTATAATATCACTTACTACAATTTTAATGTAAACTAAAAGTTAATTCTTACATAAAAGCAACAAATACACTCACAATTACGAAGTTGACAATTTCAAGCAATAATTCTTAACGATTTCGCAGACAACACTTCAAAAACTGCTTATTTCACAAGGGTTCACAGCGTTTTTCACAAACCTACAACCAGTGAGAAAAACCTCCAAAAACACCTATAAAATCGACGAAACGCACGCTTTTTTCTTTTAAAAACACAGCGCTTTGTCTTTAACCGATTTTAATGAGGTGTTGGGCGAAATGTAAAAATGTAGCCTTTTTATTCAAGAAAACATTTCTAATTTAGCAGTGTTAAAACATTACTGATTAATAGCTACGTATTTGTTTAACAGTTAAAGGTGAATTTAGTTTTTTAAACCCCTATTTAAAAAGCAGATCGATAGCCGTTGAACAATTGAAATTTTAAATGCTAATCTGTGTTTTTGACATCTACTTTCAAATGTGGGTATCTCATCCCATTTTAGCACGAAAATGAATTTAATGATAGGTTAAATAGCACCCTTAATCCAGGTGTCCTTATAGTCTATTCAAAATATTTAAAACCGCCCTCAAGGGATATTTATTAATTAAATCCAATTTATTATGAAAAAAAGTAAATTAATTTCATTAGTGTGTTTATCGTTAACTGTGTCGTACATGTTTTTAACCCTATTAAGCTACGTCTTAGTAAACTAAAAACAACCGCACATTGGGGTCTTTACAGTTAGCATCCACTCGTTTTAGTCGGTAACCCGGCTATTAATTAAATTTGAAGAAATGATCTGGAATGTTATCTATGTAAAGCCAAGAACCGAGAAAAAAGTGGAAGCCGCATTGTTAAAAATGGGGATTAAAGCTTACTGTCCTGTAGTTACAGAAATCCACCAATGGTCCGATAGAAAAAAAAAGGTAGAAGTGCCTTTACTTAAATCCTACGTTTTTGTTCAATTAAACGATAACGAGCGCGATTTAGTTTTTCAAGTGGCCAATGTGGTACGTTACCTCTTCTGGTTGGGTAAACCGGCTATTGTAAGAGATAACGAAATAACAATAATGCAGAACTGGCTAGTTGCTCAAAACACGACGTTTACCGTAGAGAGCATCCAACCCGGAGACCGCATTGCAATAAAAACCGGACCTTTTAAAGGAGAGAAAGGTCTTGTTAAAGAAATAAGCAAAAATAGAATCCAATTATTACTTTTGGATTTAGAAATGAAAATTACTTTAAACAGGGAATAACCTTGTTTAAAGTATTTTTTTTTGAATAATACTGGGGCCGTAATGGGACTCAGGAGGCGGAGCCGTGTAAAACGGCCATTAAAACAGAATACAAATCAACTTTATAAATTACAAAAAGTAGAAACTTATTAAATCATGGCAAACAAAGTAGCGTTCATAACAGGAGTAACAGGTCAAGATGGTGCATATTTAAGCGAATTTTTATTAAAAAAGGGCTATACAGTCCATGGCTTAAAACGTCGATCTTCATTATTCAATACCGATAGAATCGATCACCTTTACCAAGATCCACATGTAGAAGAACGTAATTTTATTTTGCATTATGGTGATATGACGGATAGTACTAACCTAATCCGTTTAATTAAAGAAATTCAACCCGACGAAATTTACAACTTGGCCGCTATGAGTCACGTACATGTATCTTTCGAAATCCCGGAATACACCGCTAATGCCGATGGTATTGGAACGCTTAGAATTTTAGATGCTGTAAGATTATTAGGTTTAGAAAAGAAAACCAGAATTTATCAAGCGTCTACATCAGAATTATACGGTAAAGTTCAAGAAGTACCACAATCGGAAACGACACCATTCTACCCACGTTCGCCTTATGCTGTTGCAAAAATGTACGCTTACTGGATTACTGTAAACTATAGAGAAGCTTACGGCATGTATGCTTGTAATGGTATTTTATTTAATCACGAGTCGCCTATTAGAGGAGAAACTTTTGTAACACGTAAAATTACGAGAGCAACATCAAGAATTGCTTTAGGCTTACAAGATAAATTCTATTTAGGAAATTTAGATGCTAAACGTGATTGGGGCCATGCTAAAGATTATGTACGCATGATGTGGATGATTCTTCAAGCTGAAGAAGCTGAAGATTGGGTAATCGCTACCGGAAAAACAACCACCGTTAGAGACTTTGTAACCTTAAGTTTTGCAGAAGTTGGTATTACTTTAGAATTTAAAGGCGAAGGTGTTAACGAAAAAGGATATGTAAAATCTTGTTCTAACGAAAAATACCAAATCGAAATTGGTAAAGAAGTCTTAGCTGTAGACCCTAAATATTTCAGACCAACAGAAGTAGAACTATTAATAGGAGATGCTACTAAAGCAAACACAAAACTAGGATGGGAATGTCAATACGAACTTGCCGACTTAGTAAAAGATATGATGCAAAGTGATTTACACCTAATGCAAAAAGATTGCTATTTAAAAGAAGGCAACTACCAAACCTTAAATTATTTTGAATAGTATGGACAAACAATCTAAAATATATATAGCCGGTCATAGAGGTATGGTCGGCTCTGCTATTTGGCGTGCTTTAGAAGCTTCGGGCTACAATAACCTTGTGGGCCAAACCAGCGCAGAACTCGATTTGCGTAACCAAAGCGCTGTAAACACCTTTATAGAAACCACTAAGCCAGACGTTATTATAGATGCAGCTGCAAAAGTGGGTGGTATTTTAGCAAATAGCGAATACCAGTTTGAGTTTTTGTTAGAGAACATGCAAATTCAGAATAACCTGATTGATGCCGCTCACAAACAAAACATTTCAAAATTCATCTTTTTAGGTAGTTCTTGTATCTATCCTAAACTGGCTACCCAACCTTTAAAGGAAGAATATTTACTAACAGGTCCACTAGAACCTACAAACGATGGTTATGCCATTGCTAAAATTTCTGGGGTACGTTTATGCAAAGCCATTCGCGACCAATATCAAAAAGATTTTGTAAGCTTAATGCCTACTAATTTATATGGTCCGCATGATAATTTCGATTTAAAATCATCGCATGTATTACCAGCCATGATTCGTAAATTCCACGAAGCCAAACTTAACAATAACGCTACCGTAACCCTTTGGGGCAGCGGATCGCCAATGCGTGAGTTTCTTCATGTGGAAGATATGGCACAGGCCGTAGTTTTTGCTTTAAAAAACAAATTGCCTGAGCATTTATACAACGTAGGTACAGGTACCGATGTTACTATTAAAAATTTAGCCGAAACCGTACAACGTATTGTAGGCCATGAAGGTGCTATTGTTTGGGACGATACTAAACCCGATGGTACACCAAGAAAACTTATGGATGTTTCTAAAATGAAAACCTTAGGTTGGCAAGCCACAACACCTTTAGATCAAGGTATAGAAAACACCTATAATTGGTTTCTATCTAATGAAGCTTCTTATAAACAAGTAAAATTATAAATCAACAACACATACATCATGCTCGCGACACTAGAAAACACATCTGCCACTATTTTAAAACCTAAAAAAATCACATCAATTTGTTGTATTGGTGCAGGTTATGTAGGCGGACCAACGATGGCCGTAATGGCTCAAAAAAACCCAGACATTAAAGTAACCGTAGTCGATTTAAACCAACAACGTATTGCCGATTGGAACGATAGTGATTTATCTAAATTACCCATTTTTGAACCCGGTTTAGATCAAGTGGTTGCAGAAGCTAGAGGACGCAACTTGTTTTTCTCTACCAATGTTGATGATGCTATTCGCGAAGCGGACATGATTTTTATTTCGGTAAACACACCAACCAAAACCTATGGTTCTGGAAAAGGTATGGCAGCCGATTTAAAATATATTGAATTGTGTGCCAGACAAATTGCACAAATTGCAACTACCGATAAAATTGTAGTCGAAAAATCGACTTTACCCGTAAAAACAGCACAGGCCATAAAATCTATTTTAGACCATACGGGCAACGGTGTTAAATTTCAAATATTATCAAATCCTGAGTTTTTAGCCGAAGGAACCGCCATGACGGATTTAGCATCTCCTGATCGTGTGTTAATAGGTGGCGATCAAACCCCAGAGGGTTTACAAGCCATTCAATCTTTGGTTGATGTCTATGCCACTTGGGTACCAAAAGCACAAATTTTAACCACTAACATCTGGTCATCAGAGCTTTCTAAATTAGTAGCCAACGCCTTTTTAGCACAACGTGTATCGTCTATTAACGCCATTTCCGAGCTTTGCGAAGCTACAGAAGCTAATGTGGAAGAAGTGGCTAGAGCTATTGGTATGGACTCGCGTATTGGTCCTAAATTCTTAAAAGCCTCTGTGGGCTTTGGAGGCTCTTGTTTCCAAAAAGATATTTTAAACCTCGTATATATTTCTAAATCTTTAGGCTTAAATGAAGTGGCCGATTACTGGGAGCAGGTTATTATCATGAATAACCACCAACGCGATCGTTTTGCAAACAATATTGTATCTACACTTTACAATACGGTTTCTGGTAAAAAAATAGCGTTTTTAGGTTGGGCCTTTAAAAAAGACACCAACGATACCCGCGAATCTGCTGCCATTTACGTCGCCGATAAATTGATTGACGAGCAAGCGCAAATTAGCGTTTACGATCCTAAAGTAACCGCCGTACAAATGCAAGCCGATTTAAATTATTTAAATACCAGATCGGAAGCTGAAAACGAAAACTTCGTAAAAACAGAAACCGATGCATACAAAGCTTTAGAAGGTGCTCACGCTATTGCTGTGCTTACAGAATGGGATGAGTTTAAAACTTACAACTGGCAACGTATTTACGACAGCATGAGTAAGCCTGCTTTTGTTTTTGATGGTCGAAATGTTTTGGATAAAACGGGTTTAGAAGCTATTGGGTTTAGAGTACAATCAATAGGTAAATAGTTACACTTCAATAAAACCTTCTTTTGAATAAAAATATTAAATACTGGTTTAATTTAATAGCTATTACAGGCTCTAGCCAGTTAATTATACAAGTCGTTGCTTTAGCTATTGGTTTTTTAATTATTAGAACTCTACCTGTTACTGAATATGCAATTTACACACTTGCCAATTCAATGCTTGCTACCATGACACTTTTGACCGATGGAGGGATTGCTACAGGTGTTTTATCAGAAGGAGGGAAGGTGTGGAAAAACAAAAAAGGTTTAGGTGCTATTGCTAAAACGGGCTTAAATTTAAGAAAGAAGTTTGCTCGATATAGTTTAGCTTTTGCAATACCTATCTCAATTATTCTATTAATTTATAATAATGTAAGTATACTTATGTCAATTGTTGTTATTATATCAATAATACCGGCTTTTAGTGCTAATTTATCCGATTCTATTTTACAAATCCCTATACAATTAAATCAAGAAATTAAAGGTTTACAAAAAAACCAACTTGAAGTTAGTATTATAAGGTTAATACTAACTGTAATAGTAATGTTAATTTTCCCTTATGCTTTCCTAATCCTTTTAGCCTATGGTATTCCAAGAATTTATGGGAATTATAAATTAAAAAAAATCACTACCAATTTTGCAGATTTATCGCAACCCGAAGAATCTAGTATAAAAGAAAGTATTTTAAAAACCGTAAAAAGAAGACTCCCAGAAATGATATTTTACTGCATCTCTGGACAATTAACAATATGGTTAATTTCTATATATGGTAAAACAGCAGATATCGCTAGTTTAGGAGCAATCAGTAGGTTTTCAATAATGCTTAATTTTACAGCAATACTCTTTACAACCTTAATTATTCCAAGATTTGCAAGAACTTATAAGCAAGGCAAAGCATTACTCAAAAAGTACCTATTAATATTACTTTTAAGCTTCACAATAGCCATTTTATTTATTGGAGTTGTATTTATACTTAAAGATCAATTGCTTTGGATTTTAGGAGACAATTACAATGATTTAAAAATGGAATTGACTTTATCAGCACTGAGTGGAGCTCTACTTTTTGTACAAGGGATAGTATTACATTTAAACAATTCAAAAAATTTGATAATTAACCCTTATTTATATATCGTTATATCTATCATCGTTACTTTTATATCCTTTTTAATAAATGATCTTTCAACAGTAAGTGGCGTCATTCTATTCAGTATACTGATAACTATAATACAGTTAATTACGCTATTCATTTATGGTCTATTAAAAATCAGTAAATAACGCCCATATTGATTCCGTTTTATACACTATCACATTTTATTACGTTTATTTTAATAATGCTTAAAAAAATAGTTTTCACCATTCTCAAATCTATATTGCGATTAGACTCAGTAATTACACGAATAGATTCGTTTAAAACTCGAAAATTGTAGCTTTGACTTATCAAGAAAATAAGGGCCTCATAAAAAAACCACACCTATGAAATTAATCTTTACCATATTCTTCAAACTTCATATGCTTGTAAAGCAGTCATTAGGTCTAATGAGAATTATATATTTAAGAGCACAGGGAGCAACAATTGATTTTAGCACCTCATTAGCCAAAATCAATTATTTTTGGCCACACAAAATTTTTATTGGTAAAAACTGTATCATTGAACAAAATGTATTTTTTAAGTTTGACGGCATTTTTTCCGAAGGAAAATCTATTATAATTAATAACAATGTATTTATTGGTTTTAATTACGAATTCAATATAAATAATAAGTTAGAAATTGGTTCGAATTCTTTAATAGGCTCAGGTTCTAAATTTATAGATCATGACCACGGCATGTCAAAAAACAGCTTAATGAAGGATCAACCTTGCCCGTCCGCTACTATTAAATTAGAAGAAGATGTTTGGCTCGGTTGCAATGTGGTTGTTTTAAAAGGCGTACATATTGGCCAGGGTTCTATTGTTGCTGCTGGTTCCGTTGTAAACAAAAGCATCCCTGAATATGAAATATGGGGTGGTATTCCTGCGAAAAAAATTAAAAATAGAGACTAAGCATTGATTCCTCAAAAAAAAATACTGTTCATAACCAACAATTTTCCGCCAATTTCAGATGGTGTTGGTGACTATACTTATAAGCTCACTCAAAATCTAGTAAGGCAAGGTTTTGACGTTTCTATATTATGTTCTAAAAAAACGGATATAATAAATAGTAAAGAAAAATTTAGTTTAGAAAATATAACAGTGCTCCCCATTGTTAAAACATGGGATTCTAAAGGATTAAACGAGGTTAAAAATGTATTTAAAGATAAAACTTACAATTATATAAGTTTACAATATGTACCCTTTGCCTTTAATAAAAAAGGCTTACCTATACATTTAGGTAAAAATTTAAAAAATACTTTCCCGAATGCCATTTGGCATATTATGTTCCATGAGCTTTGGGTTGCCATGGAAAGTGGTGCCTCATTTAAATCTAATATTCATGGTTATATACAAAAACGATTAATTAATGGTCTAACAAAAACACTAAAACCTGCCTTAATTAACACACACTGTAACTTATATAAACATCAGATTAACCAATTAGGTTATAGCGCGACCATTTTACCGCTATTCAGTAATATTTTAAAAAGCCAACAGATTGCTCCTCATATTGAAAGTCATAAAAAAACAAATACTATTGTACTATCTATATTTGGCAGTATCCATTATGGAGCACCTATAAGCCTTTTTTTAGATGAACTTTTACAGGTTACGCAAAACGATTCCAATAAGTTTGCCAAAATAAAATTTATTTTTATTGGTAATTGTGGTTTAAATATAGAAGAGTGGACTCGTGCTTTAAAAAACCGTGATATTGAATTTGAAATTACCGGTAAATTAAGTGAGCATGATATTAGCAATTACTTAAGCATTACAGATATAGGAATCACTACAACGCCATATGTATTAGTAGAAAAAAGTGGTACTGTAGCAGCTATGCTGCAACACGATTTAAACGTTATTTGCGTTGCTAGAGATTGGAATGTAGAGGCGTGCAAAATTAACCATAGTACTAATTTGATTGGTGTTAAAAACTATCAAAACGGAACTTTAGAAAAAATAATGAATACACCAAACACTTTAGTTTATAACGACGTATTAAACGTGAGCAAACAACTAATACGTGAATTAAATAAAGATAAATAAATGGCAGCACTAACTTATCTTTGGAAAAATAGATCGAGACATCCTTTTTTGAGTAAAAACTATTTAAAATCTTGGGCTAAAAGAGCTTTAAACGCCAGACAACTTTTTTCAAGAAACTTAAGGCGCTTTAAATTAACAAAAAAAGGTGCATTAATTTCTAAAACAGCGGAAGTTGGTGAAATTTCTCTTTTGGGAAAAAAACATAATTTAATAATTGGAGATTTCTCCTTTTTAGGTAGAGTAAAAATAGCACTACACGATAAAGTAGATATAGGAAACTATGTTTGTATTAACGACGGCGTAGAGCTATTAACAGCTTCTCACGATGTGCAAGACCCAGAATGGACGCAACATTCCAAACCAATATCCATAGGAGATTATGCTTGGGTTGCTACAAATGCCATTATACTACCTGGTGTTTCCATTGGTGCAGGTGCGGTAATAGGTGCAGGCGCGGTAGTGAGTAAAGATGTGGAACCCTTTAGCATCGTTATTGGCAATCCTGCAATTGTATTACAAAAAGAACGAAATAAAAACTTAACCTATAACCCATGTGAGTTTGTTGCGGCAAACAGAGCTTGGCTATATTAATAGAGATTGTGAATTTAAAAAAAATAGTTGTATTTTTTTATTTATGGGTCCTTTTAGAAGGCATCTTAAGGAAATGGGTTGTCCCAGGATTAAGCAATGCAATCTTCTTGGGTAAATTAGTGTTTTCTATTTATTTTGTTTCTGTTCTAATTAAAACCAAGCGAAAAAAAATACTGCAAGACAAGAATACTATTATAGCATTAACTGCTTACATGCTATTTTTAACAATTACATTTTGTATTGGGACTTTGAATTACGGCCCAATTGTACCTGTTTTAGGGCTAAGCGTTCATGTTGCTTATTTCCCTTTGTTTTTCATCATTCCTTTAGTTTTAAAAACAAAACAAGATTTTATCAAAGCACTTCATTACTTTAATTATATTATTTTGGGGGTGTTTATTTTAGGAATAATCCAATATACCATGCCTCCTAGTCACTTTATTAATAAATATGTGGAAGAAACTGAATTTGTTGCACAAGTAGGAGACGCTGTTAGAATAACCACTATTTTCACTTATGGAGGTATAAGCTCATATTTCATTTTATTTACCGCATTACTCAGTTTTACCCAGTTTGTTCTAAAATCTGGCAACAAACTTATTGTAAATACAAACGTTCTTCTTGGTGTAATTTGTGTGTTTATGACAGGTTCAAGATTTGTACTTGGATTTTATTTTGTTGCTCTTTTATCATTTCTAATCTTAGCCAAACCTTTTAAAATAATAAATTCTAAACAGCTGTTAAGAATAGTTATTGTTTTGCCTATGCTTCTAATAATAGGTATTCAAACAACCATATTTCAAGATGCGCTGAACAATTTTAAATCTAGAATTAATAATGCCGATAATAATGAAGATCGATTGGTTGAAATTTTTACACCTTTTAAATTTTCTGAAACAGCTGGCTTTTTTGGCCATGGTTTAGGCGTAACAGCAAGCCCTGCCCAAAGCTTTATACATGATCGATCTAGTTTACCATCATACTGGGAAGAAGAGTCTGAGCGTATAGCCATTGAGCAAGGCATGCTAGGCTTTATTATACTAGTAATTTTCAGGTTCACGGTGTTACTCTTTTTATTTAAAGTGATGCAACGAGAAAAAGACAAACAACTAAAAGGGCTTTTACTATTCTTTTTTATCTACCAAATACCTACAGTTTTAGTTATGTCTCAAACTAACTTTGTATATATAGAAAACATTATTTACTGCACACAAATAGGCATATTATTATTTGTTGCTGCTCGCCAAAAACAAAGATATATAGATGAAAGTTATAGTATCTAACCCTGTAAAACAGCATACAAATAAGCTTTGTATTGCTTTACTCAAGGATAATTATTTATTGTGTTTTTTTACTAGTATTTGGTATAAAAAAGACAATACGCTAATAAAAGTGTTATTAAAAACACCTTTAAAAAAATTAATCGATTCTATTTTTAAAAAGCGTTTTGATATAAGCTTACCACCAAAGTTTGTTAAGCAATACCCAATGCATGAATTGTTTCGACAACTAAAAACAAAAGTTCCCTTTTACAATAATACAGAACTAGATAGTCTTTACGCTGAAAACAAGTTTGATTTGTTCGTTGCAAAAAAAATAAAAAAGCAAAAGTTTAATGTGTTTATAGGTTACGAAAAATCTTGCTTAAACAGTTTTAAAGAAGCTAAAAGCAAGAACGCTATAACTGTACTCGATTTAGCCCAAGTACATTATAAATACATTGGTTATTTAAGAGATAGGTATCCTATGTTTAAATCCATACAAGAAGACCACATCTATAATAAAGCCGCATCTATTAAGCAAAGTGAATACAACCTTATGGATCATGTAATAACACTTTCTACGTTTGCTAGAGATACCATGATAAATTACGGTATAGAAAAAAAGAAAGTCCATGTGGTTAGCTTAGGCTTTGATCCTAAATCATTTTCACCCAAAGCATCATACAACTTAGATAAAACAGCACCAATAAAGCTATTATTTGCAGGTACGATGACCAAAAGAAAAGGTGTCCACTTATTATTTGAAGCCATGGAACGTCTTGAGAACGTGGAACTGACTTTAATAGGCCCTATGGCAGATGCCAGAGATATTATTGAAAACAACAAAACCAAATTCAAGTATTACCCGTTTATGCATCATGAAGAACTTGCTAATAAATTTAGAGAAGCCGACTTGCTTGTTTTCCCTTCTTATTTAGATAGCTGGGCTATGATTGTTTTAGAATGTATGGCTTGTGGTACACCAGTAATTGTAACAGAAAACACCGGTTCTAAAGATGCGGTATTACAAGGCGGAGGAAAAGTAATCCCTGTTGATGATGTAGATGCGATAATCACATCTGTTAAAGCATACCAAAACAATAGAAATTTATTAAAAGAGGATGGATTAAAAGCCTATGATACGGCACAAAACTATACTTGGGATAATTACTATGAACAACTTAATACTTTAATAGAAAACATTTCTCATGCTGGTTAATTTCATTTTTAGAAAAAGAGGCCCTAGCCATAATAGCATTGAAGAGTTGTTTGCTTCAATAATAAAAAATCTCCCTAGTGATGTTGAGGTTAATATTGTGGAACTACCCCATGGAGGTGCTTCTTTAAAAGCTATTTTTCTAAATATTTGGCATGTTTTATCGCTTAAAGGCATTATCCATATTACAGGCGATGTGCATTACATTGGTATCATCCCCTTTAAAAAAACCATATTAACGATACACGATGTTAACTCGATTATAAAAGGGACTTCTATTAGAAAATTTATGTTCAAAACCTTATGGTTTACCTTACCTGGTTTATTTGTAAAAAAAATAACGGTGATCTCAAAATTTTCAAAACAAGAGGTGTTACAAGTTATTCCATGGGCAAAAAACAAAACAGAAGTTATCTATAACCCTGTTAACCCATTGATAGAAACTAAACCTAAAGACTTTAATGCCAAACAACCTACTATTTTACATATAGGTACTAAGGTTAATAAAAATTTAGAAAACACCATTAAAAGTTTACAACATATACCATGTAAACTTGTTATAGTTGGCCCGTTAAGTAAAAACGATAAAGATATATTAGAACTATATAAAATAGATTTTTTAAACTACACAAACATAGCATATAAAGATATTGTAGCCTTGTATCAAGACTGCGATCTTGTAAGTTTTGTTTCGTTATACGAAGGTTTTGGAATGCCAATAATTGAGGCTCAAAAAACAGGGCGCGCTATAGTAACGAGCCAAAGAGCTTCGATTCCTGAAATTGCAGGAGATAGTGTATGCTATGCAAACCCTTTGAATATTGAGGATATGCAACAAGCCTTTAAAACAATTATAGAAAACAACGACATGCGAAATAAGTTAATAGACTTAGGCTTCAATAATGTTGAGCAATTTGAAGTCAAAAAAATAGCTTCGGAATATTTTAATTTATACAAAAAGATATAAGCTTTGAAAATTAACCATGTTATAACCTCTATAGATATTTCAACCGGGGGACCTGCGCGAAGCGTAACCCATTTAATTTCGGAAATGCTATCGCTAGACAGTAATATAAAAATTGATTTAGAGACCCTAAAAAGTCCTGAGCCAATTTTAAAGACTTTTAACACGCCTAATGGAAACGTTTATTTTCACGACTTCGAAAAACTAGGCCTTTCTAAAAGCCTAAAAAACAGTCTAAAAAAATCGGAAGCTCATTTATTACACGGTCATGGATTGTGGCAAATGCCAGTGCACCAAATGGCTAAAATGGCAAGAGAACGACATATACCTTACATCATCACACCTAGAGGGATGCTAGAGCCTTGGTCTTTAACGCAGAGTCCGTTAAAAAAGAAACTAGCTTTAAGTTTATTTCAAAATAAAGATTTAGATCATGCGGCTTGCATACATGCTACAGCCCCCATGGAAGTAAAAAGTATTCGTGATTTAGGGTTTAAAAATCCTATTGCTATGATACCCAATGGCATCGATTTAAAAGCTTTTTCGGATACCATTCCAAATAAATCCAAAACTCCTAAACGTATTTTATTTTTATCGCGAATTCATAAAAAAAAGGGTATTGAAAATTTAATTGAAGCTTGGACACAATTGAGTGCTGAAGTAAAGCAAAATTGGGTGATTGATATTTATGGGAATGGAGATACGGCTTATATTGAACAACTAGAAACGCTTATAAAAAAATCTAATCTAGAAAACCAAATACAAATTAAAGCACCTGTCTTTGGAGAAGAAAAACTTAAAGTCTTTAGAGCCGCTAGTTTATTTGTACTGCCAACGTTTAGTGAAAACTTTGGTATTGTAGTAGCTGAAGCTTTAGCCTGCTATACGCCCGTAATAACCACAAAAGGTGCGCCTTGGGAAACCTTAGAAACTCACAACTGCGGAAACTGGATTGATATTGGTGTTGAACCTCTTGTTGAATCTTTAAACAAAATGCTTGTAAAATCTCCCGAAGCGTTATTGGAGTTAGGTATAAATGGAAGAAAACTAGTTGAAGATCAATTTAGTATGAATGCGGTAGGTAAGCAAATGTTAGTATTATATGACTGGATTTTAAATCAAGGTGAAACACCTGAATTTGTTAAATATGAAAAAAAATGAAGTAGAATGCCTTAAGGGTCTTGCTATTATCGGAGTTATTTTTGCTCACATGAATTTTAAAGGTCGTTTTGATGATAGCACACTGATACTAGTTAATTACTTACAAATTATTTTTGGTTGGTGTGTTATAGCGTTTTTCTTTTGTTCAGGTTTGTTAGCTAAGAACGTTGATAGATTTCTTTTAAAACAATTAATTTTTAAAAGATTTAAAAGATTAATTGTTCCTTGTATCGTATTTACTATAACTTATAAATTAATTATATTTGGATTATATTATTCAGGTCTTTTTGGATGGAAAAATCCTTTACCAGAGAATAAATTAACATTGTTATACCCTGTAGGTCCTCAGTTTTATTTTCTTATCTATCTTTTTATCATTCAATTGATAGTTTCTTTTCTTCAGCTTTATTTTTCAAGAAAGGTTTTGCTAATTATGGCATCTATTGTTTTACCGATATTATATTTTATAATTGATAGTCCTAAGTACTCTTATGGCGGAGAGATTAATCTAGTCCCTTTTTACATCTATTCTTATATCATAGCTTTATTTGTATCTGAGAATAAATCAATAAGAAATATTGATTATTATGTTTTGTTAATTTTAGTTCTAGCATTTCTATCATTATCTTTTAATATAAAAATGATAATATTAATACAACTATATATTCCGATACTGTTATGGTTGATTTTAAAAAAATATAATTCTATTACTGTTAATTTTAATAAACTATCAATCGGTAAATATTCAGGGGCAATTTATGTATGGCATGCTCCTATTTTGCTTCCATTTCTTTCAATTACTTGTGTTAAGCTATTTGGAAGTAAAACATTAGTCATTTTTCCTATTTTAATAATTACTATTTTGATTTCTATTTTTTTAGGCAAACTGACTTCTAGGTATTCTTTTTTAAAAATTTGGAGATTTTAATATTATGAATAAAGTAGATCTATCAGAATACAAAAACAACTTTAGTCGTAAAAATCAAATCGCTCGATTATTATGGTCTGTAGTTTGGTTGCTTTTTGCTCGCCCTCTGCCAAGACGTTTAGGTAACGGGTGGAAATTATTTTTATTAAGACTTTTTGGTGCCAAAGTACACGCCAAAGCTGTAGTATATTCATCTGTAAGAATATATATGCCTTGGAACTTAGAAATGCATGAATATTCGTGTTTAGCTCCAGAAGTAGATTGCTATAATGTTGATAAAATTACCATAGGCGCACATGCTACCGTATCACAAAAAACATATTTATGTGCTGCATCTCACGATATTAACAAAAAAGATTACCCTTTAATTACCGCACCAATTACTGTAAAAGACCAAGCATGGATTGGAGCTGCTGTTTTTATTGGTATGGGCGTAACTATAGGTGAAGGAGCCGTTGTAGGTGCAACAGCATCTGTATTTAAAGACGTAGAGCCTTGGACTATTGTTGGTGGAAACCCAGCTAAATTTATAAAAAAAAGAAACATTGACTAATATGAGTAAATTACCGATTACCGTTGTTGTATCCGTAAAAAATGAGGAACTGAATTTACCGCATTGTTTGGAGAAGTTAAGTTCGTTTTCAGAAGTTGTTGTTATCGACTCTCAAAGTACAGACAAAACGCCAGCTATTGTGAAGCAATTTGGTTTTAAGATTGTAGATTTTAACTGGGATGGAAAATTTCCTAAAAAGCGAAATTGGACTTTAAGGAATGTTGACTTAAAAAATGATTGGATTTTATTTTTAGATGCCGATGAGTTTTTAACCGATGCGTTTATTAAAGAAATAGGTGAAAAAACAAAGGACTCGAACTTTAAAGGGTTCTGGTTGAACTACAACAACTACTTTATGGGTAAGGAGTTGAAGCATGGCGATAAAATGAAAAAATTGGCTTTGTTCAAGAAAGATTCGGGAGAATATGAACAAATTCAGGAAGATTCATGGAGCCACTTAGATATGGAAGTCCACGAACACCCTATTATTGATGGTGAAATTGGTAAAATTGGAAGCCCAATTATACATAAAGACTATAAAGGTTTAGAGCATTATATAGCGCGCCATAACGCATACTCTACTTGGGAAGCCAAGCGTTACTTGTTTTTATTAAAAACAGGATTTAATGATTTAACAAAAAGACAAAAAATTAAGTATCAATTTATTAATAGTGGCTTATTACCTATGATATATTTTATGGGTTCTTTTGTGTTGAAACTAGGGTTCCTTGATGGACTTGCAGGTTATCGTTTAGCAAAATATAAAGCGAACTACTTTTTTCAAATACAAACTAAAATTGCAGAATTAAAACATACAAAATGAAAAAAATTTTAATTACCGGAGGTGCTGGTTTTGTGGGGTCTCATTTATGTGAACGTTTACTAAACGAAGGAAACGATATTATATGCTTAGATAATTATTTTACAGGGTCTAAACAAAACGTGGTACATCTATTAGATAACCCATATTTTGAATTAGTTCGTCATGATATTACACACCCTTACTTTGCTGAGGTCGATGAGATTTACAATTTAGCATGTCCTGCTTCGCCTGTACATTACCAATACAACCCAATAAAAACAATAAAAACATCGGTACTTGGTGCTGTTAATATGCTTGGTTTAGCCAAACGTGTTAATGCTAAAATACTACAAGCAAGCACAAGTGAGGTCTATGGTGACCCAAAAGTACACCCACAAAAAGAAGATTACTGGGGAAATGTTAACCCGATTGGAATAAGGTCTTGCTACGATGAAGGAAAACGTTGCGCAGAAACTTTATTTATGGATTATCATATACAAAATGAAGTCGCTATAAAAATTATTAGAATTTTTAATACTTACGGCCCTAATATGAACCCTAGTGATGGCCGTGTAGTTTCTAACTTTATTATGCAAGCCTTACGAGGCGAAGATATTACCATTTTTGGCGATGGTTTACAAACACGTTCATTTCAATATGTAGATGATTTGGTGGAAGGTATGATTAGAATGATGAACTCGGAACCAGAATTTCTAGGTCCAGTAAATCTTGGAAACCCTAATGAATTTACCATGTTAGAATTAGCAGAAACTGTGATAAAATTAACAGGTTCTAGTTCTAAATTAATATTTATGCCGTTGCCTAAAGATGACCCAAAGCAACGCCAACCAGATATTAGCCTAGCTAAAGATAAACTAAATGGATGGCAACCTAATATTCAATTAGAAACAGGCTTAATAAAAACCATTGACTATTTTAAAACCAAACTGTAAATAGTTTATAAACTATGAAAGTATCAATAATAACCGCCACTTATAATAGTGAAGCTACGATAGCGAGTTGCATGCGTTCTGTAATGGAACAGAAGCATGCTTCTATAGAATATGTGATTATCGATGGTAACTCTAGCGATGGCACTTTAGATGTTGTAAAGCAATTACAAACCGAATTCCCGAATATCGAAGTAAGCATACTCTCGGAACCAGATAAAGGCATTTACGATGCCTTAAACAAAGGGGTTAATCGTGCTACAGGTGATGTTATTGGTTTTGTACATTCCGATGATATGTTAGCACAAACCACGACAATCGAACACCTAGTAAACACCTTTAAAGCTGAAAAAACTGACGGTGTGTATGGTGATTTACAATACGTGAACAAAATTGACCCAACCAAGGTGATTCGCCATTGGGAAAGCTGTGCCTTTGATAAAAAACTATTGAAGAAAGGTTGGATGCCAGCACACCCAACCTTGTTTTTAACCCGTGAGGTCTATAACAGACACGTCGGCTTTAACTTAACCTATAAAATTGCTGCGGACTACGATTTTATTTTACGCGTTTTTAAAGACGACGCTTTACGTTTTGCTTACTTACCTGAAGTGATTACAAAAATGAGGGCTGGTGGCGCTAGTAACCGTAGTTTAAAAAACATCATTATAAAATCGAAGGAAGATTATAAAGCCATTACTTCCAACAATGTAGGTTCGTTTAGCACCATTATACAAAAAAACGTTTCTAAACTGAATCAGTTTTATAAAAAGGGTTAATTCATTTTCCAAACCTGCTAACCAAAACATAAACACATGCAAGATCCCCTCTCAAGCTTAATATTTCTGAGTATCATAAGTGCCATATTTTCATTTGGTCTGGTAAGCTATATTATTCCTAAAATTATATTTATGGTCAATTTCCATAATTTAAACGAAGTGCCAGGCGAACGCAGTTCGCATACTAGAGCAACCCCAACCATGGGTGGCCTCGCTTTTTTTGTAACTTTGGTACTCAACTTATTTTTATTCAAGCCTTTAGATACCGAATATATAGGTTTGAATTTAGCCGCCGCATTCACTATTATATTTATTGTAGGCTTAAAGGATGATTTAGCCGTGTCTACACCAAGAGCACGTGTTATTATAGAAATTTTTGCGATTTGTATTGTTTTTTTACATTCCGATTTTCATACGACTTCCCTAGCTGGTTTTATGGGGATTCATGAGGTGCCGTCAGTAGTTCTTGATGTGTTTCATGTTGTTATCGCACTCACCATTGTTAACGCTTACAACTTAATTGATGGTGTCGATGGTTTAGCGTCCACTTTAGGTATATCTATTTTCTCTATGTTTGGTCTTATCTTTTTAACCATGGGTTTAAACTATTACTTCTTAATTTGTTTAAGTCTTATTTTCACCTTATTGGCTTTTATGCGTTATAATTTTTCGCACGAGAAAAAAATTTTTATGGGAGATACAGGATCTCTAGTCATTGGATTTTGCATAGCCATATTAGCTTTAAAGTTTTTAACCATAGACACTAGCTTATTTAAACGCTTTACCTTTGCACCGCAAAACAAATTGTTAATTGTAGCCGCTATTTTAGCAGTGCCATTATTTGATATGATGCGTGTTATTGGTGTACGTCTATTAAAAAAACAAAGCCCGTTTACAGCCGACAGAAACCACATTCATCACATATTATCGGACTTAGGCTTAGAACATTACAAAATAGCGATACTATTAGGCTTATTAAATTACACCTTAGCGATTATTCTTATTTTTTTCGCTTCAATTTTTAACTCTTTTCAAATGATGTTTATCTTGCCGATAATTTTCATTTTATTATTGGGGATTTTCCATAAACTGAAATTGCTTTCTTTAAAAAAAATAAATAACTAATGAACCTCTCAACCATGAAAAAACTCAACCAAGGGTTAATCATAACTGTTATCACTTTACTACTTTTTAACAGTTGTGCCTCATCAAAAGACATACAATATTTTCAAAATGTTGAAGATGGTGTTTTAAAAGATTCTACAGCTGCATTTGGAGCCAAAATACAAAGCGGAGATCTTTTAACGATAAACGTATCGACCATTAATGCCGAAGCCGCTTTGCCATTTAATCTTTATGAAACACCAATGCTACAGGGTGCTGCGGCTAGTGCAAAACCAATCCCTCATTTAGTTGATGATGACGGAGTTATTAATTTCCCAGTGTTAGGAAAACTTAAAGTTGCAGGGCTCACAACTAAACAACTGACTAAAAAATTAGAAGTTGACTTGGTAGAATATATAACGAACCCTACGATAAACATTCGCTTTGATAACTTTAGAGTATCGGTTTTAGGTGAGGTAGCCAAACCAGGATCTTACCAGGTGCTTAATGAGCGTATTTCTGTTATTGAAGCTATAGGTTTAGCAGGAGATCTTACTATTTACGGACAACGAGATAACGTATTATTAGTACGCATCGAAAATGGCGAAAAAACATTTACAACATTAGATTTAACGAATAAGAACCTCTTTAATTCGCCTTACTACAATTTAAAGCAAAACGATATTATTTACATCTCACCAAATAAAACGAGAGTAAATTCATCTGCAGTTGGGCCGAACACAGGTGTTATTATTTCTTCAGCCTCTTTACTTATAACTGTTTTAGCTTTAATCTTAAAATAACATAAATATGTCTAACAAAGAGAAATTTCAAGATTATATGCTTGCTGAAGATGATAGTATTAATATTCGTCAGCAAATTGAAAAATATGCATATCACTGGAAGTGGTTTGCATTAGGACTTATTATAGCTCTAATGGGTGCTTATTTCTATTTACGTTACACACCGAACTCTTACGAAGTTTCGGCAACCATTCTAATTGACGATGAATCTAATGGAGGCTTATCTAATGAACTTGCCGCTTTTGAAGAATTAGGCATTGGAAACAGTAAAAAAAATATAGAAAATGAAATGGGAATTTTAAAATCCCGAAGTTTAATGACCCGTGTGGTAAAAAAATTAGACCTTAACATTTCATATTTCAAAGAAGGCCAAGTTAGAGATACCGAAATCTATAAAGACGAACTCCCATTCAAAACATCCATTTTTGTAAAAGACTCCACTTTTTTTGAGCGTAATACCTCATTCCTAATTAAAATTGTTTCTGATACTTCTTTTGAGTTAGCACATTCCAAAAAAGCTTCGGGAGTATCATACACATTCGGAAAAAACATACCCACAGCTTACGGTGAAGTCGTTATTACCCCAGTAAACATAACACCTAAAGATTACAATACCGTTTATATCGTTAGAACAGCGCCTATAAAAGCAGTTGCCAAAAGCTACCGAAATGGTATTAATGTAAGTTTGTTGTATAAGAAAGCAAGTATTTTAGAATTGAAACTTAAAAGTCCTGTAAAACTAAAAGCGGAACGCATTATAAATGAACTGATACGTGAATACAACAGAGATGCCATAGAGTACAAAAGCCTTATTGGCAATAACACGGATGCATTTATAAACGAACGATTAGAGATTATTGAGGAAGATTTAAAAAAAGTAGATAAAACCGCTGAAAATTTTAAAACCGCAAATAAATTAACCGATATCTCCATGGAAACAGGTATAGTTTTAGAAACGAACTCCTTGGTCGAAAAAGAAATAGTAGACCTAAGTACGCAACTAAAATTAGTAGATTATGTTATGGACCACATGGAATCGGGCTCAAAAAACCTAATACCAGAAAATCTAGGTATAAATTCTAGCGACGTAACTTCTAGCAGCACACAATACAATACCATACTTTTAGAACGCAATAGAATAGCACAAAGTTCTGGTAAAAATAATCCGGTACTTTTAAATTTAGATGCGCAACTTTCACAATTACAAAGCAGTATATCTCAAGGCCTAACGAATTTAAAGCGGAGTTTAACGATTTCTTTGGGCCAAGCAAAATCGCAAGAACGAACTATTGATGGTAAAATAACCTCAGCGCCACGAAAAGAACGCGAGTATAGAGATATACAACGCCAACAACAAATAATAGAAACACTGTATTTATTTTTATTAGAAAAACGAGAAGAAAACGCAATTTCATTGGCTGTTACTGTACCTAATGCTAAACTCATTGATGCCGCAGATGGTAACGATATCGCTGTGAGTCCGAAAAGAAAAATGATTTATGCCATAGCCTTAATGTTAGGCCTTCTTATTCCTTTCGTTATTATTTACGTATTATTTCTTTTAGACAATAAGATACATAATCAAGAAGATTTAGAAGCGATACTAAAAACACCTATTATCGGGAATATCCCAAAGACTTTAGATGATAATAAAATATTGTCAAAAGCGGATAGAGGTAATGTTGCAGAAGCCTTTAGAATGTTAAGAACCAACATGAACTTTATGCTTGGTAATCTGAAAGACCAATCTAAAGCGATTTATATTACCTCTACAGTTCCAGGCGAAGGCAAAACCTTTGTTGCTATTAATTTAGCAACTGTACTAGCTATGTCTAACAAAAAAGTACTGCTTATTGGGGCAGATGTCCGTAAACCTAAGGTCGCTGAATATCTAGACATGACAGAAGCATCTACTGGGTTAACCGTGTTTTTAGCGGATAAAAGCATACAAATTAATCAAATTATTGAAACCGCTAAAAATGGGGATTTTGATGTGATACAATCTGGAATGGTACCACCAAACCCATCGGAATTATTAATAAACGGACGCTTTGATGAGGTGCTTAATTATGGAAAGGAACATTACGACTATGTTATTGTGGATACCGCCCCAGTAAACATGGTGACTGACACCTTACAAATTGCATCGAGAGCCGATTTATTTATCTATTTAGTACGTGCCAATTATTTAGATAGCCGACTTTTAGAAATTCCAAAAAAACTATATCAAGAAAAAAGAATTCCAAATATGACGGTTGTAATAAACGGAACTGATGTGAAGAAAGGTTACGGCTATGGTAACGGATATGGTTATGGATACGGACATGAAGAAGAGAAAAAGTCTTGGTTTAAGAGATTAACAAACCGTAGTTAAAAAAGTATACGGTTCTATTTAGAATCAACACTGATATCATTCTAATAAAAAAACCGATGAAGCTAGACTTCATCGGTTTTTTCTTTTTATAAACTATTAAATATGGTCTAATTGATTCCGAACTCTTTTTACTTCATTAAACACTTTATGAATTACTAACGCTTAAGAGCAAAATAACCTCGTAATTGTTTATTTTTATTACTTTCATCTCTATAATGGGCTACAAACCAATAACTCCCATCAGGGAGTTCCGTACCTCCGTATGTACCATCCCATCCATTTCGACTCGGTTTTATTTGTTTTAACAGGGCGCCATGGCGATTATAAATAAACACCACTGCTTCTGGATGCGTTTCTAAACATTTAATATTCCAAAACTCATGATAGCCATCACCATTCGGTGTAAAGAATTTGGGATAAAAAATAAGATCTACCGCTTCTCTAGTTTCAGCAGTACAGCTATAAACATCACGAACCCCAACATCATGCTGATTACAACGGGAAACATTTTCGAAAACAGCCTCACTTTGCCAAATACCGCCATCCAATTGATATTCATAAAACCCACTACCTCCAGTAACACGCATTTCGATAGTTCGACTTTCGCTAAAACTATCAGGTAAAATTACAGTTTTGAGTGATAAAGCTTCTGTTGAATAAATATCAATACGTCTAGATACTGAATGCGCACACTGACCAACGTCAGGTGTAAAAGTATAAACGGTTGGCGTTTTATTATTTAATTCGGGCGACCATGAACCTACAATGCCTTCAATAGATGTTGTGGGTAATGGAGATAGCTTTTCACCTTCACATATACCTGCAGGAATATTAAAAGTAGGGATTAATACATTTACTATTAGGGTTGTTGGCGCTGCACATTGACCGGGATCTGGATAAAATGTATATTCTGTAGTTTTTGTGTTATCGGGTTCTGGAGACCATGCTCCTGTAATTCCTTCGAGTGAAGTACTTGGTAGTACAAGAGATTCGCCTTCACAAACATTGGGTATTGGATTAAAACGAGGTACTATACTATTCCCTGTAATAGTTACATTAATAAATTCTGTAAAAGTCTCTCCGCACAAATCGGTAATACTAACAGTATATCTAGTATCAACTGTAGGTGATAACATTGGGTTACCACTATTAGGATCACTTACACTAGCGCTTGGCTCCCAAGAATAAGCAACACCATTGTGAATACTAACATCTTTTAAAATAGATTCTCCTAAACAAATGGTTTCATCACTTGCAATAAAATCTTCTATAAATGATACTCGATTTAGGCAAACTTCTTGACGATTATGCTTTGCTCCTGTTGCTCCTACGAATCCAAAATATACAGCATTATCATTGTTAAAAATACTACTTTTAAAATCTTGTGTTTTTGATAGTCTAAGTTGGCAATCGAAATACACATTTAAGGTCTTCGTTGTAGCAATCCACTCTACCTTAACGTCATGCAGAAGGTCATCCTCAATATTTACGCCACCATCAACCAACGGATTGATAGGGCCTGATAAATTTGTAGCAAACGTATGGTATGAAGATCCATTTGACATCAGTGCTATATGATCATAAGAAGGATCTTCTCTACTTGGATTATTATGAGTATCGAATTCAATAATTAAAGAAGATGGAATTCCCTCGTAACCTAACCCTCCACCCGAACCTCCAATAACAATATCAGGTGTCAATTTAAAAACAAGCGCCATACCATCAGCACCATCATTATTGTTTCCAAAGTAATTTTGGTAAGCAATGGTAAAGTCATTTGAAAAATCGATAGGATGATCAAACCAAACGCCTCCAACTTGACCATCTATATCTGGGGTTATTTGAAAACAATTATTGCCTAAACTAGAAGTATCTCCAATAGTAGTCGCCTTTAGCTGCGCCATAGCAAGATTGCAACAACACATAACAAGGGCAAACAGGAATACTTTTTTTATGGAGCTGCTTAAAAAAGCCATTCTACAAGGTTTAATTACTGCCCGAAAGATACAAGTTTTACAGAGGAACTACTTATTTTTTCCTACAAAACAGGGCATTAATATCATTAATTTAATATTAGAAGCTGCTGTATTTTAATTAATAACAAATTGATAAAAACACAGCCTAAAAACTCAAAATATCGCAACTAAAAAAGCCTTATTAAAAAAACGAGATATAGCCTGAGTTCACTTAGCATCAATTCACTAAAAACTAAGGCACTATTAACAAAATAGCAAAAGCCATCTTTTATTCCGCATAGGTTATTTAAGTAAACTTAATACCCTAAATCCAGCAATTCTTTTTCGCTATAAACACCACCTGATTTTGGTTTTACATCTCGCAATGCTTTTATTTGCTCAACGTCTATTCCTTTTGATCCTTCGGAAAAGGTACTATGTAAATAGCTAATAATATTTTTAATATCACGATCGGTAAACGCAGGGTTATTAGCAAGTCCGGGCATTGTTCCGTTTAATTCATACAATGTTCCATTAACATGTACAGGTCCTGCCAAACCATGCAACAATACCAATGCCAACCTTTTAGTTGAGCCTCTTACATATTCTGAATTTTCTAATGGCGGTGCTAAACCATCAACACCTTCACCATTAAACCCATGGCAAGTTGCACAGAAGTTTCTAAATATTTGATATCCAAACGCGTTAGACATCGCTGGCTTTACTTCTGTATTTTTCGTCTTATTACTTTGCTTGTTTAAAATGGTTTTATCTAAAACAACACTTAACACGTTTTCAGAAACCATACTTTTTTCTTCATCTAAAAATATTTTGTACGCTTCCTCTACACCTCTTAAACTACTTATAAGACTCTGCTGATAGATAATATTTTCGGCATATCGATTTGAAAGTTCAAAAAGAATTGGAAATACTTGCCCCGTTGAAACTTGTGCCCAACCGCCTAAAGTGCTTAAAATATACAAATCTAATTCAGCATTATCCCTTTTAACTAACCCCGCTATGAGCGGTAGTACGGAAACCAAATTACTTTCACTGGCATAATTTTCTAACAACACTAATGCATGATTTAGAACTTCCGTCTCACTTTCCGAAGATAAAAGCATTTCCAATGTTTTAAAATCAAGTTGCCCCAAACCGTTTAAAGTATGCAAAGCATGTATTTGAGCGATAGCATTTTGTGTATCTAAAGCTACATGTTCTAAAAACGAAACTGCTTTATTATCACCTTTAAAAACTAATAATTGCTGTGCCCTATCGCGTAACCACCCATTTTTACTGCCCAGTAAACCTACCAATTCTGAAGTTGATAATTTTTCTACATTAATAATATCCTTCGGTGAGTTTTCATTTTTTACCACACGTAATATACGCCCCATACCAACAATGGTATCTAAAGCTTTTTTGGCGTATTGATTTTTTAAATAAGCGGTTAAAAACACTTTATCCTGAAGAATACCACGATGCATATCGACGATGTACATATTACCATCAGGACCATTATTCAAATTTACCGGACGAAAACCTTCATCTGTGGAGGCCAAAAATTCGGTTTCAGCAAGGGCTTGTGTAGCGCTTACTATTTCATCTTCAAAAGTTAAAATATTTCGTTTTACCACATTGGCTTCGGGCGCACAAACAAAGGCATTTTCACTATATTGCGCACCAAAATTATTACCTGTGTAAATTAAAGGACCGCATGCGGATGTGACATTAACCAATAAACTATCCTTATCTAAAACACCATTTACATAACCTCGGTTAACCGAAGTGGGATGCAACGGATACACGCGTTGATCTACTGTTAACCTCTTGTTTAAAGCTGCACCACCTTTAAAATACGGATTTTTATCGGTAACATTTGGCAACACATAGTCTCCCATTAATTGTACCGAATTGGTATTATAGTACAACCTACCAAAATTATCTTTTGTGATACCCCACTGCCCCCTAAAAGCAGTTTGTTCTTTTTTCCATTTTCCGTTTTTTCGTTGGTATCTGTATTTAGATTTTGCATTATAAATCCAATTATCTAAATGCATCATTAAACCATTTGGCTGATGCTCTACATTACCACCATAGGCGTAAGCAGAATCGACTAAAACTCTATTAACAGGCTTATCATCTTCAATATCCACAAACCAAAGATTTGGTGGTTCTGCATACAATAAACCGCCATAAACATGAGAAATAGCGCGCGGTAATACCAAACTGTCTAAAAATATTTTGGAATGATCGGCAACCCCATCATGATCTAAATCTTCCATTATAGAAATTACACCATTGGGCATTTCATCACCAATGCCTTTTAAATTTCGCATATATCCCTTCATCTCAACAACCCACATACGCCCTTGATTATCAAAATCCATAGCCACTGGCGCTTCAATAAAAGGCTCTGAAACAGCGACTTCTAAATGAAAACCATCTTCTATTTGATAGGAATCTAATGAGATTTCAGGTTCCTCATACGATACTTTTTTACAGCCAATAATAAAAATTAACAGAATGAGATTTAATACTAAAGTTTTACTTGAAGCGATTTGAGTTATAAAGGAACGTGTTTGAAATGCCATTAATTGTTGGTTTACAGGGAGTTTTAAAGCACATTTTTATGTCCTTTATGTTGTTTTTATAATCATAAAATTACAACAATTTTGAAAAGTAGAAAACTAGTAAAATCATAAAGGTTTCAGAAATTTCAATTATTCAAAAGAAACTTGAATAAACTAAAAAAACCTCTTGATTTCTCAAAAGGTTTTTAGTCGGGGTGGCAGGATTCGAACCTGCGGCCTCCACGTCCCAAACGTGGCGCGATAACCGGGCTACGCTACACCCCGAATATGATTATCTCTAACCGGGTGCAAATATACATTTTTCTATAATATAGACACTATTTTTTTTAGTAATTTTAAAAAAAATTAACTTTAGTTTACAAAGCAGTCAAACAACACCTGTTTTTCATGCTTAAACCAAATCAACTATATTTAGCTAAACCCTACAATGAGCACTTATAAATCTTTTATTTTCAACAAAATAACCATCATTATAATTTTATTTTTCAGCTATACCTCTGGAAATGCTCAGCAAATCATCACCGGACGTATTATTGAAAAAGAAAATGGTACAGCGCTGCAAAACGCCACTATTACAAATTATGAAAACAAAATCATTTCAACTTCCGATCATTTAGGGTATTTTGAAGTGCCAAACTCTGGTGTATATCGCTTTACAAAAATAGGCTATCAAGTAGAAACGATAGATTTAAAATCCGACAACGTTATAATTCAACTGGAGTTAAATCCTGATCGATTAAACGAAGTTATTGTGAACGCCCATCAATTGCCTTTAGAACTAAAAAAAGCGAATACTACTATTGATATTATTTCATCTAAAGATTTAGAACGCAGTAACTCCACCTCGCCCATCCAAGTATTGAATCGCGTTCCTGGAGTTTTTATGCAATCGGGCGCATTAAACACTAATAAGATCTCCATACGTGGTATTGGTTCTAGAAATTTATACGGCACCTCTAAAATACGGGCTTATTTTCAAGACATTCCGTTAACATCCGGTAATGGAGAAACCACCATTGAAGATTTTGAACTCAGTGCCTTATCCCGATTTGAAATTATAAAAGGTGCCGGTTCTAGTATCTATGGCGCCGGATTGGGCGGCACGATACATTTAACACCAGAGCACGCTTACCTAAACCAAACCTTAGCGGAAACAGATATCACAATAGGTTCTTTTGGTTTAGTAAAAAGTGTTTTAAACATAAATCACGGAACGGATAAAAACAGCTATAAAATAATCCATAGTAACACAGAAAGCGATGGTTACCGCGATAATAACGCATACAACAGACAAACACTCACAATAAACACCAATCATTATTTAAGTGAAAAAGACGCTCTCTCTATTTTAGCGAGTTATGTGGACTTGAACGCTTTTATACCAAGTTCCTTAAATGAAGATGCATATAATAACAATCCGAAATCTGCCGCCTTTACATGGGCACAAGCTCAAGGGTATGAAGATGTACAACGTGAGATATTTGGAGCATCATGGAATCATCAATATCATAAGAACCTAAAACAAACTACCAGTATTTTTACATCTTTTAAAAAGGCTTATGAACCGAGACCTTTTGATATTCTAACCGAAAATACATCGGCTTACGGATTGAGAAGTCGTTTTTTAGGACGATGGAAAAAATTTAATTACACACTAGGTGGCGAATTCTTTAAAGACCGCTATATATCCAAAAACTACGAGAATTTATATCAAGACGCTCCCGAAGGGTCAGGCAGCGTTGAAGGCGATAAATTTTCCGATTTCAAAGAAAACAGAACCTACTACAACCTCTTTTTTGAAAGTAACTATCAAGCTTCAGAAAAAACAATGCTGTCTTTTGGGGTAAATCTAAACAAAACGTCATACACTTTATCAGACCGTTTTATTTCAGATGAAAATCCCGACCAATCTGGCGACTATAGCTTTAAAGCCATACTGTCTCCTAAATTTGGAATATCGCATCAATTATCAAAACACATCAGTTTATATTCTAATATTAGCCATGGTTTTTCACCGCCTTCAACTCAAGAAACCTTGCTTCCCGATGGTTTAATAAATACGGATATAAAACCAGAAACAGGCTGGAATTTCGAACTAGGAACACGAAGTGCTTTTTATAATAATCGCTTACAATTTAACCTCGCTTTATACAGATTAGATGTGCGCAACCTTTTAGTCGCTAGACGAACAGGCAACGACCAATTTATAGGCGTTAACGCGGGACGCACTTTACATAATGGATTAGAAACCATTATAAAATATCAATGGCTAACATCGGAAAAACTATCACTAAACCAATACATCACGTATGCCTTAAACCATTTTAAATTCAGAGATTTTGAAGATGATGGAAATAATTTTTCGGGTAATAAACTAACAGGTGTGCCATCTAACCTATTAAACACAGGTTTAGATTTAGATACTGCATTGGGTCTTTATGCCTCCGTAAACTACCAATACGTAGGTCGCATACCAATGACGGATGCCAACACACTATTTTCCGATCGCTACAGTTTAACGAACATCAAATTGGGTTTTAGACACAACCTAAATAAAAACCTAAAGTTGAATATCTATTTTGGTCTGGATAATGTTTTTAACACGCATTACGCCTCACAAATACTTATTAATGCCACAGGTTTTGGTGGTGCCGCACCACGATATTATTATCCAGGGCAACCGTTAAATTATTACGCTGGAGTTAACTTAAGTTATAAGTTTTAACTAAATTTATAAAAAAAACGAAAAAATGAAACAATTTCATATACTATTTACCATACTCGCCCTTTCGTTAAGTGCTTGTGCGCAACAAAGCGAATCTAAAGTAAAGGCCGAACCGCCTGTGGCTTTAAATTACACTACGGAAGTTGTTGTTCCCGATTTAAATATTCCTTGGGGCATGGTTTTTCTTCCAGACGGCAGCATGCTAATTACAGAAAAATCAGGTGAACTTATTCATTTTAAAAACGGAACAAAAACAAATATTTCAGGCTTACCAGAAGTGTATCTTCGTGGTCAAGGTGGTTTATTAGATATTGAAATTCATCTCGATTACACTAACAATGGTTGGATTTATATTACATACGCTTCCGCGGAAGGTGACGGCGATGGTGGTAATACAGCCCTTATGCGTGGCAAATTAAAAAATAACGCCTTTGTTGAAAAACAACTATTGTACAAAGCCGGACCAAACACAAAAAAAGGACAACATTTTGGTTCTAGAATTGAATTTGATAACGATGGTTACCTTTATTTCTCTATAGGTGAACGTGGTAATCGTGACGAAAACCCTCAAGATATTACACGCGACTGTGGTAAAATATACCGACTTAATGACGACGGTAGCATACCAACAGACAATCCGTTTGTAAATACACCAAATGCTAAAACAGCCATTTACAGCTACGGACATCGTAACCCACAAGGTATGGCAATCCATCCGGAAACTGGAGCCATTTGGGTTAATGAACATGGACCAAAAGGTGGCGATGAAATTAATATTATAGCAAAAGGCAAAAATTACGGTTGGCCCGTAATCTCTTATGGTGTAAACTATAGCGGTACTGCTTTTACAGAGATTACAGAAAAAGAAGGCATGGAACAGCCGTTATTTTATTGGGTGCCTTCTATCGCACCAAGTGGTATGGCCTTTGTTACTTCAGATAAATATCCAGATTGGAAAAACAATATATTAGTTGGCTCTCTAAAATTTCAATATTTAGAGCGTTTAGTGCTCGAAAACAACAAAGTTGTAAAACGTGAAGAATTGTTTAAAGATATTGGTCGAGTACGTAACGTAATTCAAGGACCCGATGGTTATATTTATGTAGCCGCAGAAGGCACTGGTATTGTTAAAATTATTCCGAATAAATAAAACTTAAATTATGAAATTAATTGCATGTTGCTTTTTGATTTGCTGTTCGTTATACAGCATAATTCCAGCTCAACCCAATTATACCCAAACTGATCCGTTAAAAGAAAGTATTGTTCGTGGTCGTGAAATCTATAACGATTTCTGTATGTCTTGCCATTTACCTAGCGGAAAAGGTGTAGAAAAAGTGTATCCGCCATTGGCAAAATCTGATTATTTACAAACAGAACGTATTGCAAGTATAAAAGCTATAAAATTTGGACTCACAGGACGCATAGTTGTAAACGACAAAGTATACAACGGTACCATGATGCCATTAGGCTTAAGTGATGATGAGGTGGCCGATGTTATGAATTACATTACCAACGCTTGGGGTAACAAAAACGACAAAATAATTACGGAAGACGAAGTTGCAAAAATTAAAAAATAAAGATTACTTAAACCTTTACAATTAATTAACTTTGCAAAAAACAAAAACACATGCTAATTATAGGAATTGCAGGCGGTACAGGCTGCGGAAAAACAACGGTTGTTAATCAAATTCTACACGAATTGCCAGAAGGTGAGGTGGGTATCATCTCGCAAGATTCTTATTATAACGACAACTCACACTTATCTTACAATGAGCGTGGTAATATAAATTTCGATCATCCAAGGTCTATCGATTTCGATTTATTAGCAACACATTTAAAAGCATTAAAAAAAGGCAAAAATATACACCAACCCGTATATTCTTTTGTAAAACATAACAGAACGGGCGATACTATTTTAACACACCCGAGAAAAGTAATGATTGTTGAAGGTATATTAATACTAACAAACCCAGAGCTTCGTGATATGTTTGATATTAAAATATTTGTACATGCCGATACCGACGAGCGTTTAATTAGACGTTTAAAACGCGACATTAGCGAACGTGGCCGTGATATAAACGAGGTTTTAACACGTTACCAAACCACGCTAAAACCCATGCACGACCAATTTATCGAGC